>NZ_JBHIPG010000031.1:0-213596 GCF_042195905.1 Bartonella sp. AP331QHHD
GATGTTTGACTTGGCATTGCTGCCCTTTTGAGCGATCAAAATAAGAAGCTTCAATGGTGCCATATTGCGTACGTGGCTCTAATGTAAATTCCCAGTTGGAACAGTCGTGCTTATGAAGTTCGAGTGCTGGTAAGTTATCTCCGCTTAAAAACAAAAACTTATTGTCTTTGATTAAAAAACGCGCCCGCATGCGATCGGCAAGGCGAGTTAAAAAATCAACAGCCGATTGATCTGTACGAATCACATAAGGCAAAGTTTGTTGAGTGAACTGGGGACTGACCTTTGCTTGATAGCCATGGCGTTTGGCAAGTGTCTCAACAATCTCACCAACAGTTTTGTGGTCAAAATGTTCACTCACCTGTTCTTTTAGCTCTTTACGCATCGAGGCACTTTTGCCACAAAGGCGCAAGATTTCTCCATCACTGCCACCACAACTGACCACTGACTCCACAACAAAACACCCCATAAAGGCACTGATGCTGTTCTCATAGCCAAAGATCACCTGTAGCGCACTGTTGCTTGAGGGAACCTCTAAATCATTGCCACTATCGTCAAACTCTGCTTCAAATGTATCGGCTTCATTACCGGCATGGTCCGTAATCGTTGCGGTTAAAAGACGCTGGTAAAAAACCTCATGAACAGGTTTGTCTCCCACCTTGACCGCAATAAAAGGGTGTGTACGCATTAATCCCATAACCGCTTCACCATGCTTTGAGGATTAGACAACACAAATTCAGGCAGAATGACCTTTAAGCCCCGCGATAAAAACACACCATATTTGGCAATCTCTGGATTGGCTTCCAGTGTGGCTTCTAAATAACCGTTTAGTGCCCCAACTTGGATGCGGTCTCTGAACACTGCCATGACATGGTGAAAGCAGATAAGATCAAGAATCATATCCTCTAGCTCTACAACAACATGCTTTTCTGGTATCTTCATAGAGTTTGTCCCACTTGGTATTGTCCCACCTGGTATTGTCCTTGTGGTTTTCCGCCATTAAAAAAGGGCAAGAGCGTAATGGAATAGCGGATGCGCTGGGATTGACCAGAGCNGTTTAGTCCCCCAACTTGAGAACGGTCCCCTAACACAGCCATGACATGGTGAAAGCAAAGGAGATCGAGGCTCATATCCTCTAGCTCTACAACAACATGTTTTTCTGGTATCTTCATAGAGTTTGTCCCTCTTGGTAATACCCCATTTGATATTGTCCCTCTTGGTATTGTCCTTGTGGTTTTCCGCCATTAAAAAAGGGCAAGAGCGTAATGGAATAGCGGATGCGCTGGGATTGACCAGAGCGACTGATATAGTCATGGTCTTTATTGATCGTGGTGATTACTACGGATCCATGGAGAAGGACACTATAGGTCGTATCATTGATCCAACGAAGCATCTGGACAGGCTTTGCTCTTCGGATAGTTGTAGTGATGGCATCTATCGCTACCCGATCACCAAATTCTTCTGGAAACCAAACTCCATGAATGGTCTTTGCATCATTGCCATAGCCGGTAAATTGCAAACTGGGTGCCTNGTCCATGGAGAAGGACACTATAGGTCGTATCATTAATCCAACGAAGCATCTGGACAGGCTTTGCTCTTCGAATAGTTGTAGTGATGGCATCTATCGCTACCCGGTCACCAAATTCTTCTGGAAACCAAACTCCATGAATGGTCTTTGCATCATTGCCATAGCCGGTAAATTGCAAACTGGGTGCCTTGCCAAAACGCTCCATACAAACCCATGAGGCAGAAAACTCTTCTTCAAAGGATTGGAAATTTAGCCAGTCCACGTAAAAGAGATGTGGACCTAACATCAGCAAAGAATCTCTCATAGACGCCCTCTCCTTGATTGTATCATTACTCTGTCCCGCCATGCAGCGCATTAGCGCGTGCCCGTTGCAAAGCATGGGCAACCGCACGACCAGTGACAACAGGATCACGGGCACCATTAACATGTACCGTGACATTTTGATTGTGTGTGATGGGGGAACGGTCTTTGTCTCTTTGCTCTCTCGCAGATGAATTTACAGGAGAAGCCCCCGCAAATTGTGCAATCGGTTGAATGGCTGTTTTGCCACCAATATAAGAAACAGCGAATATAGTGGATCCGCTAGCTTTAATATCGCCTTGTAAAAGGTCTTTCCCTCTACTCTTTTTGCTATCAAATCCTGATTTTACAATTCCTTGCTCTCTTTTTTATACTCAAAATTGCCTCTAAAACAGGATAGATTAATCGTAAAAAATATATAAAAGAAGCAAATTATAACATTTTTTCTTATCCTTCTTAATACAAAATAACTGTTAAGCTACAATACGCTAACATTTATCAGTCATAAGTCCAAAACATCATATAATGACGAAACAAATTCATAGAGTGAAGATTTTTCACTATCAACCGTTGTATTAATCTTTCCATAATGCATAAAAATGATGAAGCGGCCCTCGCCCTTTCCCTACTTTTAAAGCATCTGAGGCAGTTAAAGCGCCATGCAAATAATCTTTTGCTTGTTTAACAGCGCAATCCAAAGGTTGGGTAGGTAACAGAGCTGCAATGGCAGCAGAAATGGTACACCCTGTCCCATGATCATGAGTAGTTGAAAGACGAGAGGCTTCAAGTATAACAAGGTTTTCACAATCACAATAAAGATCTGGACTAGAACAATCGTAATTTTCTGTACTATTTTTGGTCAGCGTATTCAAATGTCCCCCTTTTAACAAAACTGCATGACACCCTAGCGCCAAGAGTCGTGGAGCATATTGATACATAGTCTCTAAAGACCATTGCACTTCACGCCCCAATAACAGTGCAGCTTCAGGCAAATTTGGCGTGATCAAAGTTGACATCGGCACAAGAACATCACGCATAATTTCAATTGCATCAGACTTTAAAAGAACATCACCACTTTTTGCAACCATAACCGGATCAAAAACAATGAAACGCGCTTTATGATAAGCAAGACGTTCTGCAATAACCTGTGCAATCTGAGCATTTGCAACCATACCAATTTTAACGGCATCAACATGGATATCCTCAAAAACAGAATCAATTTGATCTGCAACAAAAGAAGCATCTAATGCCTGAAAAGAACGCACACCCTGAGTATTTTGTGCAACAACAGCTGTAACCACACTCATACCATAAGTTTTCATAGCTGAAAAAACCTTCAAATCCGCCTGCATTCCAGCGCCACCAGAAGGATCTGTTCCCGCAATAGATAAAATCCGTGGAATAAAAAGTTTATCTTTTTGTAATTCCATTAACCTCTTTCCTTCTGTTTTTAAATATCGGAAAATGAGTTACCGAAAAAATAGATGCTTGAAAAAACATAAAGAAGATGTTTTCTCATGTGAATTATATTATATATGAAGTCTTCTTATAGATATAAAATGGAAAATGTAGTGCTTATCCTTCGTTCTATTCTTTTTACGTTCGCTTTTTATACAACAACTTTCATACAAATGATTCTTTACGCTCCCGTTTATTTTTTAATGCCCCGCAAAAAGGCATGGATTGTCCCTAAAACATGGGCGCGCGTTACACTCTTTTTGCAAAAATACATCGCAGGCACAAGTTATGAGATTGAAGGTTTAGAAAATCTTCCCAAAGGACCCTATATCATTGCTCCAAAGCATCAATCGGCTTGGGAAACTTTCAGTCTTGTTCCTTATTTTGATGATCCCACTCTCATTTTAAAACGTGAATTGATGTGGATTCCATTGTTTGGCTGGTATATGGCAAAAACGCAAATTATCCCCATTAACCGCACAACACCCATCAAAGCCTTAAAAATGATTATACAAAAAGCAAAAGAGAAAGTAAAACAAGGGCGCCAAATCTTGATTTTTCCCGAAGGAACACGCCGACAACCCGGTCAAGAACCAGATTATAAGTCAGGAATTGTCGCGCTCTATAATGAATTAGGACTTCAAGTTGTCCCTATTGCACACAATGCGGGTTTATATTGGCCACGCAATAATTTTCGCCGCTATCCCGGAACAATTCGTGTCCGTATTCTTCCCCCGATAGAGGCTGGTTTAAGCAAACGTGATTTTCTAGATCAACTTGTCCAAAAAACTGAAAAAGCGTGTGATGAACTGCTTCTCTTAGCAGCTCAAGACCCTACCCCTCCTCCTATGCCACCATACGCTGTTCAGAAACTTCAAAAACTAAATCAACATGAAACAATGCACTGATTGATAAGAATAATGCATAACTTTGTATATTGAGCGGAGTATAGGGAAAAAAATATAAGAAAGATACTTCAAACTTTCTAATTTAAAATTGTAAAACACTTGTACATGATAAGAAATGATCAATGTGTAAATTTTTTTGAAAAAGAATTCTTCCTCTCTTTAAAATCATTTAAATAACATACATCTCATTGATTTATAAGGATGTTTTAGCGTTATTCAACTTGAATGAGAACCCTGAATACCGTAAGATTTTCTCATTTCAAATCTATTCTAGGTTGAATCAATTAGAATCATTTTCTTACACATTACAAGCGGGGATATCTGTGTGAATAAAACGATACAAGAAAAGATTAAAATGCTTTTTACGAACCGTCTCAAGTGCCAAGGGCTATCCTAACAGGAGAGCAAGAAAAATGCATGATTATGCAGATTCATTCCTTTCTGAGAAATTCAATCCCTCCAAGAGCCTGAAATCTTGTACAATCTTCATTATTTAAAAAGTATTTCTTGAGATACTTAAGTCATCAAACCAAATTCAAGGGGAAAATAAAAATGAGAATTGGTTTTTATCCCACAGACACAACGGATACAGCAATTAACCATCTTTCCTTCCTATCCTAGACTTAAATGCTTTGTGTGCTACATTAAAACAATTCTAAATAACGAATAAGAGGGAACTAGATTTAAATTAATGCGACGTCTCTTCTATAATTTATTTTTTTCTGTGATTTTGAGTTTATCCAGCGCTGTTGCTCTAGCGCAGCCTTTTATTTCTGTTGATGTTACAACGAGGCGTATCTTAAAACATAATCAAGCTTTTGAGCGTTGGTATCCTGCTTCCTTGACAAAATTAATGACCGCTTATGTTATTTTTCGTGCCATGAGCCGAGGGGAAGTTTCACCAAACAAACATATCACCATCAGCGAATACGCCGCAAAAGCTCCCTCATATCGTTCAGGCTATAAAGCTGGTTCTGTACTCACACTTGATACAGCCTTAAGTATCACCATGGTTAAATCTACCAATGATTTAGCCATTGCCATGAGTGAAGCTGTTGCGGGTTCACAGAAAGATTTTGTACGTAAAATGAATAGCGAAGCTAAACGTTTAGGCATGTTTGGCACCCATTTTGCGAACGCAAGTGGTTTACCAGATCCTCAAAACTACTCCACGGCACGCGATATTGCTCTTTTAGCCGTTCAAATACGTCGAGAATTTCCACAATATGCTCATTATTTTTCTATTCCAGCCATTGATTTTGGTAATAATCGAAAAATCCAACATAACTCAAACAACCTCATTGGCCGTTTTTATGGGATAGACGGTATGAAAACAGGATTTATTTGTGCCTCTGGTTTTAATCTTGTTGCCTCAGCCACCCGCAATAAACGTACAATTATTGCTGTCATTCTAGGTGCTAACAACATAAGTGAAAGAGAGGAAAAAGCTGCACAACTTCTTGAAATAGGATTTTTGCACCAAGGAAGCCCCCAATTAACACTAGCAACATTAAAACCTTATGGGAGCAACATAACACAAGCCAACAATATGAGACAACAAACATGCACACCTGAAGCCATAAAAATGCATGCAAATTCATATGATGATCAAGGAAATATTATTCTCACCTCACCTTTTATCACTGCTCCACCTTCTTTTTCTCATCCTTTATCAGTACACCTCATTCATACGCCACAAACACCTAAAATGACAGTAAAACCACTAAGAAAACCCTATATTCCGTATAAAAGGCACGCAAACCATTCTATAAAAAGCCATAAATCATAATCTACAATTAATTATAATACTTTGATTTATAATGATAATTAATTATTTTGTACCTTATGTCAAAACCACAAGTATTGTAAGATTCTCTCATTTCAAATCTGTATTTGTTGAATCAATAAAACCAGTCTCTTGCGCGCCACAAGGTGGATGAACATGTAGATAAAATAATTAAAACCAGGAATAAAAATCCTTCCTATAAGTCCTTTCAAGAACCAAAAATTATCATAACATTGACGCTAAAAGTGTATAATATACCCACGTGCACCTACCTTTATAAGCGTAAAGATAGTGGTACAATGGATTTCATGGGGGATTAACCATTATATCCCTCACGGACATCATTATAAATTGCTTAGACATACTGAGATATATTTTTTAAAAACAAAACTATGATTGATGATTAACATGAAAATAAAGCGCATCCCTCTCACGCTTATTACGGGTTTTTTAGGCTCTGGCAAAACAACTTTGCTCAACCGTATGCTACAAGACCCTCTTCTAACAGAATGTGCTGTTATCATCAATGAATTCGGCGAAATCAGTATTGACCACCTTCTGGTTGAAAAAACGACAGAAGGAATTATTGAGCTTGCCAATGGTTGCTTATGCTGTAATTTACGCAGTGATCTCATCGACACATTAATTGATTTAATAAATCGCGTTCAGACAGGACAGATCAAACAACTCCATCATATTATCATTGAAACCACAGGGATGGCTGATCCCGCCCCTATTTTACAAATACTTTTAAGCCACCCATTGTTTATTCAAACATTGTCCATAAATGCTGTTCTTGCAACATTTGATACATTAAGTCCACTTTCCATATGTAAGCGCTATCCTGAAATATATAAACAATTAATATTTGCTGATAAAATCATTCTCACCAAAACAGATCTTAGAGACCCACAAACGCTTTCAGATGCACTCCTTAGCACACTTAAAACAATGAATCCTACAGCACAAATCATTGACGCCCATTCTAAAGATTTCTGTTCAAATCTATTAATAAATAACAGATTATGGGATGAAAAAGTAGAAAATACAAAACTTAAACAAAATCTTACGACTACCCCACATGATCATACCCCCCATAAAACCATTCGTACCTTTTCACTAAACTGTGAGGGTCCTGTTGATTACGCCACAATTGAAGCTTTTTTAGATCTCCTACAAGAGCGTTATGGTACAAAATTATTACGTATTAAAGCAATTATCGCATTGCGTGATGACCCTTATCGCCCACTTGTATTACATGGCGTACAAACATTTTTTCATCCTCCCATAAGATTGCCGGCATGGCCAAAAGGAATAAAACAAACACGTTTTGTCATCATTGCCGATGGTGTTGAAAAAGACGCAATACAAAAGCTCCTCAATGCTTTTTTTAATAAACCAGCAATAGATACTGCAGACAAAACAGCTCTCTTAGAAAATCCTCTGGTCATTCCAGGAATAAAATTTTAATTTTTTCTCCCCTTCAATGATATAATATTAAATTCATTGGCACCACCATCTTTATGCTTTTAAAGAAGCAAACCGGCACCATTACACACTTTGCTAATTCCCAATGTTGAAACAAGCCCTTGGTACTTGAGACGGTTTGTAAAAAGCATTTTAGTCTTTCTTGCACAGTTTCACCCACGCGGTTATCCCCGCTTGTAACGTGCAAGAAAATGGTTTTAATTTATTCAACATGGAACGGCTTTGAAATGAGAGAATCTTACGGTATTCAGGGTTCTAATTTAACTTGAATAACACTAAATTATCATTATAAATCAAATTGTTAGGATAAAAAATTTAATACCCATCAATCTGCAAACAGATTGTTTTCTCTCTAAATGCGCTTCATCTGCAAACCACTTCATATGATTCATTTCACAGACCGATTGGCCAAATTCTTGGTTCTAAAATATTCTGCTCAACTCTATGTTTACTCAAGCTAATTGAAATCAAAATCCCTGTTAAGAAAAAAACCAAAATCAGACAGAGGCAATATCGCATTTTAAAATATGTGAATGTATCTTATATAACAGCACGACTATTTTACAGCATAAAAGAATAAAACTCTTTGAAAGAAATAAAAAGAGAGGTACATTTCATGTTAACTTACTCTTCACTAAAAACGAAGATTGATACCAGTAACGATGTGCAAACAATCCAACTTCTTTGAGAAAATTCCTCTTGGCTTCCCACTTCATATGATTTACTTACATAAAGCTCTATGAAAAAACTCTGCGCTTTAAAATATTGACTACTCACTTAAACACCTTATGTGCAAAGTTTTTGCATATCCTGTATCACCATTATTAAGTGATAGTGTTTACGGTGCTGTAGGATACAATAACACTCACTGCATTAGAGAAACTGAATTTTTATCAATATCGCGATTAAAAACGTAACGTTTTCCATAAACCTCAACAGTTGGAGGTTGACGATTTTTTTCAAAAAAATCATAACCTTTCTTAAGCATAACCCAGAATTGATAATGAGGATTCTTGCTATGACGTGACATATTATCCTTGGTCATGCGGAAAGGAAAAGCCTGCAACTGAAACTCTCTTTGTCCTCCTTTAAAAGCATCCCGTGCAAACGCATAAATCTGAGCCATGTTCTTATCACTCATAGAATAACAACCTGCGGAAAAGCAAGAACCATGCACCATAAGATTGCTTCCTGTGCGACCATTTTCCTGATCATAAAGGTTAGGAAATCCTATATTAAAAGAGAGATAATATTTTGAATAAGGATTCATTTGGTTTGCGCTAATAGTATAAAAACCCTCTGGTGTCTGAAGATCCCCTTCTTTATATTTAGGTCCAAGCTTACCAGACCATTTGCAAATGCCATAGCGAGCAACCAAGATAAAAGGTCCTGAACGAGATTGCTTCCAAACTTCAGCAAGATTTTCTTCCTTAAAAAACCGCATCATAATCGGTGCATAGGGATCTATATCATACAGAACCATTCTATTTTTGATTTCTTGCGGCAACGGCTGCTCAACTTTAGCGCGAATAGAGGCTGGTAATCTTCCTTCACATGCTGTCAATAGTCCCATTACAAACAACACACACACAGCAAGGAATCTGCTAAATGTCATCGAATAAAACTCCAATCCAACACCCCTCACAAAAAATAACCTATGTTAGAGATCGACCAATTTGAAGGTATTTTTCCCTTCGCTCTTGTTTAAGCACTTGACCATCTTTTCCAGCCATAGCTTTTAAAGCTTCTGAAATAACATCACCCGTTGCATCAATGACAATCTCTTTGCCACGATGCGCTCCCCCTAAAGGTTCCGAAATAATGCCATCAATAATCTTTAAGCGATACAAATCTTGAGCGGTAATACGCATATTCATTGCAGCATCTTTTGCACGAGCTGGATCACGCCATAAGATAGAAGCTGCTCCTTCTGGTGAAATAACAGAGTAAATTGCGTGCTCCAACATATAAACTTTGTTGGCAGCCGCGATTGCTATCGCCCCTCCAGAACCGCCTTCTCCAATAACAACGGAAACCACAGGAACTTTCAAACGCAAAGTTGTAGCTGTTGATTGAGCAATTGCTTCCGCTTGCCCACGTTCTTCAGCGCTTACCCCAGGATAAGCACCTGCTGTATCAATAAAAGTGAGGAGTGGCAAACCAAAGCGGTCAGCCATTTCCATAATACGTACAGCTTTACGATAGCCTTCTGGACGCGCAGAACCAAAATTATAGCGCAAACGTGTTTGCGTATCGTGACCTTTCTCTTGACCGATATAAGCAACGGCCTCACCTTTAAAGCGTGCAAACCCCGCTTGAATAGCCTCATCTTCAGCAAACTTGCGATCTCCGGCCAAAGGCGTAACGTCACTCAATAGGCGTTTAGAATAGTCCATAAAATGGGGACGATCCGGATGACGAGCGACTTGTGTTTTTTGCCACGGCGATAATTTTTTATAAATATCGCGCAACGCTGTTTGGGAACGCGTTTCAAGACGAGCAATCTCGTCACTCATATCAAGACTGCCTTTTTCCTGAGAAATTTTTTTTAATTCAAGAATTTTCCCATCAAGATCAGCAACTGGTTTTTCAAAATCAAGATAATTATACATTTGTGTCAACTCATTCAGTGTCACTTATACACTTATAATTTGCTTTATAAAGTCTTTTTCAAAAACATCACCTTTTCTTTAACGAGCCTTTTGCTCATCGGCAAGTGGATGATGCTCATTGACTAAACGATAAAGTCCCTCTTCCAACACATGGGTATAAATCTGAGTGGTAGCAATATCAGAATGACCTAACAAATGTTGAACGGCACGCAAATCAGCACCATTTTGCAAAAGATGACTAGCAAAAGCATGACGCAACACATGGGGAGAAAAGCTATCACTTCCTATCCCTGCTCTTCTAGCGAGATTTTTCAACTCTCGTGCAACGACTTGACGAGCAATATATCCTGTCTCGGAATGCGCAGGAAAAAGATAAGAACTCGTAGCGTCCTTTCCCTGATCACGCAAATTTAACCACTGTGAAAGAACTTGGCATGCTTTTTTTGATAACAGCACCATTCGTTCTTTTTTGCCCTTACCACGAACCAAAACGCTGTATTCATTTCTTCGAACAGACTGAACCGGCAGACTCACCAACTCACTAATACGTAACCCTGTTGCATAAAGCATTTCAATCAATAGCTGAAGACGCAGTGCACGGAAATAACCTTTGGACCCATAGTCTGCTTGGTTGACTTCTAACTCCGCAAAATCAAGCAATTTTATCACTGCATCTTCACTCATGATTTTGGGCAAAGGACGCCTCTGACGAGGTGCATCAATATCATGAGAGGGATCATCTGCTCTCAACCCTTCAGCATAAAGGAATTGATAAAACTGACGCAAAGTTGATAAACGGCGCGCTTGCGACGATGCCGCAAAACCAAAAGTATGCATAAGTGACAAAAGAGTAATTAAATCTTCTTTTTGTGCTGAAAAAAGCGAAACAGAGTGTGAAGACAATTCGTCTTGTGCCCACTGCAAATCATGCTGATAAGCCGCAAGCGTATGAGACGAAGCCCCTCTCTCCGCACTCATCATCTCAAGAAAATGATCTATCACAGCACCACTTTTCATTTCATTGATTCGCTTCCGTAGAAAGATTCCATGAATTCAAGGGAACATCAATGTACATATCCACAGTTACTGGTTCAACCCAAACCACAAGAGCACCCATTATAATGAAAAGAACAGAAAGCAAAATGAAAAGAATCATCAAAAATCTAGTCAATGTTGGCATAAGACAATAACCTACCCAAAAATATTCTATCTCGTATTATGCCTCACAAAGATTAACAGGAATTGACTTTAAGATGGATAAATGCCGAAATAAAGTTATGAAAAGCAATCGACAAAAACGCGTCCCCATAACACAAATAAAGAATCAGCTCTTATCGTCCCTTGATAAAAGAGCACTTGTCCTTGTTGGTCTTATGGGGGCAGGCAAATCAGTGATCGGAAAACGCGTCGCCACCATGCTTCGTTTACCTTTTTATGATTCTGACCAAGAAATTGAAAAAGCTGCACAAATGACAATCACGGAACTCTTTGAAATTTATGGTGAATCCGAATTTCGTGCTCTTGAACAGCGTGTTATTCTAAACCTCATGAAAAAAAGTCCCCTTGTTTTAGCAACAGGTGGTGGTGCCTACATAAATGAAAATATCCGAAAAGCCATTCACCAAAATGGTATATCCATATGGCTAAAAGTCGATCTTGATATCCTCATGCAACGTGTCTCAAAGCACCCAACACGTCCCCTGCTTCAAACAGCCAATCCTAAAGAAACCATGCAAAAACTCATGGAACAGCGTTATCCTATCTATGCAAAGGCAAACTTAACAATTAACAGTCATAAAGAAAGCCGTCATACCGTAGCACAAAATGTTATACGATCCGTACAGCACTACCTATACACAGAAATTAACAATAGGGATAACCAGCATGCAAACCAAAACCGTCACTGTTAAACTGGACAAACACTGTTACGATATCATCATTGGTCCGGGTCTGATTACACAAGCTGCTTCACAAATTAAACATGCTCTTAATAAAAAAGATCCTCATCAAACGCGCTTGGCACTTGTTACAGATACAAATGTTGCTTCCCTTCATTTGGAGATATTGCAAGCAGAATTAACAAAAAATAAAATTCATACTGTCCCTATTATTGTAGAAGCGGGAGAACAATCAAAATCATTTTCAACCCTGCAAGTTGTTATCGATCAAATTCTTGCTGCACGCTTAGAAAGAGGCGACTGTGTTATTGCTTTTGGCGGTGGTGTCATTGGTGATCTAGCAGGATTTGCGGCAAGTATAATCCGCCGTGGCATGAACTTCATTCAAATGCCCACAACGCTTCTTGCACAAATTGATTCTTCTGTTGGTGGAAAAACGGGAATCAATAGCCAATATGGCAAAAATCTTATTGGTGCCTTTTATCAACCACAATGCGTTATTGCTGACACGTGTCTTCTTGATACCCTGCCACCGCGTGAATTTCGCGCTGGCTACGCAGAAATAGTAAAATACGGTCTCATTAACCAACCTGACTTTTTTGAGTGGCTTGAAAAAAATGGGCAGAAAATTTTCTCTAACGGCCCTATGCGAACAGAGGCCATTGTTCGCTCATGCCAATTTAAAGCTGCCATTGTAGCACGTGATGAGTACGAAACGGGAGAGCGCGCACTCTTAAATCTCGGCCATACATTTGGACACATGCTTGAAACAGCAACCGCTTATGACTCCAACCGTTTAATCCATGGCGAAAGTGTAGCAATTGGGATAATTCTAGCTCATCAATTCTCTGCTCAATTAAATTTAATAAGCCCCACGCTTACACAACGCATTGAAGCGCACTTCAAATCTATAGGATTGCCTACACAATTAAAGGATATCCCAGGGTCTCTACCAGATGCTGAAACTTTAATGACTCTCATTGCCCAAGATAAAAAAGTTTCGCAAAACAATTTGACTTTCATATTAACACGCGGACTTGGCCAATCATTTATTGCAAAAAATGTTTCACCAGATGCAGTTTTATCCTTTTTGGAACAAAAATTAACAGAAATTCGTTAATTCATATTGAATATAATTGATTCGTTTTTATACTTCTATTAAAGATTAAATATGATGATGTCTGCGTAGCTCAGTAGGATAGAGCACAGGATTCCTAAAGAAATTGGGCACTTTGAGGAGAAATCCTCAAAGTGAATCTGCTCAAATTCGGGGAAAGCTTCATGGGCGACTATATGCCAATCCCGAGCCAAGTCTCTTTTCAAATGAGAGAAAGGTGTAGAGACTGAACGGGCAGCACCTAAAGAGCAAAAGCTTCAAGGTGAAGAGACAGTCCAGACCACAAACAGCCGATAAGGCTGGCGGTGAAAATCGAAGTGGTATGAATCCTGGGGTCGCAGGTTCGAATCCTGCCGTAGACACCATCGTATCAGTCAAATTATTCTTTGTGCACAATATTAGGAATATAGGGAAGCATCATGAAAAAAACTTTGCACATTTTAGGATTTTTCACCGCTTTAAGTTTATCACTCTTCAGCTCAAACAATAGCTTAGCTGGTTCTTTAATCATTGAAGTACCAGACAATCCAGAGCCCAAAACAGAGACCATTACCTATCAGTGTGATACTGAAACAGGTAAAGAGCGCGTAGAGGCAGTCTATCTTAATGCTGACAATATTTCGTTGGTTGATTTCAAATGGAACGGTGATCGTGTCATTGCTGCTAATGTCATCGCGGCAACAGGAGCAAAATTTGCAGGAGCTCAGTACATCTGGTGGGAGAAGAACAAAGAAGTCACGCTTTATGACCTTGCTCAGGATCCAGAAGAAAAAAAACCTATCCTCTGTAAAGATGAGTCAACATTATTATTTTAAATAACACGGGAAATATTATGAAAAAAATTTCTTTTACTAAACAATTTTTCATTACTTTAAGTGTGCTCCTCCTCGGTTCAATTAATGCATTAGCAAGTTCTTTAGTCATTGAAGTACCAGATAATCCAGAACCAACAACAGAGACCATCTCCTATCAATGCGATATGGGAACAAGCAAAGAGTATGTTGAAGCAACTTATTATAATGCTGGCAATATTGCGCTTGTTGATTTAAAATGGAACGGTAAGCGCATCGTTGGTTCTAATGTAATTGCCGCTTCTGGAGGAAAATATGTGGGTGGACAATACATTTGGTGGATAACTAAAAATGAAGCCATATTTTACGATCTTATTAATGATCCAAAAGAAGAAAAGCCCATCCACTGTGTAGAAGAAAAAAGCACAGAATAAGGAAGATTCTTACATTTCAAGAACCGTGCTGGCTCTCATCTCTTGATGTTCCTTCTGACGTGGGTAACTTTTCCTCCGTCTTGTGTAATAAAAGAGCCAGCGGTTTTTCTGACTGTTCTTCTGAATGATGTCGATAAGCTGCTGTATGTGAGAGCAACATAGAAGCTACCGGTACTGTTAAAAACAAAAAAAACATCAGCAACACTTCATGAAAAACAAAATAATGGTCCACAAATATTGAATAAAGAAATGAAGAAATAAGAATACTACCAACGCCCCAACTCGTACATACTGAAAGCATATGCAAACGCTTATAAAAATTGGAAAAACGCACCAAACCTATCGTTGCGATCAATGTCAATCCAGACCCTAATATTAAGAAAACTGTGATAGCAATAGCAACCACAAGCGATATATCATCTTTCATTCAATAATCTCCCCCCGCATAAGAAATTTCGCCAAAGCGATGCTTGAGACAGATCCCAACAATCCAATAATGAGAGCTGCAACAAAATAAGTGGTTGTTCCTGAACGAATATCGAATGTAAGAAACAAAAGAATAGTGGTTATATAAAGGGCATCCAAACCAACAATTCTATCCTGCGCCCGTGGACCACGAATCAACCGAAACAGCGCGAAAATCACCGCTAAACTTAAAAAAAACTGTGAAAAGAAAAGCCCCCAATAAAGAATCACCATACTCATAAAAAAATCTCCAAAAGCAATTGCTCATACCGTTGTTTGATCAACTGTTTGTAATCATATCCATTTTTTAAATTTAAGACATGAAGCAAAAGTTCACCCTTTTTACTATTATAGGCAACCCAAGCAGTTCCAGGGGTTGCCGAAAGGATGCATGCTAAAATAGCCAAAGCAGTGCGATTATGAAGCAGAAGAGGTACTACAATAAAACCAGATTTCTGCTCTCGAGACCTTTTTGTTAAAACAAACCAAGCCACCGAAACATTTGAGAATATAGAATCTATAAATACTCGAAAAACGAGACGAAAAACCGCACTCCAGCTTTTAATAACAACCTTCTCCGGCTCCAGAAGCCGTATCATCCAACCACAAAACAAAGCGGTTAAAATCCCTAAAAGCAATTGCCCTAAACTAAAACCATTTAAAATAAGCCACATAAGGACAATGACACCACTGAAAAAAGGGGAAGGACAAAAACGATTCATTTACTTATCTCCCTATTTTCGAGAGAAAAATCCGTTAAAACGCTCCCAATATAGTTTTGAGGTTCATACAAAGTCTTAGCAGTTTCAGACATATAATGACTAACAGGACTGGCTACAATTGTTATAAGAAAACACAAAGCAAGGAGAACGGCAATAGGCGCAAATTCTATCACTTGCACACGAGGAATACGCCCTTCAAGAGAAACCCAAAAAGTTCGGATACCCGTTCGTGTCAATGCAATCAAAGCCGCAAAACCAGAGAGAGTGACAAAAACTACAAAAAGCCAATCTTGGTAAACCGGAAGAGAAGCAGAAAAATCCTCTCTACTGTGGTTTAAAATTGCCATGAACATCATAAATTTAGCAACAAAACCAGAAAAAGGCGGCAATCCAATAATCAAAATGGCACAGATACCAAAACAAGCTCCAAGAATTGCCAAGGTTACTGGAAAATAGATGCCAACTTCATCTTCTTCCTCCTCTTCATCGTCACCATACACCTCCATTGTGACAGCAAGAACATTAGCAGCCACATCTTGACAGCGTTCTACCAACTCTACCAAAAGAAAAAAAGCTCCCAGTGCTAAAGTTGAAGAAACAATATAAAAAAGTGCGCCTGCTGTCAGTGCTGCATTGCCTATCCCGATCGCAGCCAACAATGTGCCAGAAGAGACAAGAACGCTATAAGCTGCCAAACGCACCAAAACTTGGCTCGCCAATACTCCAATAAAACCAATAATCATAGTGGCAAGCCCACCATAAAACAAAACTGTATGACCAAAATGGTTAAAATATTCACTTTCAGGACCAAACCATAGCAACGTTAAACGTAAAATAATATAAATACCAACCTTGCTCAAAAGTGCAAAAGAAGCTCCAACAGGCGCTGCTGCTGCACTGTAAGTTGGCACCAACCAAAAATTAAGCGGCCACATACCCGCTTTAAGCAAAAAAGCAATACCTAAAAGTGCAACACCTATTTCGAACAAAACAATATCTGTAGAAGATATATATTTTATTTTAACAGCCAAATCGGCCATATTAAGAGTACCAACGACTCCATAAATGAGCGCTATACCAACTAAAAAAAATAATGAAGCAACAAGATTAACCACAACATAATGCAACCCTGCACGCACGCGCGTCTGACCAGAACCATGCAAAGCAAGCCCATAGGAAGCCGTTAACATAACTTCAAAAAACACAAATAAATTAAATAAATCGCCAGTCAAAAAAGCACCATTTATCCCCACCATAAAAAATTGCATTAGTGACTGAAAATGAGAACCAGCTTTGTACCAATGAGCCCGCGCAAAAACCAACACGCTAGTCACCAACAAGCTGGAAAGTAAAAGCATCATAGCGCTTAAGCGATCAAGGACTAAAACAATTCCAAAAGAAGACGGCCAATTACCAAGTCGATAAACATCGCAAGCCGGTGCTATTTCAAGAGTACGTATAATCAATAAAATGGCAGTAACGACCAACAGTCCCGCAGAAGAAAGACTGATGAATGATTTAAGTCTTGCACGACGTTCATCATAAAAAAGAAGAAGTGCTCCAGTGATTAACGGCAAAAGAATAGGCAAAATAAGGAGATGATGCACTCCTATTTCCATTATTGCACCTCACGTCCATCAACGTGATCAGAACCCGTTAAACCACGTGAAACCAACAAGATAACTAAAAATAAAGCTGTTGTTGCAAAACCAATCACAATCGCAGTTAAAACCAAGGCTTGTGGAAGAGGATCGACATAATTAGCTGGATTAATAACAGTGGTAGGATCAACAATTGGAGCAGCATTACTACGCGGTCTACTCATTGAAAATATAAAAAGATTAACACCATAGGAGATCAAGGACAAACCAAGAATGACTTGAAAAGTACGTGGACGCAAAACAAGCCAAATACCTGATCCGACAAAAACACCGATACCCAAAGAAAGAACAATTTCCATTAATTTTCCTTCTCTTTTAAAATAGGTTTCTTACCGATTCGGTAACTCCGAATTGACTGGTGTGCAAGTGCAATTAAAATGAGAACAGTTGCTCCTAACACAAGAGAAAGCACACCAAAATCAAACAAAAAAGCAGATGCCATGGGAACTTTCCCAATTAACGGAAGATGAATATATCGAAAAAAGGATGTTAAAAAAGGATATCCAAAAAACCAAGAGCCCATCCCCGTTACGACTGACAATAATAAACCAAAGCCTATCCAACGCAAAGGTAAAACTCTCAAATGCGTTTCCACCCACCGAATATCGCGTGCAAGATATTGTAAAATAAATCCTATAGCCAAAGTAATACCACCGACAAATCCACCTCCTGGCAGATCATGCCCTCGCATGAATAAATAAATAGCAAAAGCGATAATAATCGGAAAGAGCCAACCCATAATAACAGCAGGAACAGCTAAATAATTCAATACTGTATCTCCCACATTTCGATTAGGCTGTGCTATATCAAAGGCTTTCTGGATACGTTGTTGAAAAGGCGCATCAATACTCTCAGGCGCAGGACGAAAACGTCGTAAGAGTGCAAAAACAGTAAGGGAAACAACACCCAAAACCACAATTTCTCCCATGGTATCAAAACCACGGAAATCAACCAATAACACATTCACAACATTGCGACCACCAGCATCTGAGTAAGCATGCGTTAGAAAAAAATCAGAAATCGTTGTACCTTGGGGACGTGTCATCACTGCAAAAGAAAGCCATGCTACACCAGCACCTCCTACAAGGGATATGATGAAATCACGGAAACGACGCAAGCGAACCCAAAAATGAACAGCAGCTGGCCCAGGGTCATGCAAACGTTTAGGCAACCACCGTAAACCAAGCAATAATAAAACGACTGTAACAACCTCAACAACCAATTGTGTTATTGCTAAATCAGGAGCAGAAAGCCATAAAAAGGTTGCACAAGTCATCAAACCAGCTCCCCCTAAAAGCATAAGTGAAGCAAGACGATGAAACTTTGCTCGCCAAGCAACTAAAAGCGCACATAATCCGCCAACCAGCCAAAGAGCGAGAAAAGGAATATCAAGTGGAAAAAGCGGTAATGTCCCCACTGGAATGAAACCATCGCACCAAAGTAAAAGACCAACAAAGGCAAAACAGACCCAAAAAATCCAATGCAATTGGATCTGCAAACGGCGTGTTGACAAAGCAGACTCCACCGCACGGGCCCATTTCCAAGAAATAATTACGAGAATGCGTTCAAAAATACGCGGTCCTTTTAAGTGACGGAAAAAAGGAGCCCCATCATCACAGGATAAAAAATAACGATGCCCAACAGCATAGAGCAATCCGCCCCCTAATAATGCAACAAAGCTCATCACTAATGGAGTGTTAAACCCATGCCAAACAGCCAAACTATAAGGAATTGTCATTGGTCCTAAAACAGACACGACCGCATTATCTAAAATAGGTCCTATTGTTAAATTAGGAAAAATACCAACCGCTAAACAAATAAACACCAAAAGCTCCATTGGTAAACGCATGAAATGCGGTGGTTCATGGGGAGTCTTGGGTAAATTGTCAGGCTTTGGTCCTAAAAAAACGCCATGAATAAAGCGTATAGAATAGGTCACACTAAACAGACTAGCTAGCGTTGCCACATAAGGCGCAATCCAATCGAGCCATGATTCCATATGCGTTTCAACAGCTTCAGCAAAAAACATCTCTTTCGATAAAAAACCATTCAACAAAGGAACCCCAGCCATCGCTGCACTCGCAACTAAAGCAAGAGTTGCTGTGATAGGCATAGAACGATAAAGCCCTGACAGTTTACGCATATCACGTGTTCCCGTCTCGTGATCAATAATGCCAGCAGCCATAAATAAAGAAGCTTTAAAAGTAGCATGATTGGCCATATGAAAGATCGCCGCAACACATGCAAGTGGACTACCAAGACTTAAAAGTGTTGTAATTAATCCAAGATGACTAATAGTCGAGTAAGCAAGCAGTCCTTTCAAGTCTTGCTGAAACATGGAAAAATAGGCACCTAGAAGAAGAGTTGAGAGTCCTGAAAAGCCAACCAGCCAAAACCAAGATTCTGTTCCAGAGAGCACAGGCCATAAACGAACAAGCAAAAACAATCCCGCTTTTACCATTGTTGCCGAATGCAAATAAGCCGATACGGGAGTTGGAGCAGCCATCGCGTTAGGTAGCCAAAAATGAAAGGGAAATTGCGCGCTTTTTGTTAACCCTCCCAATAAAATACAAATAAGGATAGGACTATAAAGAGAACTTGACCGGATCATATCTCCAGACTGTAGCACCTTATCCAAATCAAAACTGCCAACAGTATACCCAATCAATAAAACTCCAATAAAAAGAGCAAAGCCGCCAAAACCTGTGATCGTTAGAGCCATACGCGCACCCTCACGCGCACTTGCATTATGGTACCAATAGCCGATCAGCAAAAAAGAAAAAATACTGGTAAGTTCCCAGAAAACAACCAAAAAGACGAGATTACCTGATAAAACTATTCCTATCATTGATCCCATAAAGGCCAAAAAAAAGGAAAAAAAACGCGGTACAGAATCCGCTGGATCTATGTAATAACGTGAATAAATGACAACAAGCAGCCCAATCCCTGTAATAAGCAAGCAAAAAAGCCAGGACAAACCATCTATGCGGAGAATCAAATCGCTTCCCCATTCTGGAAGCCAAGAAATATCTAAACGCACTATGTGGTTTCCGCGAACTTCCGGATAAAGCATTATTGTAAAAATAAGACAGAAAAGTGCGACGACCCCAGCAAACCACGCTTCATTATTTTTTGCTGTCGAACGAAAAAAGCCAATGACAGCACTTCCACCAAAAGGAAGCAAAACGAGCAATACCAACATTGCTTCCCGTGTTGTCATTCTTTAAACTCCATTTTACCTTAATATTTTGTCATCGACAAAACAAAAACTTATATTCTCACCCCCCCATTCCACACTTAATGATAATAAGATTTAATAAAACTTAAAAGCATTTAAATTTTAAAAAAAAACAATGCTTGCATGAAAATACTGCGCACCACACAAGTCTTCTCTTTATTGTAAGAACAATAACGCCCACGACAAGAAGCAATTAAAATTTTATTTAATTTCTATCCTTTAAAAAAGCGTGATAAACACTGCCTACGCCCCCCATGAAAAGGCTGAAAACTATTATCATTTTTATTATAAGAGCGATAACGCGCACGGCAAGATTCAATATGTTGTTTAAGCATCCATGGCTCTTTTTTTTCTAATTTTTCCGAAGAAGACGTTAAAAACACTTTTTTAGCATCTGGTACAACTTTTAATGATGCGCCTTTTGTGCTTAAGTGCGGTGATGTAACAAATGCCACTTCAGGATACCACCAATTATCACTGTATTTACGATAACCACGCCGATAATGACGATAACCTTTGAAACCATTAAGTTCTCTACGCCCCGTAAAAATCAGAGGCACCGAACTATCTTGGACAGAAGTATGAGTAACCAGTTTGGCTTTAGCGTCACTTCTATTTTGCCCCCAATTAACAAGAGTGGTTGTTATAATGAAAAAAATGCTAACAAATACAAAAGCTAAAGCATAATATAATTTTTTTTTCATACTCATAACAAAAAACTCAACATAATAAACAACAGTAATTACAGAAAGCCTTTCTCTTGCTAGACAGAAACAGATTCTTTTCTTAAGATTCTTTTTTCTTGAGACATTCTGTTACTCTTTGTACTAAACGTTGATCTTGGCAATAAGATCCTTCAAAAAAGAATGAATAAATGATGATAAAAACCCCCTATTATCTTATAGACAAATCGAAACTCATCAAAAACATGCAAACAATTTCTCATTTACGGGAAATGTCCGGAGCTAAAATTTTACTTGCTTTAAAATGTTTTGCCACATGGAGTGTTTTTGATTTAATGTCTGAGTTCATGGATGGAACCACATCATCATCCCTTTATGAACTACGTTTAGGAAGAGAAAAATTTGGCAAAGAAACCCATGCTTATTCAGTGGCTTGGGCAGATGATGAAATTGATGAAGCCTGTGGTTATGCAGATAAAATCATCTTTAATTCCATCCAACAGCTTCAACGCTTTTCTGATGCAACAAAAACCATTCAAAGAGGTTTAAGGTTAAACCCAGGAATGAGCGCATCAAATTTTGATCTTGCCAACCCCTCACGCCCTTTTAGCCGCTTAGGAGAAACAAACCAAAGCGCTATCAAAGAAATTCTGCCACTTATCAACGGATTGATGATCCATAACAATTGTGAAAATGCTGACTTTAATCTTTTTAACCAAATGCTTGGGTATATGGAAGAAAAATTTGCAGAACTTTTTTCTGCTGTTGACTGGATAAGCCTTGGCGGTGGAATCCATTTTACGGCTGAAAATTATCCTCTAGAAGCTTTCGCAAAACGCTTAAAACAATTTTCTAAAACTCATGGTGTCACTCTTTTTCTAGAACCAGGAGAAGCTGCTATTACCAAAAGCACCACATTAGAAGTCAGTGTTCTTGACACATTGTATAATGAAAAGAATCTAGCCATCGTTGATAGCTCAATTGAAGCACATATGCTTGATCTTCTCATTTATCGTGAAAATGCTAAATTAGAACCTAATCAAGGACCACACGAAATTATGATTTGTGGAAAATCTTGTCTTGCCGGCGATATTTTTGGAACATTTCAATTTCAAAAACCTCTTAAAATAGGCGATAGACTGTCTTTTCAGGATGCAGCAGGTTATACAATGGTCAAGAAAAACTGGTTTAATGGCGTTACAATGCCTGCTATTGTTCTCAAAGAGTGCGATGGTACATTAACACTTCAACGCCAATTCAGCTATAGCGACTATCAGGAAAGCCTTTCATAAAGATAAACCATAAAAAACGTCATACAACAGTATTAAAAAGGGAGATGGACCTACAATGAAAAAAAAATGTTCTCATTATTGGTGCTGGAGGTGTTGCACAAGTTGTTGCACACAAATGTGCTCAAAACAATGATATTCTTGGTGAAATTCATATTGCGTCACGAACACTCAAAAAATGTGAAGCCATCATTGCTTCTATTAAAGAAAAAAACACAATGAAAGAGCAAGGTGTTCTCAAAAGCCATTCGCTCAATGCCATGAATGTAGAAGAAACTATAAAGCTCATCCAAAAGACCAAATGCGAAATTGTCATTAATGTTGGTTCTGCCTTTCTTAATATGTCTGTTCTTTCAGCTTGTATTGAAACCAAATGCGCTTATATCGATACCGCAATTCATGAAGACCCATTGAAAATTTGTGAAACACCTCCTTGGTATGGCAATTATGAATGGCCTCGGCGTCCAGAATGTGAAAAAGCTGGTATAACCGCTATTTTAGGAGCAGGTTTTGACCCAGGTGTAGTGAATGCTTATGCAGCATTAGCGCGCGATGATTATTTTGATAAAATCACAGATATTGATATTATTGATATTAATGCCGGAAATCATGGACGTTGGTTTGCTACAAATTTTGATCCAGAAATTAACTTCCGTGAATTTACAGGACAAGTATGGTCATGGCAAAATAAAAAATGGACTTCCAATAAAATGTTTGAAATCAGCCATGAATGGGATCTTCCCGTTGTGGGAAAACAAAAAGCCTATATGACAGGACATGATGAAATTCATTCACTTTCCAAAAATCTTGATGTAGAGAATGTCCGTTTCTGGATGGGATTTGGTGATCGTTATATCACTGTTTTTACGGTTCTAAAAAATCTTGGTCTCTTATCTGAACAGCCCATTAAGACAGCAGAAGGACAAGAAGTCGTGCCCTTGAAAGTCGTAAAGGCCGTCTTACCCGACCCTTCCTCTCTCGCCCCAGACTACACAGGAAAAACCTGTATCGGAGATCTTATTAAAGGCGAAAAAGATGGAAACTCGAGAGAAATTTTTATCTATAATATAGCCGATCACAAACAAGCTTTTCATGAAACTGGGGCACAAGGCATTTCCTATACGGCTGGCGTACCAGCAGCGGCAACAGCTCTTCTTATTGCCACAGGTGAATGGGATGTTAAAACTATGGTCAATGTGGAAGAATTACCACCCCACCCTTTCCTTAAATATCTTGATCATATGGGGCTTCCCACTTTTATAAGAGAACAACAAGAGGATAAAAAATTACAATTTTAATACCTATAGAAAGCATATGCTTGATTTTTTAAGTTATCACAAAACTGCCCAATGAAAACAAACTTAATATTCTCGTGTAATTATGGTTTTCAAAAAAATTTTAGCTATTCGTTATATTTTGGCAACATTGCGATTTCTTAACAACCCTAAAGAAGAGACATAGCATCTTTTTAAGACATAGCGAGCAATGATCAAGAAAAACAGAGAAGAAAAAACTAATTTAATCACACTGTATAACTTGTCATTATCATCAAAAAGATAGTGTCATAAACAAAAGATATAAAAATACCGCTCTTTTAAAGAAGAGCGGTATTTTGTAGAATATTCAATTCCTCGCCTCTTCATCTTAAATGACAAAGATCCTTAACCTACACCAATCATTAAACAATTCAATTTCTTTGAGTGAATTCCTTTTGACTTCCCTCTTCATATATAACGATTTGATTTATAACAATAAATCATCATTTTCAACTTGATTCATAACGCTGAATACTGTAAAATTCTCTTAATCACAAACTCTCTCACATTGAAGTAATTAAAATCTTTTGTCTGCACATCACAAACAAAACGAGCGTGTGAGGTAAAATGATAAAAGAACAGAATGAAAATTCTCAAATAATAAAGAGCTTTAGCAATATTAAGAACTGAAAAAGTGTATTATAATGCCAGCGTGTACTTTTACTAAACATAAAGATGATGGTGCACAATAGGTCTTATAACAGTTTGAATGAATTTCATATATTTCAAGAGGAACTTTTACAGCTATACCATTCACGAACACCCTCGCGAAGTAGATTTGAGCATTTTGAGAGATGTCTTCTTAACACAAAGCACCCAGATAGGCTCAGAATCCTATCTTAAATATTTTATAACAGTATAAAAACTACCCCATATATAAAACTTTACATAGACTAAACACCACCGCTCTAAACGATAGTGCACAACAGAATAATCAATCAAAACTGCACAACAGATATCTAAAACAGTAATTATCGAAAAGCATACAACAAATGGAACATTTCAATACAATTGGTTATATTCTTTTTTAAAGTTTTAAAATGTTGTTGCATGCTTCACAAATATTTTCTGCCTCATGTGCCTTTTAAAATTTACTTTTTAAAAGCTTTTTAAATATGAAGTGGTTTAGCAAATGTTGCCAAAGCTGCCTCACGCACGGCTTCTGATAAGGTAGGATGTGCATGGCAACAACGTCCCAGATCTTCTGATGAACCTCCAAATTCCATTAAAACTGCAATTTCATGGATCATTTCACCAGCACCAAATCCAAGAATATGCCCCCCTAATACCCGATCTGTTTTTTTATCAGAAAGGATTTTAACGAACCCATCACTCTTTTGCATTGCACGTGCACGACCATTGGCCATAAAAGGAAATTTGCCAACATTATATTCAATACCAGCAGTTTTTAGCTCTTCTTCTGTCCTTCCTACACTCGCAATTTCCGGCTGTGTATAAACAACACTAGGAATAACATCAAAATTAACATGCCCTTTTTGACCTGCCAAAATTTCTGCCACAGCAACGCCTTCTTCCTCTGCTTTATGTGCTAGCATTGGTCCTTTTACGACATCACCAATCGCATAAATTCCTGGAACATTCGTCTGCCAATGAGCATCAATTGCAATAAATCCGCGTTCATCTAACTGAACACCAGCCTCTTGTAATCCAAGCCCCTCTGTATAAGGAGAACGTCCAGTAGCAATAAGCACAACATCAGCCTCTAAAGTTTCAGATTCACCACCTTTGACAGATTCAAAGCTCACCTGAGCAGTTGAGCCAGATTGTGTAACAGCTGTTACCTTTGCACCCGTTTTATATTCAATCCCCTGTTTTTCCATTAATTTCTGAAATTGCCGTGAAACTTCACCATCCATTGAGCCCAAAACTTTATTAAGATACTCAATAATGGTCACTTTAGCACCTAAACGGCTCCAAACTGATCCAAGTTCTGAACCAATGACACCAGCACCTACTACAATCATATGCGTTGGTACTTTTTCAAGTGAAAGAGCTCCCGTAGAAGAAACAATAGTCTTTTCATCAATTTCAACATTCACCCCTGGAATGCCTGAACTCTCTGAACCGGTAGCAATAATAATATTTTTTGTCTCAATTGTTTGTTTATTACCATCTCTGGCAACAACTTCCACATGACCCGCACTCAAAATTTTGGCTGTCCCAAAAAAAGTATCAACTTTATTTTTTTTCATCAAAAAAGAAACACCACTCGTATTGGCTGTCACCACAGCTTTCTTATGAACCATCATTTGTTCAAGATTAAGCTTAGATTTACCAATAGAAATACCAAGCGTTTCAAAACCATGCTGGGTTTCAGAAAACACTTCTGAAGCATGCAGCAACGCTTTAGAAGGAATACAACCAACGTTGAGACATGTTCCTCCTAATGTTGTACGCTTTTCAATAATTGCTACTTTAAGTCCCAGTTGCGCCGCTTTTATTGCTGCTACATAACCACCTGGACCCGCTCCGATCACAGCCACATCATAAGACATCCGTTTCTCCTTTCATCCTGAAAACTGTATTTTACAAATCAAGAACAAGGCGTTCCGGATCTTCTAAGCTTTCCTTAACACGCACAAGGAAAGTCACAGCTTCTTGCCCATCCACAATACGGTGATCATAAGAAAGCGCTAAATACATCATGGGGCGGATCACAACTTGACCCTCAACAACCATTGCTCGCTCTTTAATCGCATGCATTCCCAAAATACCAGATTGTGGTGCATTCAAAATCGGTGTTGACATCAACGATCCATACACACCACCATTGGTAATGGTAAAAGTTCCGCCCTGCATATCAGAAACGGCTAATTTTCCATCACGCGCAAGACGCCCCAAACGACCAATCTCTTTTTCAATCTCTGCCAATGACATTTGATCTGCATCTCGCACCACTGGAACAACAAGCCCTTTATCCGTTCCAACAGCAATTCCAACATTGACATAGTTTTTGTAAACAATATCTGTCCCATCAATCTCTGCATTAACAGCAGGAAGTTCTTTTAATGCATGACAAACAGCCTTGGTAAAAAAACCCATAAAACCAAGCTTAACACCATGTTTCTTTTCAAAAAGATCCTTATAACGCTTGCGCAAATCCATCACCGCTGACATATCAACCTCATTAAATGTGGTTAACATTGCTGCTACATTTTGTGCATCTTTAAGACGGCGAGCAATTGTTTGACGCAATTTCGTCATACGAACCCGCTCTTCACGTGTTTCTTGGACAGGAGGTGCCGAAGAACTCGTCGCAGAAGAAGAGGGTGTAGGAGCATTTGTACTTTGTTTTAATCCACCAAGAACATCTTCTTTAAGAATTTGTCCACGTTTTCCAGAACCTGAAATATCGCTTTTTGCAACATTATTTTCAGCCATCAATTTTGCTGCTGAAGGAGAAGGAGGCATTGCACTGCTCAAAGCAGGCTTCTTCGATTCAGATGAAGCCGCTGGAACAAGTGTAGCAGAAGGTGAAAGTGATTGGGAGATACCAGCTTCTCCAGCTTTCACCACTCCTAAAAGAGCATTTACTTCAACCGTATCGCCTTCTTTTGCAATGATTTCAGATAATTTCCCAGCAACAGGAGAAGGAACTTCAACGGTTACCTTATCAGTTTCTAATTCAACCAAAGGCTCATCCATAGCGACAGCTTCGCCAAGTTTTTTAAACCATTTGCCAACCGTTGCTTCGGTAACCGATTCGCCCAAAGTAGGAACACGAATTTCAGTAGTCATAATATTTTTCCATACATCAGAGTAGTAATAAATTAAGAACCTAACGCGTCTTTAAGAAACGCAGCCAGTTGTTCAAGGTGTTTCACCATTAACCCAGAGGCCGGTGACGCACTCGCAGGACGTCCTGCATAACGAGCACGTGAATATTGCGCATTAATATGCGTCAAAACCCATTCCAAATAAGGCTCAATAAATGACCAAGCCCCCATGTTTTTTGGTTCCTCTTGGCACCAAAAAACTTCCGCCTGCAAAAAGCGCGATAATACATTCACCAAAACTTTTGCAGGGAAAGGATAAAGCTGTTCAACACGAAGGAGGTAAACATCATCAATACCCCTTTTTTCACGTTCTTCATAAAGGTCGTAATAAACCTTACCAGTACAAAGAACGACACGGCGAATCTTATTATCTTTTTGCAACTTAATGACAGAATCTCTGAGACATTCTGCATCATCAAGCAACACACGACAAAAACTTGTTTCTGGCCCCATTTCATTGAGAAAAGAAACAGCTCTCTTATGACGTAAAAGTGATTTCGGTGTCATCAAAATCAATGGCTTCCGGAAATCACGCTTAATTTGTCGACGCAAAATATGAAAATAATTTGCAGGGGTTGTACAATTAGCAACCTGCATATTATCTTCCGCACAAAGTTGAAGAAACCGTTCTAAACGTGCAGAAGAATGCTCCGGCCCTTGCCCTTCAAAACCATGAGGCAATAAACACACAAGACCAGACATACGAAGCCACTTACGCTCTGCGGATGAAATAAATTGATCAAAAATGACCTGTGCACCATTAGAGAAATCACCAAATTGTGCTTCCCAAAGTGTTAATCCTCGTGGTTCAGCAAGAGAATATCCATATTCAAAACCAAGAACAGCTTCTTCAGAAAGCATAGAATTAACAACGTCATAAAGCGCTTGCCCCTTTTGTAAATGATTCAAAGGAATATAACGCGCCTCATTTTCTTGGTCATAAAGAACTGAATGACGTTGTGAAAAAGTTCCCCGTTCAACATCTTCACCGGAAAGACGAACCGGTGCACCTTCCAAACAAAGTGAACCAAAAGCTAAAGCTTCAGCGGTTGCCCAGTCAACACCCTCACCGGTTTCAAAAATTTTAGCACGATTATTTAAAAAACGTTGAATGGTTTTGTGAACGTGAAAATTCGCCGGAATTTCAACAATTTTCTGACCAATTTCCTTTAAAGTTTTTACTTCAACACCGGTTGCTCTAGAATGCTGCTCATCAGAACTACTAAAAGCTTTGAGTCCCGTCCAGCTTCCATCAAGCCAATCAGCCTTATTAGGCTTATAAGAAGCACTCGCTTCAAGTTCACCTTCAAGCTTATCGCGCCATAATTTTTTTTGTTGCTCAATCTCTTCTGAAGAAATCATTCCTTCTGCTACCAATTGGTCACTATAAAGTTGAAGTGTTGTTTTATGATTACGAATTGCTTTATACATAAGCGGCTGCGTAAAGGAAGGTTCATCACCTTCATTATGCCCATAACGGCGATAACAAAACATATCAATAACCACTGGTTTATGGAAAATTTGGCGAAACTCTGTTGCTATTTTGGCAACAAAAACAACCGCCTCAGGATCATCACCATTCACATGGAAAATTGGTGCATCAATCATTTTTGCGACATCTGATGGATAAGGCGAAGAACGTGAAAAACGTGGAGATGTTGTAAAACCAATCTGGTTATTGATAATAACATGAAGTGAGCCTGCAACACGATAACCTTTAAGACCTGAAAGACCAAAAGTTTCTTGGATAACGCCTTGTCCTGCAAAAGCGGCATCACCATGAATAAGCAATGGCATCACTTTTGAACGCTCACTTAATGGGAGTAAATCAGTATGCGCAGGTCCCATAAGTTGATCTTGTTTAGCACGTGCTTTTCCCATGACAACCGGATCAACAATCTCAAGATGAGATGGATTGGCTAACAGCGATAAATGAACTTTTTTACCATCAAAGTCCAGATCAGCGGTAGTTCCCAAATGATATTTGACATCACCGGATCCCTCCACATCATCAGGCTTGTAAGATCCCCCTTTGAATTCATGAAAAATAGCCCTATGCGGTTTGGCAAGAACTTGTGAAAGAACATTTAAACGACCACGATGTGCCATTCCTAAAATAACTTCCCTAACCCCCAAAGCACTACCACATTTGATAATCTGTTCAAGAGCGGGAATCAGCGCCTCACCACCATCGAGTCCAAAACGCTTTGTACCTTTATATTTAGTGTCTAAAAACTGTTCGAATCCCTCTGCCTGAATAAGCTTATTCAGAATAGCTTTCTTGTCTTGTTGTGTGAAAGAATTTTTTTTATCTCGCCCTTCAATGCGTTCTTGAAGCCATACTTTCTGAACCGGATCAGAAACATGCATATATTCCACACCGATTGTTGAACAATAGGTACGATTGAGAATCTCAAGCATTTGCGGAATAGTTGCATATTCCAACCCTAAAACATTATCAATAAAAATGGGACGCTCGTAATCAGCTGGAGTAAAACCATAAGCTTCTGGAGAAAGTTCCTTATAATCTTCTTGTTTTTCGGCCAATTGAAGAGGGTCAAGTTGCGCATGAAGATGTCCCCGTTCTCGAAACGCACGAATCATCATAATTGCATGAACGGAATCACGTGTTGCACGAATAATATCTTGTTCACTGGAAGTTTTTCCCTTTTGTGCAGCACCTGTTATTGCTTTTTCCTTTAATTTATCGCCAAAATATTTTTCAAGAGAAGACCAATCACCATCAAGAGCAGAAATCAATTCACCCTCTGCTTTTAATGGCCAATGATCACGCTGCCATGTTGCTCCTTCAGCATTTTTAAGAACATCTTCTTTATTATCATGAAGTCCTTCAAAAAAAGCACGCCACTGTGAATCAACACTGGTAGGATCTTTTTCATATTGAGCATAAAGTTGATCTATATAATCCGCATTCCCACCATAAAGAAATGATGTCTGTGCAAAAAGGCTATTTATTTCGTCCTGCCTTGCCATATACTTCTCCGGAACATTTATTCCGTCTCCTTATATCTCTTTTTGACCTTTAAATGCTTACAAACAAGCAGTGATTCGAACATTCAAAAAAGTTTTACCTTTTTATACTCAAGCTTTTTCACCTGAATCTAAGAACCTTTTCTTATTCAGGTGAAACTTTCTTTTAGCCTTTCAAAACTGACATCAAAGTCTTACCTATCTGTGATGGCGAAGAAGATACACGAATCCCTGCTGATTCCATTGCCGCAATTTTATCTTCTGCTCCACCTTTACCACCAGAAATAACAGCACCAGCATGTCCCATTGTCCGTCCTGGAGGAGCCGTACGGCCAGCAATAAAGCCAACAACTGGCTTTTTACGACCTTTTCTTGCTTCATCTTGCAAAAACTGTGCTGCTTCTTCTTCAGCAGAACCACCAATCTCACCAATCATAACAATAGACTCGGTTTCATCATCCGCTAAAAACATTTCCAACACATCAATAAATTCAGTGCCCTTAACAGGATCGCCACCAATCCCTATAGCAGTTGTTTGTCCGAGACCTTCCTGACTCGTTTGAAAAACGGCTTCATAAGTTAAAGTTCCCGACCTCGAGACAACCCCAACAGAACCTTTTCTAAAAATAGAACCAGGCATAATACCAATTTTACATTCATTTGGTGTAAGAATACCGGGACAATTAGGACCAATAAGACGAGACTTTGAGTTTTCTAATCGCGCCTTCACTTTAACCATATCCATAACGGGAATACCTTCCGTAATACAGATAATTAAACGAACTTCAGCTTCTATAGCCTCTATAATAGCTGCAGCAGCCCCTGCAGGAGGAACATAAATAACGGAAGCATCTGCACCTGTTTTTTCTTTTGCTTCTGCAACATTAGCGAAAATAGGAAGAGTTTCGCCTTCTGAACCTTCCCATGTTTCTCCACCCTTTTTAGGATTAACGCCACCAACCATTTGCGTACCATGATAAGCAAGCGCCTGTTCTGTATGAAACGTTCCTGTTTTTCCTGTAAGCCCTTGAACTAGAACTTTTGTCTCTTTATTCACAAGAATTGACATAGCTTAAGCTCCCTTCACGGCTGCAACAATTTTTTGGGCAGCATCATCTAAATCATCAGCAGGAATAACATTCAAACCACTCTCATTGATAATTGCTTTACCTTGCTCAACATTAGTACCTTCAAGACGAACAACCAAGGGAACCTTTAAACCAACCTCACGAACAGCAGCAACCACACCTTCAGCAATGACATCACAACGCATAATACCACCAAAAATGTTAACCAAAATGCCCTTAACATTTGGATCGGCCGTAATAATTTTAAAAGCAGCTGTCACCTTTTCTTTTGATGCTCCACCACCAACATCCAAAAAATTCGCTGGCTCTGCTCCATAAAGCTTAATGATATCCATTGTTGCCATAGCAAGCCCAGCACCATTAACCATGCAACCAATCGTACCCTCAAGAGCAACATAAGCAAGATCATGCTTTGATGCTTCTATTTCCTTTGGATCTTCTTCTGAAAGATCGCGCAATTCTAAAATATCTGGATGACGAAACAGAGCATTATTATCAAAAGAAACTTTCGCATCAAGAACACGCAAGTGACCATCTTTCATCACAATAAGCGGATTGATTTCTAAAAGGCTCATATCTTTTTCACAAAATGCCTTATAGAGAATCGGAAAAAGCTTTTCACCATCTTCTCGCGCACTACTTTGTAGTTTCAACGCATCACAAAGTCTTGCACAATCAGCAGAAGTAACACCCTCTACAGCATCAATGGGAAGCGTGAATATTTTTTCTGGTGTCTCTTCAGCAACCGTTTCAATATCCATTCCACCTTCTGTTGAAACAACAAAAGCAATTCGACCAACGCTACGATCAACCAAAAGTGAAAGATAAAGCTCCCGTTCAATATCGGCACCATCTTCAATATAAAGGCGGTTGACCTGCTTACCCTCTGGACCAGTTTGTTTGGTTACCAAAGTTTTTCCAAGCATTTCTTGAACATTTGCAACAACTTCTTCAACAGATTGTGCAAGCCGAACACCACCCTTTGCATCAGGACCAAGTTCTTTAAACTTACCCTTACCACGACCACCAGCGTGTATCTGACTTTTAACCACATAGAGAGGTCCGGGCAATTTTTCCGCCCATTTTTCAGCTTGCTCTACAGAATAAACAGCGACACCATTTGCAATTGGTGCTCCATATTCATGAAGCAGACGTTTGGCCTGATACTCATGGATATTCATGCATTTGTCCTTTTCTTTTATGGATCTTATTAATCCTAAAGTTTTAACATTCTAAATACTTATTTTAATGAATTAAATCTTGTTCAATTTACTTGAGACTAGGTACAAGAGCAATACAAGCTTCACAAAGCTTTTTAACCGCATTTACTGAATGATCAAAAGCACCTCTTTCTTCTTTATCAAGATCAATTTCAATGACTCGTTCAACACCACCTGCACCAAGTACAACAGGTACCCCAACATAGGTATCATTAACCCCATATTCTCCTGAAAGATAAGCTGCAACAGGCACAACACGCTTAGTATCCTTTAGGTAGGCCTCAGCCATAGAAACAGCAGAAGCTGCTGGTGCATAATAAGCAGAACCTGTTTTTAACAAACCAACAATTTCTGCACCGCCATCACGGGTACGCTGGATAATTTGATCAATTCTTCCCTGTGTTGTCCAGCCCATCTTTATAAGATCAGGCAAAGAAATACCACCAACCGTTGAATAACGCACGAGAGGAACCATTGTATCACCGTGGCCCCCTAAAACAAACGCTGTCACATCTTTAATAGAGACCTTAAATTCCTCAGATAAGAAATGACGAAAACGCGCTGAATCAAGAACACCAGCCATACCAACCACTTTATGTGTAGGGAGACCTGAAAATTTCTGCAATGCCCACACCATCGCATCAAGGGGATTGGTAATACAAATAACAAACGCTGAAGAAGCGTATTTTTTAATTCCAGCTCCAACTTGTTCCATAACCTTTAAATTAATGCCCAAAAGTTCATCACGACTCATACCAGGTTTTCGCGCAACGCCTGCTGTTACAATAACAACATCAGCACCTTCAATTGCTTCATAAGCATTAGCACCTTTTAGACTGATATCAAAACCATCAACAGGAGAAGATTCGGCTATATCTAGAGCCTTACCTTGTGGCACACCTTCTGTAATATCAAATAAGACCACATCAGCAAGCTCTTTAAGCCCAATAATATGTGCTAAAGTACCACCAATCATACCTGAACCAATGAGAGCTATTTTTTTCCGTGCCATTTTATTTTTTCCTAACTTTTAGATAATTCAGCGCACACCCAATCAACGTCCGTATACTGAATATTTTTGACTTCAACCATATTCAAACAATATCATAAAAAGGAGTAAAGAAATGAAATTTACAAATTTCTCTCCTTACAGAAACAACAACCCTCCGCTGAAACAACTATTAGAAAATTATCACGATGTATCGATAAAGTGAATTTAAAAAAAATACAACAGAATTATTATATTTCTTTAATTTCAAAAAGTTATTGTTTTGACAGTTTACGTAAAGGTAAAAGTATAATCAATGCTTCTTCTTCAAAAGAAAATGTTCTTCCCAAAGTTTTAAATAATCGTAGCTTTGCATTTCGAAAAGACGTGATTGTGTTCTTTGAAATTCAAATGTTTCCGTAATCTGCGCATGCCCTTTATACAAATCCCCTATCCCTGCGGCTGCCGACATAAACAACCGTATGTGGCGCTCATAAAGAATATCAATAAGCAAAATAAACCGTTTTGTTTCATTACGACATGTATCATCCATGACCGGTACATTATCAATAAAAATCGTATGATAATGCTTTCCTAATAACAAATATTCAGCCGCGGCCAAAGGCTTTGCACATAAATCCCCATAATCAAAACGAGCACATCCTGCACCAAAGCGCGGAATAGGAATAAAGCGCCCTTTTATAGAAAGCTCATCAGACATCTCCTTATGTCCTTGCAATACAAGTGTCCATGCTTGATCCATATATTCATTTGCTTGAACCCCCAACGGCGATACATACATCTGTTGTAGATTTGATTTTTCAAGGCGATAATCTGTTTTTGCATCAAGATTAACAACACGAACATATGCTTTCAAAACTTGAATAAAAGGCAAAAAGAGCTCACGATTTAAACCGTTACAATAAAGGTTATCTGGCGCCACATTTGAAGTCGCAATAAAGAAAATTCCTTTATCAAACAGAGCAGAAATAAGCCGCCCCAATACCATAGCATCAGCAATATCCGTTACACTAAACTCATCAAAACAAAGTACTTTTGCTTCTCGTGCAAGATCCTCAGCAACAGCTAAAATAGGATTATCTTGTTTAAATTTTGCACACCCAGATGCTTGACGATAAAAATTAATACGCTCATGCACATCAGCCATAAAATCATTAAAATGGGCACGCTTTTTATGACCTTTAGGCAAACAAGAAAAGAACAAATCCATCAGCATGGTTTTGCCCCGTCCTACTTCACCATAAATATACAGTCCCTGAAAAAAACCTGTTTCATCTCCTTGTTTTACAACACAAGAAATATTTTGTTTTTTCCTTTTAAATATTCTGTTAAAGAAAGAGCAAAATATCCAAGGCAAAGGATGAGAGATATTTTGTTCCGCAATTTTTTTTAATAAATGATCAAAATATTCTGTTATAGCTAATTGAGCGGGATCAAAACAAACCTCTCCTTTAGCAACAAGCTCCTTATAACATGTTGAAACGAGAATCATCCAAAAAACCTTTTTCAAACCGATCTCAATGAAAAATACAAATACTTTTCAAGAATCTGTCCGTCTAGTTTAGTTTGTCATAAAAGATCAAAAATAATTTAACGACTTAAAATAACGGGATGATCATCAAGTGTACGTCCCTCAAAACGATCAACATTTGAAGAATAAAGAACGAGGATAACACGTCCAGAGTTATTATAAAAATATAATCTTTTTCCTTTAACAGCCCACGATCTCACTTGGGAAGCAATTCCTGGACAGTGTAAAGGACCAGCACGGTACCCTTGTCCAAACTTTGTTTGTGGAGTTGCAATCCGGCAAACTTTTCCTCCCATAGAAAGATTCCACACCCCAGCAACACTTGCAGGAAATAAATCAGTAGCATTACTTGGCAATTCGAGACTAGCCATTCGTCCATCGCTCTGAGAATCTCCTTTTTCATACATCGGAGCGTTTGCATCTTCAGATATCGACGAAGAAGTAGACGACAGATCAGACGCTTCTAATATTGTCATTTGTTGAGATGGATAAAAAACTTCTAATGCGTTACCATCGTCATTACCATCAAACCGTGTTGTTGAACATCCCCCTAAAAACATTACAGTTGATAGTGCAACGAAAAACGAAACTTTTGAAAACGCCATGTCTGTACTCTCTCCCACGACAATAAATAAGTTCACAAAAAAATTAAGCGAATATTTGTTATAGTTACAAAGATAAATTAACAAATTAAAAAAAACAGGTTAAAATCACTTATTTTAAAAGAAATAATTTATGTGCCCAATTTTATATTTATTAAACACTAGAAATTTATAATATTTTCAGTCATATATCTTTTTATAAGTAATCATTAGAAATAGAGAAGTTTCATGAAAACGCCATTTAGCAAAATGGACGGTCTTGGAAATCAAATTATTGTTGTTGATATGCGTGAAAGCACATACGCTCTTACACCACAAGCAATCCTTGCTTTGTCGGCAGATCCTGAAATGCATTTTGATCAAATCATGGCTATCCACACACCAACCCAGAAAAAAACCGACTTCCGCATAGAAATATGGAATGCCGACGGATCAATGGCTAAAGCTTGTGGCAATGGTACCCGCTGTGTCATCGCATGGCTTAAAGATCACAATTTTGGTGAAAAATTTCATTTAGAAACTCCCGCTGGAATTATTGAAGGAAAATACCAAACCGATAATCTCATTTCTGTTGATATGGGATGCCCAAATTTCAATGCAAAAGAGATGCCTGTTTCACGTGAAATAGTTGATACCAATCACGTAGAAATTATCGCTGGTCCCCTAAAAGACGCTTGTCTCATATCCATTGGCAATCTCCATGCTATCTTTTTTGTTGAAAATGATATTCAACATATTCCATTAGAAAAATATGGGCCAAAACTTGAACATGATCCCCTGTTTCCCGAACGGTGCAATATTTCCATTGCTTGCATAACGTCAAAGAAAAGTCTAAATTTACGTACATGGGAGCGAGGGGCAGGATTAACACAAGCATGTGGGAGTGCTGCTTGTGCAAGTGCAGTGGCTGCTTATCGTCGTGGACTTACAGAGCGCCATGTTGATGTAAATTTACCAAAGGGAAAACTTAATATTTTTTACCGAGAAGACGATCATATTATCATGACAGGACCAATTAAATATCACTTTAGTGGTTTTTTAAGCCCTTTAACAGGGTGTTACAAAAAGGATCACTCCTGATGGCAATAGAAATTGTAACTTTTGGTTGTCGACTTAATAGCTACGAATCGGAAATCATTCGCAAAGAAAGTACTTCTTCAGGGCTAGATCAACTTAAAGATGGTGCTATTATCTTTAATACCTGTGCTGTCACTGCCGAAGCCGTACGACAAGCAAAACAAGCTATCCGCAAAGCAAGACGTGAAAATCCTCATGCGCGTATCATTGTAACAGGGTGTGCAGCCCAAACAGAAGCACAAAATTTTGCCTCAATGACAGAAGTAGATCTTGTTTTAGGAAACGAAGATAAACTTCACGCTCATTCTTATCGTCAACTTCCTGATTTTGGTATTAATCATTCTGAAAAGGTGCATATCAATGACATTATGGAAGTACAAAAAATTGCTCCACATATGGTCAGTGCAATGCAAGAGCGCACCCGCGCTTTTGTACAGGTACAAAACGGATGCGATCACCGCTGTACATTTTGCATTATTCCTTATGGACGAGGACCATCTCGTTCAGTTCCCATGGGTGCTGTCATAGAACAAATTAAAAAGCTGATAGGTGGGGGTATCCAAGAAGTGGTCCTTACAGGTGTTGACCTTACAAGTTATGGCCACGATCTTCCTGGAAAAGCTACTCTAGGAAAATTAACTTCAGCTATTTTGCATCATGTCCCTGACTTAGCCCGATTACGCCTCTCATCTATTGACTCTATTGAAGCAGACGAAGAACTCATAAATCTTTTAGCTTATGAAACAAGAATCATGCCCCATTTGCATTTATCTTTGCAAGCAGGTGATAATATGATTTTAAAACGGATGAAACGGCGTCATCTGCGCGAACATGCCATTCAATTTTGCCAAGAATTGCGTGCCAAACGTTCTACAATGGTTTATGGTGCCGACTTAATTGCTGGTTTTCCTACAGAAACAGAAGAGATGTTTCAAAATAGTCTTGCCTTAATCAAAGATTGTAATTTAACCCATCTCCATGTCTTCCCCTTTAGTCCAAGAGAAGGAACACCTGCCGCACGTATGCCACAAATCAACCGTAAAATAGTTAAGCTGCGTGCTGAAAAATTGCGTAAAGCAGGTGATATGGCTTACCAAAAGCATCTTGCTCATTTACAAAACAGTCTACAAACAATTCTCGTTGAAAAAGATGAAATCGGACGAACAGAAGATTATACTCTTGTACAAGTTAAAGGTGCAAAAGCAGGAACAATTGTTCAAGCCCTTATCGTTGATCATGATGGCGATAAATTGATTGCTGTCCCTCCAAAATTAAACGCTGCTTGAGCAGGAGAATTCTTATGACTAAATCTTTTATAAAAAAAATATTCTCTTTTAACAAATCTCAAGAGCAAGAAATTGAACAACAGATTTCTATTCCTGATAAAAGCGATATAATAGAAGAAAATAAAGACAAAAATGAAAAGACAAAAAATAATCAAATCTCTATAAACACAGAAAAAGAAGAACAAACAAAAAATCCAGAGTCAATACTTACAAAATATGATGAAAAATCTCCATTTCTAGAATCCCATTCTGATAAAATTCCCTTTTCTGGTAAAATTATTGTCACAGACAACATCCGTGAAAAAAAGAATGAAGAAATTTTATCTGAACCTTCTGTTGAACAAAAAAAGACAGCGTGGTTTGGGCGCCTTAAAAAAGGCCTATCCCTTTCTTCACAACGCCTAAGCGGATCAATTGGCGATCTCTTTGTTAAAAGAAAACTTGATGAAGATACACTGCAAGAGCTCGAAGATATTCTTATCCAAGCTGACATAGGTGTAGAGACGGCAACACGCATCACAAATACTTTAGCTTCCAGTCGTTACGGAAAAAACCTCTCCCCAAATGATATTCATACTATTGTAGCTGATGAGGTCAAAAAAGTTCTGGAACCTGTTGCAATACCATTAGAACTTGATCTCAGCCATAAACCTCATGTTATTTTGCTGGTAGGTGTAAATGGCACTGGAAAAACGACAACTATTGGAAAACTTTCAGCCAAATTAACAGAAGGGGGATTAAAAGTTATGCTGGCAGCAGGTGATACTTTCCGAGCCGCTGCTATTGAGCAACTACACATTTGGGGTGAACGTACCAATTCTCCTGTTATTTCGACAAAATTGGGTGCAGATGCCGCTAGCTTAGCATTTGATGCTTATGAAAAAGCAAAAAAAACAAACAGTGATGTATTAATTATTGATACAGCAGGGCGTTTACAAAATAAATCTGAATTAATGGATGAGTTGGCAAAAATTATTCGTGTTTTAAAAAAACACACCCCCCAAGCACCCCACACAATCCTTCAAACTCTTGATGCAACAACCGGACAAAATGCACTCAACCAAGTGGACATTTTCAGTGATATTGCTGGTGTTAATGGTTTAGTTATGACAAAGCTAGATGGGACTGCACGAGGAGGAATTCTTGTCGCTATCGCAGCAAAATATAAATTACCCGTTTATTTTATCGGTATAGGAGAAGATATTGAAGACCTTCAACCCTTTTCTGCTTCTGACTTTGCCGAAACTATTGCAGGAAAACACGCATGAAACAGCCTTTATCTAATCTTAATTTACACAATAATTCTGAAAAAAAGATGAATAACAATAAAAAAATTTCTCTCTCACCAACACTTAAGTTTCTTTTGGAAATGGGTCCATTGGTTGCCTTCTTTTTTGCCAATTATAAGGGAGAATGGCTGATAAAAAACATTGGATTTTTTCAAAATTTTAGTAAGCCTATTTTCCCTGCAACAGCTATTTTTATGGTGGCTATTATTATTTCCCTAAGCTTATCATGGATCCTTGCAAGACAAATTCCTATTATGCCTCTTATTTCAGGAATATTTGTTTTAGTTTTTGGCTTTCTAACTCTCTGGCTTCATAATGAAACTTTCATAAAAATGAAACCAACAATCATTAATAGCTTATTTGCTTTTATACTTTTTGGAGGGATGTTTTTTAAAAAACCACTTTTACGTTATGCTCTTGATTCTACCTTAAAACTTGATGATTTAGGTTGGCAAAAACTTACCTATCGTTGGGCGTTTTTTTTCATTTTTCTTGCCATTTTGAATGAAATAATTTGGCGTAATTTTAGCGATAATTTCTGGACAAGTTTCAAAGTATTTGGCGTCATGCCTATAACAGTCCTTTTCATGCTTACCCAAATGCCTATAATTATAAAACATTCAAAAGGACTTTTTACAGAAGAGGACAAATCTGATTCTTAAAAAAATCATCACTACCGATTATTTTATAGATTCATCGCCAAACACTGTTCGGGAGAAAAAATATGTTGATTGAACAGTTTATTTGTCGAGAAGACAATTTCGGTGTACTCCTTCATGATGAAAAAAGTGGTATGACAGCTGCAATAGATGCTCCTGAAGGCAAAGCGATTCACAATGCCTTAAAGCGCCACAATTGGACACTTAACACTATTTTTGTAACTCATCATCATCACGACCATGTAGAAGCCCTATCAGAATTAAAACAAGTTTACAACGCTACGGTTATCGGACCAGAAGCAGAAAAAGAAAAGATCAATCATCTTGATAAAACACTTCAACCTGATGAAAGTTTTTCTTTTGGCTCACTCCTTCTTTTAGCTCTTTCAACACCTGGTCATACTCTAGGCGCATTATCTTACTATTTTCCTGAAAAGAATTTACTCTTTGCTGGAGATACACTTTTTTCATTGGGCTGTGGACGTCTTTTCGAAGGAAAACCAGCACAAATGCTGAATTCTTTAAAAAAACTTCGTAAACTTCCTGATGAAACACTTCTCTATTGTGGACACGAATATACAAAAAATAACGCTCTTTTCGCACTAACAATTGACCCACATAATAAAAAACTCCACCAAAGAATAGAGGAAGTTTTTTTGCTACGTGCAAAAAACGCTATGACTTTACCAGTAACCTTAGGGCAAGAAAAAGCCACCAATCCCTTTCTCCGCTGGGATGATAGTGTATTGCGAAAGAACCTTGTAATGGAAGAAAAAACAGATGAAGAAGTTTTTGCTGAAGTTCGAAGAAGAAAGGACAATTTTTAACCATGCGTAAGTTCGTATTACGTTTGTTCCTGCTTTTTCTTTTCGTGATACATATTCAACAAACAATGGCAGAGGAAAAGGAAACAGATAATTCTTCTCTTATAGCACCTCTCATTGCAAATTATCCCTTAACAGAAGATTTTCTTTTAAAGCTGGAAAAAATTGAAAAAGAATGTAAAAACTTACTTCCAGAAACAAAAAATAATCTTATAACTTATGATTCTAGTATCCACTCTAGTATTGAAAACTACACTACCTATATTTCTAGTAAACCAAAACTTGTGAATATTTTAAAAGAAAATAATATAACACCGAAAGATTTTGCTGCGGGAACCTCAGCACTTAAAGAAATATCAGCGCTTCTCATATTTGTACCTGAAAAGGAATATTCTACTGAGAAAAATACTATATTTCTAAACAATCTTGAATTTGTTAAAAAACATTTTTACAAAGCAACAATTCTTTTAAATAGCTGTGAAAAACTCATTTTGAGCAACTAATCAGCTATGAGACATTAAAAAATATTATCCCATTAATCTAATAAAAAAGTACGTGCATTAAAAAAACACCGTGTTTTTACCATTCCTAATAATTGTTTTTATTTCGATTATATTTACAAATGTTTTTCTAAAAATAAAGAATAACAGACGGAAAAATATTTATTGAAATTCAAAAAAGAAAGGATAATTTTTCGTCATGTTTAAACTTCTATTGTGTTTTTTCTTCATTTTTCCTTTTGTATCATACGCTCAAGAAAAAAAACAAGAAATAGATGATCCTTCTTTTATACCGCCTTTCATTGCAAATTATCCCTTAACAGAAGATATTCTTTTAAAGCTGGAAAAAATCAAAGCAGAATGTAGAAATTTATCTTCAGAACCAGAACAAACAAATACAAAAAGTGATCTCAGTACTTATGATGATAATATTGAAAAATACGCTTCCTATATTTTTAATAATCCAAAACTTGTAAATATTTTAAAAGAAAATAATATAACACCGAAAGATTTTGTTGTTGCTCACCTAGCACTTCAAGCGACATTGTATGTACTTACTGATGAAGAAAATTCTACTTATGAAAAAAACTCTTTACCTGCAAGAAATATAGAATTTGCTAAAGAGCATATGTATAGAATAATAAAAATTTTAAAAGATAACTGTTAAAAAAATCTTTTTAGAACAATTGATTAACTTTGTAAACGCCGACAAATTTCATCTAATTGTTCTAATGAAGAGTAATGTATTTTTAAATCTCCACCTTTTTTACCATGTCGAATAATAACTTTCATTCCTATCACATCTGCAAGTAATTTTTCTAAAGATTTTGTTTCAGCATCTTTCTCCGTATTGGTACGCTTTTTAGTTTTAGGATTAGCTTGCTCATATGCAAGTATTTCTGTTTGACGTACTGAAAGCCCTTCACGAATAATTTTCTCAGCTAAATTTTGTGGATCATCAACGGTTATAAGACAACGTGCATGACCTGCAGAAAGTTGTCCATCAGTTAAGAATTGTTGTACTTTTTCTGGAAGTTTTAACAAACGAAGCGTATTTGCAACATGACTACGACTTTTTCCTATAACTTGCGCTAAATCTACTTGCGTATAATCATGTTCATTTAGAAGCATCTCATATCCCTTTGCTTCTTCGATAGGATTAAGATCTGCACGTTGAACATTTTCAATAATTGCCAATTCCAAAGCCGTTTTATCGTCCACATCACGAATAATAACGGGTAATTGACTTAAATTTGCACGTTGTGCTGCACGCCAGCGCCGTTCACCCGCAATCAATTCAAACCGATGAGGATGATCTCTTAAAGGCCTCACAATAACCGGTTGAACCACACCGTGTTGACGAATTGATTGTGTCAAATTATCAAGCTCTGTTTCAGTAAAATGACGCCGAGGATTGTGAGGATTACATGAAATAGATTCAATAGAAATAAATCGCTCAGAAAGACTACCGGATTCATTTAATTTATCAAAGCTTGATGAACGTGCAATATTGTTGTTTAAATTGATATCTCCAATCAATGCCGCTAATCCACGTCCTAGTCTTTTTTTTGATAGATCATCGTTCATAATTTTGCTCTTTGAGTTTTCTTACAAAAAATTTTACATTTTTAAGCAGCAGCACGTGCTTGTTTTTCACGTTGAATCATTTCTGATGCTAGACGCAAATAAGCTTGGCTCCCAGCACATTTAAGATCATAAAGCAATACAGGTTTGCCAAAAGAAGGCGCTTCTGATACTCTTACATTTCGTGGAATAACAGTACGATAAACTTTATCTCCCATAAAAGAACGTACATCTTCAACAACTTGATTTGAAAGGTTATTACGTCCATCATACATTGTTAGAACAATACCTTGGATCTCTAAAGATGGATTAAGTACGGATCGCACTTGTTTTACTGTTTCAAGTAATTGACTTAAACCTTCAAGTGCTAAAAATTCACACTGCATAGGCACTAAAACAGAATCCGCAGCCCCCATAGCATTAAGTGTTAAAAGATTAAGGGAGGGAGGACAATCAATTAAAATATAATTGAATTTTTTTTCCATTTCCGGATCATCATAGAGAGCTTTACGTAAGCGTTGTATGCGATCTTTTGATGAAGAAATTTCCATTTCCACACCTAAGAGATCAAGTGTAGAGGGAACTATATAAAGATTGGGTACGGCTGTTTTTAAAGCCGCCTGTGTAATTGAAACGCCCGAAACCAAAACATCATAAGAAGATAAAGGACGGCTATTACGATCAATCCCTAAACCTGTACTAGCATTACCTTGTGGATCAACATCCATAATAAGGACATTTTCACCAATAGCCGCTAAAGCTGTAGCAAGATTAATTGCTGTGGTTGTTTTTCCGACTCCACCCTTTTGGTTTGCAATAGCGATAATTCGTGTTTCGCTCATTTTGCTCTACCCTCTATATGATCGAATATGAGAAATTTCCAAAATAACAGAATTTTCATCAACTTTACTTTTATGTTTTAACAGATCAAAGTGCCAATTGGCAGAGGCATTTTTTATTTCTGTAGCGTAATCCCGACCTTTTTGCAAAAGAGCTATTGTTTTTTCTGTTAATAAAGGAAAAATGAGTTGTAAAAGAGTATCAAGCGGCGCTAATCCCCGTGCTGTTATAATATCAGATATGGGAATTTTTTGATATATATCTTCAATTCTAGCGTGATAAACCGTTGCTGGAAGATTAAGTTGAGCAATAACTGTTCGCAAAAAAGCAACTTTTTTCCCATTACTTTCAACAAGATTAATATGTCCTGCTTTTTTTTCTTTCAAAAAGATAGCAATCACAATTGCAGGAAAACCTCCTCCTGATCCTAAATCACACCAATGTAAAGAATGAGCATACAAAGGAAAAATTTGTGCTGAATCTAGAATATGTCGTGTCCATAGATCTGGTATAGTTGTAGCAGATATCAAATTAATATGTGCATTCCACTGAAGTATTAAAGACTCAAACTGAATTAAATTTTCCATCGTTTCACGTGAAACAGAAGGAACAATATTTAATAATTGTTGATATTTTTTTTCTGTAGAAAAATTCATTAAGCTGTTTTAGCCTTTTCACGTCGTTGACGTTGAATATGTGTAATAATAAGCGATAACGCGGCGGGTGTCATGCCATCAATTTTTTGTGCATCAGCAATTGAACGCGGCGACACTTCTTGAATTTTTGATTTAAGTTCATTTGAAAGACCTGAAATTGCCTGAACATCGAGAGAAGAAGGAATTTCTAAACGCTCATCTCTCTGAAGAGAGGCAATATCTTGTGCTTGTTTATCTAAATAAACCGCATATTGTGCTTCAATTTCTAAAGATTCTGCTGTTTTAGAATCAATTGTTTTTAATTGTGGCCAAAAATCTGAAAGACGCTCTAAGGTCATATGAGGATAAGCAAGAAAATCATAAGCCGAACGCCGAATTCCATCATGATTAACATGTAATCCATGAGCAGAAGCTTCATTGGGTGTTAAAAAAAGATTTTGACATATTGATCGTGCTTGATCAAGCCGTTGTTGTTTTTTCTGATAACATTCCCAACGTATTTTACTCACAATACCCCATTTTTGTGCCAAAGGTGTTAAACGCGTATCAGCATTATCAGATCGTAAAGATAAACGAAATTCAGCACGTGATGTAAACATCCTATAAGGTTCACAAACACCACGTGAAACCAAATCATCAATCATAACACCAATATAAGCAGTAGAACGACTTATAAGTATTTCATCTAATTTACCTACTTTACGTGCAGCATTTAATCCAGCTAAAAGTCCTTGTGCTGCTGCTTCTTCATATCCTGTTGTACCATTAATTTGGCCTGCTAAGAACAAACCCGGTAAAGAACGTAATTCTAAGTTTCTCGTTAATTGTTGTGGATTAACAAAATCATATTCAATAGCATAACCAGGTTGCAAAACTATAGCATTTTCCAATCCTTCAATGGTTTTCAATAGAGAAATTTGTACATCTTCAGGAAGAGAAGTAGAAAGACCATTTGGATAAACAGTATCATCATTTAATCCTTCTGGTTCCAGAAAGATCTGATGTCCATCACGTTCTCCAAATTTAACAATTTTATCTTCAACAGAAGGACAATAACGTGGTCCTAACCCTTCAATATTTCCAGAATATAAAGCAGAGCGATAAATATTCTCGCGAATAATTTGATGTGTTTTCTCATTTGTACGTGTTATTGCACATTCAATTTGTGGTTGTTCAATTTTCTCTGTTAAAAGAGAAAAGGGTATGGGATTTTCATCTGCTTGTTGTTTTTGGAGAGCTTCCCAAGCAATTGTTTTTTTACTCAAACGAGCAGGGGTTCCTGTTTTTAATCGTCCAAGTTTTATATGATATTTTTTCAAATGTTCAGCAAGTTTTACACTTGACTGATCTCCCATACGACCAGCAGCCCATGTTTTATTACCAATATGAATAAAGCCATTTAAAAACGTACCTGTTGTTAAAACAACAGCACCAGAAAAAATTGTTCCTTGTTTTTTTAAAATAACACCTGATACACAATTATCTTTAACAACCAGATCAATAACTTCATCCTCAATAAGAGTAAGATTTTCTTGTTCTTTTAATAATTTTTGAATTGCTTTTTTATAAAGTTGTCTATCTGCCTGTGTTCGTGGTCCTCTTACTGCCGGTCCTTTACGTCTATTAAGTAGTCTAAACTGAATTCCAGCAGCATCTGCTGCTCTTCCCATAAGACCATCTAACGCATCTATTTCACGAACTAGATGCCCTTTTCCAAGTCCACCAATAGCAGGATTACACGACATTGTTCCCAGTGCTGATATTTTATGTGTAACAAGCGCTGTTTTGGCTCCTACACGTGCTGAAGCTGAAGCCGCTTCACAGCCAGCATGACCACCACCAACAATAACAACATCATATGATTGCATTTAATTCATTCCGTAGAAAATATTCTAAGGTTTCACGTGAAACAGGATATAAATTACATAATCTTTATAATCTGTCTATGAAATAATCAATGTTTCACGTGAATCATTATTTACCAACACAAAATTCTGAAAAAATAATATCAAGCAAATCTTCAACATCAATATCTCCTGTAATTTTCCCAAGAAAATCACTTGCACAACGGAGATGTTCTGCACGTAAACTGAGATCAAGAGAATGATAATTAAGAGAAAATTCAATCTCTTTAACAGCCTGCTTTAATAATTGAAGTTGCCTTTTACGTGCTGGAACAATATTTCCAATTTTAGAAGCACGATAATGACAAAATGATTCAAGTTCTTTTATAAAATAATCAAAATTTAAACCAGTTAATGCGGAAAATTGTATAGACCAACGCTGATCATTTTTTTCATAAAGATCAAGCTTATTGCCAACACACCATATTTCAGCCGATGTTTCTGGTAAATCAACTTGCTTAGGATTTCCTATATCATAAACCAAAATAACCAAATCAGCTTCCCTAACATGCTGTTTAGCAATTTCTATTCCCATCTGTTCTATTTTATTTTCTGTTTTTCTAAAACCAGCAGTATCGGTTAAAAAAACAGGTAAACCACCAAGAATAATTCTCATTTCTAAAGCATCACGGGTTGTTCCTGCTTCTTCCGTTACAATAGCAACAGATCTTCCTGAAAGACGATTCATAATGCTTGATTTTCCAGAATTTGGAGCACCAGCAATAACAATTTTTAATCCATCACGTAAAATACTCGCACGTTCTCCTTCAGTAATATATTCCCGAATAGAAGTACAAAGATCCTGAACATCTTTCCAAACTTTATCAGATATTGCGTTGGGAATATCTGCTTCATCAACAAAATCAAGTTCTGCCTCAATAAAAGCACGCGCCTTCATAAGCTTATGACGCCAATCACGATAAAGCGTCGTTAAATGTCCACTTGTACCCATAACAGCTAAACGCCGTTGGCTTTCCGTTTCTGCTTCTATTAAATCAGCAAGACCTTCTGCTTGAACAAGATCTAATTTTCCTTCCATAAAAGCACGACGTGAAAATTCACCTGCTTCTGCAATACGGCATCCAGAAAATGTCGACAATTCATCGAGAAAACGATTAACGACTGCTTTTCCTCCATGTAAATGGAATTCTGCACAATCTTCCCCCGTAAAACTATGAGGAGCAGGAAAAAAAACAGTTAAACCAGAATCTAAAAAACTACCATCACGAGCAGTAAGATTTCCATAATGCATAAAACGTGCTTTAGGTAAACGACCACAAAGCGTTTTAACTATATCCACAACATGAGGACCAGAAAGCCGAATGACTGCAACCCCTGAAGGTAACAATCCACTCGAAACAGCAAAGATTGTATCCACAGGTTTTATCCTAATAAAAACTTTAATGACTCTACGTATTCATTGAATCAAAAAATTCACTATTGTTTTTTGTTTGCTTTAATTTATCAATCAAAAATTCAATTGCATCTGTTACATTCATAGATGCTAAAATACGACGAAGAACAAAAATTTTGTGTAAATCTTGTCGTTCTACCAGAAGTTCTTCCTTACGCGTTCCTGACTTTAAAATATCCATAGCAGGGAAAATACGTTTATCAGCAACTTTTCGATCAAGAACAATTTCCGAATTACCTGTTCCTTTAAATTCTTCAAAAATAACCTCATCCATACGACTTCCTGTATCAATCAAAGCCGTTGCAATAATGGTTAAAGATCCGCCTTCTTCAATATTACGTGCTGCACCAAAAAAACGCTTTGGACGCTGGAGGGCATTTGCATCCACACCACCTGTTAAAACTTTACCTGAAGAAGGAACAACTGTATTATATGCACGCCCAAGACGTGTAATAGAATCGAGAAGAATAACAACATCACGCCCATATTCAACAAGACGTTTGGCTTTTTCAATAACCATTTCTGCCACTTGTACGTGACGTATTGCAGGTTCATCAAAAGTAGAAGAAACCACTTCTCCTTTTACTGAACGCTGCATATCAGTAACTTCTTCTGGTCGTTCATCAATTAAAAGAACAATGAGATAACATTCAGGATGATTAGTGGTAATAGAATGAGCAATATTTTGAAGTAAAACTGTTTTTCCCGTCCGAGGAGGAGCTACAATTAACCCTCTTTGTCCTTTTCCCAATGGAGATATCAAATCAATCACGCGTGATGACATATCTTTCTCTGTAGGATCTTGTATTTCCATTTGGAAACGTTCATTTGAATAAAGAGGAGTAAGATTATCAAAGTGGATTTTATAACGAATCTTTTCAGGTTTTTCGAAATTAATTGTATTAATTTTAAGGAGAGCAAAATAACGTTCTCCCTCTTTTGGACTGCGTATGGGACCTTCAATTGTATCGCCTGTTTTTAAAGAAAACGACTGTATTTGTGCAGGTGAAAGATAAATATCATCAGGACCAGGAAGATAATTAGCATCAGCAGATCTCAAAAATCCAAATCCGTCTTGTAAAACTTCAACAACACCTTCTCCTATAATTTCAACGTCTTGTAGAGCAAGTTTTTTCAAGATAGCAAACATTAATTCTTGTTTGCGCATAAGGGAGGCATTTTCAACTTCTAATGTTTCAGCAAAAGAAACAAGCTCAACGGGATTTTTGCTTTTAAGTTCTTGTAGTTTCATTTTTTGCATGAAATATGCTCTTTGTAATTAAGGAGAAGATTGTTCTAAATAATTTATGGAAATTTATGAGTGAAATATTATTAAGAAAAAATATCCTACACTCAATTTTTTTAATCTGCAAGTACCATTTATATGAAATTTGTTCCTGTAATATTAAGTAATTATATGAAAAACTTGAAAAAATATAAAATCCAAATAGTATTTAATTATTTTAATAACAAAAATGTGAGTTAGGATTATAGCATTAATGAAATGCTATTCAAAAGTATTTTTTACAGAAATTTATATTAATAAATTTATATTAAAGAAAGGATTATTCTTATTTATAACTGTGTTTAGTGTGGATTATTATTTATCCTCAATTTTATCCACAAAAGGAACTGAAAAAAGAATAAAAATATCACTATCTTAAAGATATTATCCCCTCTTTTTTTATAAGAGGGATTAAATTATCACAAGCATTTAATTTGTGCATAAAAAAGGAGAATTTTTCATAAATTTTAGTTTTATAAAAAACGGTGAGGATATATACACATGTCTTAACAAGGAGTTAAAATTTTTGTGACAAAAGAAAAAAAATTCTTTCATTTACACATGCTTTCTGATGCAACAGGAGAAACATTAATTTCTGTTGGAAGAGCTGTAGCATCGCAATATGCAATGATTCAGGCAACAGAGCATATCTATCCTATGATTCGTAATAGAATACAGTTACAGAAAGCTCTTGATGAAATACAACAAGAGCCAGGTATTGTTCTTTACACAATGATTGATGAAGAACTTAAACTACTCCTTCAAAAAAAAATGCAAAAAAATAGAAGTTCCCTGTATTGATATATTGCATCCTGTTTTAAATGCTTTTCAGTCTTACCTTGGAATGCCAACACATTTACGTGCGAGCGCACAACATGATCTTAATGCAGATTATTTTCGCCGTATTGAGGCACTGGATTTTACAATAGAGCATGATGATGGACAGTCTTCCAGTAGCTTATCCGAAGCAGATGTGATCCTTGTGGGAATTTCAAGAACCTCTAAAACACCAACAAGCATCTATTTAGCAAATCGCGGAATCAAAACGGCTAATGTTCCTCTTATTCCAGGAATTGATTTGCCAGAATCTCTTTTAGAGGTAAAAAATTCTTTAATTATTGGTTTAATTGCTTCAGCTGAAAGAATCTCACATATTCGTCAAAATAGAGATTTAGGAGAAGGTTTTGCTCTTGATAATTATACTAATCGTATCAACATAGCTGAAGAATTAATCCATGCAAAACGCATTTGCGAACGTTTTGGTTGGCCTATTATTGATGTCACAAGACGTTCTATTGAAGAAACTGCTGCTGCAATATTTGAACTGTTATCACGATTTCGTGAAGAAAATGAGAGAAAATTCTCATGAACGCAGATACTTTAATATTAGCATCTCTTAGTTTTTATCGTGCAAAATTATTAAAAAAAGCAGGCTTAAATTTTTCCATTGAAGGAGCTTCTTTTGATGAAAGAGAAGTAGAAAAAAAAGCAAAAGAAAAAACACCTAAAGAACTCAGCTGTTTTCTTGCGAGCGCAAAAGCAAAAAATGTTTCAGACCGTTTTCCTGATGCTTTCGTTATTGGTTGTGATCAAGTTCTTGATTTTGAAGGTCAAGTTTTTCACAAAGCAACAAATATTAAAGAAGCACATCAACGTTTATGTGAATTATCAGGAAAAACCCATTCTCTTCATAGTGCGGTAGCTTTATTTAAAAATGGTCAAAAAATTTGGGTTGAAGCTTTTAGTGCACATATGTCCGTCCGTTTACTCTCATCAGAATTTATTGAACGTTATTTAGCACGCGTAGGAAAAGATGTTTTAAACAGCGTGGGAGTATATCAAATTGAAGGAGAAGGAATTCATCTCTTTGAAAAAATTGAAGGAGATTTTTTTACCATTGTTGGTTTACCTTTGCTGCCTCTACTCATAAAACTGCGCCACTTAGGAATTATTGATGGTTGACTTAACAATAAAAAAAACAAATTATCCGCGTGCTTTTGTTGTTGGTTCTCCAATTCATCATTCAAAATCGCCAAGAATTCACAATTTTTGGCTTAAACAATATGGTTTACAAGGAGAATATCTTGCACAAGAAGTAACATCTGAAGAGTTCAGTCATTTTATTGCGTCTTTACAAAAAATAGGCTTTTGTGGAGGAAATGTTACTTTGCCTTATAAACAGGAAGCTTTTCGTTTAGCAGATTATAAAGATGAGAGAGCAACAATGATTGGTGCTGTTAATACACTTTGGTATGAAGGAGATAAGCTTTGTGCCACGAATAGTGATGCCTATGGTTTTAGCGCTAATCTTGATGATTTTGTATCTGATTGGGGAGGGGAAACAGCTCTTGTTTTTGGAGCAGGTGGTGCCGCACGCGCTATCATATATGCCTTAAAAAGACGCGGATTTGAACAGATTTATTTAATTAACCGTACAAAACAACGTGCTGATAATTTAGCTCAGCATTTTGGAAAAATCATTAAAGTTTACGATTGGCATAAAATCCATGAAATACTTCATCAAGCTGATTTGATTGTTAATACAACCTCTATTGGCATAAAAAGTCCAGAAGAAAAAAGTGATTCTTTTTTTTGCGATTTTCATAAAGCAAAAAAAACGGCATTAGTAACAGATATTATTTATACACCATTGATAACTCCTTTTTTACAACAGGCAAAGGCTTGTGATCTCAAGACGGTTGATGGACTTGGGATGCTTCTACATCAGGCTGTTATAGGGTTTGAACAGTGGTTCGGAATAAGACCACAGGTAACAAAAGCGTTACGGACAGCTATTTTAGAGGATATGAGTGAAAAAAGAGAATGAAGATCATAGGATTAACGGGATCAATTGCTATGGGAAAATCAACAGTTGCTGATTTTTTCAAGCAAGCGGGTATTTCTGTTTTTAGTGCTGATGAAGCAGTACAACAGCTTTATAAAAGTGAGCCAGCTTTGTCATTCATAGAGCGTATTTTTCCTGGTGTGGTTGAAAACGCAGAAGTTAACCGTTTGAAACTTTCTGAAATTTTGATTGATGATAAAGAAAAATTACAAACATTAGAAAAAATAATTCATCCTTTGGTGCAAGAAAAAGAAAGGGAATTTATTGATATAGCGCGTGAACAAGGGAAAAAATTAGTTATTCTTGATATTCCACTTCTGTTTGAAAAAAATGGTGAAAGTCGTGTGGATAGCGTTATTGTTGTTTCTGCTCCACCAGAAATACAAAAAGAACGTGTAATGATTCGCCAAGGTATGAATGAGAAAAAATTTGCCTTTATCAACGCTCAACAAATGCCAGATGAAAAAAAACGAGAACGCGCTGATTTTATTATTGATACAGGGAAAGATTTAGAGAATACACGTCAACAGGTTTTTGATGTGATAAAAAAATTGCTAAAGAATTAAAATTATGCGTGAAATTATTTTTGATACAGAAACAACAGGTTTAGATAAAGAGAAAGATCGCATAATCGAAATTGGTTGTGTAGAAATGGTTGATCGTTATCTCACAGGACGCCAATTTCATGTTTATTTAAACCCTGAAGGCGTTATTATTCCTGATGAAGTTGTAGCAATTCACGGATTAACCAATGAACGCTTGAAAAACGAGAAAAGTTTTAGTGATATTGTTGATGAATTTTTGGAATTTATCAAAGACGCGACAATGATTGCGCATAATGCGAGTTTTGATATTGGTTTTATTAATGCAGAATTAAAACGCGTCAACAAACCGCTTATCAGTGTTGATAATATTCTTGATACATTGGCTATGGCGCGGCGTAAATTTCCTATGGGTCCTAATTCTCTTGATATTTTATGCAAACGTTTTGGAATTGATAACAGCCATCGTGTTCTTCATGGTGCTTTGCTTGATGCAGAGATTCTAGCCGATGTTTATATTGAGCTCATCGGTGGAAAGCAAGGTGTATTGGGTTTTGATAACAGAAGGGGTATTGATGAACATATCCAGAACGATAAAGATACATCTTATGCCGTTAAAATTCGCCCGCAGGCTTTACCTTCGAGATTGAGTATGCAAGAAAAAAAGTTACACGCTGATTTTATCTACAAAATGGGTGAAAAAGCTCTGTGGAATAACTTCAAAATTCATGAATAACATCATCTTTTATCTAAAAGAGTCACGATTGAAATTAAAGAATATCGATGTCAAAAAAAAACGGTCGTTGTGGGGAGGGGAACACCACAACGACCCTGTCGCTACATCGTACCTCAGCTATCATAGGAGGAGCAAAATGAAAGCTATTAATCCTGTAACAGCAAAGAAAAGCTCTAGGTACTTAATATAAAGTGCAACGACTTCACGTCTTATGAAGAGAAAAAATGGCTTTTTAGAGGCAAAGTGAAAAAATATATAAGGGTAATTTGTTTTTTTAGCTGAAATGGAGAAAAAATGTCATGAAAGCAACAGATCATCTTTTTTTGGTTGACGGATCAGGCTATATTTTTCGTGCTTATTATGCTTTGCCGCCTTTAAAACGTAAAAAGGATGGACTTCCTGTAGGAGCAGTAGCTGGTTTTTGCAATATGTTATGGAAATTACTTTGTGATGCTCGTAATACAGCTACGGGTGTTGTTCCAACACATTTTGCTGTTATTTTTGATTATTCATCTGATACTTTTCGTAAACAAATTTATCCTGAATATAAAGCGAATCGCGTTGAACCTCCTGAAGATCTAATTCCTCAATTCGCGCTAATACGCCAAGCAACGAAGGCTTTTAATTTGCCTTGTATTGAAAAGGAAGGCTTTGAAGCGGATGATTTAATTGCTACCTATGCAAAGTTGGCAACAAAGGTTGGGGCAAAAACAACCATTATTTCTTCCGATAAGGATCTTATGCAACTCGTAAATACGCATGTATCTTTGTATGATGGAATGAAAGATAAGCATATAGGTATCTCAGAAGTTATAGAAAAATGGGGTGTTGCGCCTGAAAAAATGATTGATTTACAAGCATTAATTGGAGATTCAACGGATAATGTACCGGGTATTCCAGGCATTGGTCCAAAAACTGCAGCTCAGTTGTTAAATGAATTTGGTTCTCTTGATCTTCTATTGCAAAACGTAACAGAAATTAAACAAACAAAACGACGTGAAAACATTCAAGCTTATAGAGAACAAGTTAAAATATCTCGTGAACTTGTCAGGCTTAAAACAGATGTTCCTATAGATAATGATTTAGATGATTTTATTTTGGAGCCACAAGATGGTCCACGTTTAATTGCTTTTTTGAAAGCGATGGAGTTTTCAACATTAACGCGTCGCGTGGCAGAGGCAACAACATGCGATGCAGCTGTTATTGACGCACTTGATATAAATGTTGAATGGGAAAAACTAAGCCCCAGGAATGATTCTGATATCAGGCATGATTCTGATATCAAGAATACTGAGCGCGCATCCCTTCATAATTTTTCTGAAAATTCTCCACAAGTTTTTGCACAAGAACGTAAAGATCAAGCGCTGACTCAAAAAATTACAAGAGATGCTTATACAACAATTCTTGATGAGGAAATTTTAAAAGACTGGTTATCACAAGCACAAGAGCAGGGTTTTTTCGCTTTTGATACTAAAACAACATCTCTTGATCCGATGCAAGCAAAGCTTGTTGGTTTTTCACTCGCATTACAGCCGGAAAAAGCAGCTTATATACCTCTTGAACATTTTGATGAAGGAGAAGAGGACCTTTTGAGGGGCGGGCGCATTGCTTCACAGATTGGGGCTCGAAAAGCTTTAGCACTTTTAAAACCGATATTAGAAGATTCAGCGGTGTTAAAAATTGGTCATAATATAAAATATGATTGGTTGGTGATGAAGCAATACGACATTATGATAAGCTCTTTTGACGACACCATGCTTTTATCATATGCTTTTGATGCTGGAATGTTAACCCATAATATGGATGATTTGTCTGAACGTTGGCTTGAGCATAAACCAATTGCCTATAAAGATTTAACGCATAACGGGAAAAAAATTACTTCTTTTGCACAAGTAGATTTAAAACAAGCAACCCTTTATGCGGCGGAAGATGCTGATATAAAGCTACGTCTTTGGCAAGTATTGAAACCGCAACTTGTTGCTCGTGGAATGACAAAAATTTATGAGCGTCTTGATAGACCTCTTGTAGAAGTTCTTGCAAGAATGGAAGAACGGGGGATTCTTATTGATCGGCAGATTTTATTGCGTCTTTCAGGAGAGTTGGCACAAGCTGCTTTGATTCTAGAAGAGGAAATTTACAAACAAGCTGATGAAAAGTTTAATCTTGCTTCGCCAAAGCAATTAGGGGATATCCTTTTTGGCAAAATGGGATTGCCTGGAGGCGCTAAAACAAAGGGTGGACAATGGTCAACTTCTGCACAGACCTTAGAAGAGTTGGCTGCTGAAGGTCATATTTTACCGCGTAAAATTATTGAGTGGCGTCAACTTTCAAAGCTAAAATCTACCTATACAGATGCCTTGCCTTCTTATATTTTTTCAAAAACAGGGCGAGTTCACACGAATTATTCTTTGGCAATAACATCAACTGGTCGGTTATCATCATCAGAGCCAAATTTGCAAAATATTCCAGTGCGAACTGCTGAAGGACGTAAAATTCGAACAGCTTTTATTGCTCCCAAAGGACATGTGTTACTTTCTGCTGATTATAGTCAGATTGAGTTGCGCATTCTTGCACATATTGCGGATATAAAAGCATTAAAAGAAGCTTTTGCTAAAGGGCATGATATTCACGCTATAACGGCATCACAAATGTTTGGTGTTGCGATAGAAGGAATGCATTCAGATATACGACGGCGTGCAAAAGCGATTAATTTTGGTATTATTTATGGTATTTCAGCTTTTGGATTAGCCAATCAATTGGGAATTTCACGCCAAGAAGCGGGTCGTTATATTCAACTGTATTTTGAAAGATTTCCAGGAATTAAAGATTATATGGAGAAGACCAAAATCTTTGCACGTGAAAATGGTTATGTAGAAACAATTTTTGGACGTCGTATCCATTATCCAGAAATAAAAGCAAAGAATGTAAAAATTCGTTCTCTTAATGAGCGGGCAGCTATCAATGCTCCAATTCAAGGTTCTGCGGCCGATATTATTCGCCGCGCTATGATACATATGGAAGATGCTTTAAAAGCAGAAAAACTATCAGCAAAAATGTTGCTGCAAGTTCATGATGAACTGATTTTTGAAGTACCAGAAGAAGAAAGTAAAAAAACCATGACTGTTGTTAAAAATGTTATGGAAAATGCTACAATACCGGTTCTATCTTTATCTGTACCGCTTGAAGTAAAAGTTATGACGGCTCAAAATTGGGATGAGGCACATTAATTTTTTTATTTATTTTTAAGAATATTGATTGCGTTGGAAAGATTAAGATAGGCTTTGATAGGCAAATGATCTGAAGCAATGCGTGCAAGTGGTGAATAATGATTTTCAATACTTGTTACCAATTGGTGGGGAAAAGAAAAAACTCTATCAAGGGCTAACAAAGGAAAACGAGAGGGAAAGCTTGGTACAACTTCAAAAGTGCTATCAAAATAGGGAGAAAAATGATTTAAAGATGAGCCTTTTCCCATTCGCCATTCATTAAAATCTCCTATGAGGAGTGTAGGCATAAGGGGGCGTTTTTGGAAAATTTCAAGGAGCATTTTTGTTTGTTGTTTACGAGAGTAACGTAATAAGCCAAAATGAGCCGCAATAATACGAATAGGGCCTGCTGCCATTTCCAACTCTACAATTACAGCCCCACGTGGTTCAATACTAGGAAGAGTGACTTGTAAAGTATCACGTACATATCCCTTTCGCAAAAAAAGAGCATTCCCATGCCAACCATGGCCATGAGGTGACATAGTATTAAGAGGTACAGGAATCAAACCGGTTTCAGCTTTTAATAGCTGAAGATTAATCAAACCGATGCGTTCCCCAAAACGTTTATCTGCTTCTTGAAGAGCAAGGATATCAACTTGTAATTCAGTAATAACACGGACAATTCTTGTAGGATTAAAAACTTTATCAACACCTACACATTTATGCACATTATAGGAAGCAACGGTCAGATCATAATTACTATTTTGATTGACGATGTTTGATTGATGATGAGAGCGGCTGTGAATTGTATTTAAAAAGGAGCTATGGAGTTTTTGTTGGATAAAACCGGTAAACCAAGGGAATTTTTGCTTATAAGGGATTTTTGTCATTTTGCGAAAAGAATAGTTTCTAAGAAGCAGAGGGTAAAGATTTACACTAAAAACAAAAGAACCTTGTTTCTAAAAGAAACAAGGTTCTTTAATTAAGTAATGATTTTTGCAATCAATCACGGTTTGAGCCAAGAAACTGTAGCAAGAAGACAAACATATTGATGAAATCAAGATAAAGATTCAGCGCGCCCATAATAACTTTACGTCCTCTGGTATCGCTTTCATCTCCTTCATAATACATCAACTTAATGCTCTGGGTATCGTAGGCTGTTAAACCAGCAAAGATAAAAACACCAATCACAGAGATAGCAAACTGCAAAGCGCTTGATCCAAGAAAAATGTTCACAATCATGGAAAGCAACAAGCCGATCAATCCAATGAATAAGAATGAACCGATTGCTGTGAGATCACGCTTTGTTGTGTATCCATAAAGTGAAAGAGCTCCAAAAGTTGCGGCGGAAATGACAAAGGTTTGCACAACACTTTCTGTCGTATAGCGCAAAACGATTGAAGACAGTGAAAGACCAACCAGAGCAGCATAACCAAAAAAGAGACTACGAGCAGCATTTGTGCTCAATGTATTAATTTTAAAACTGAGAAATAAGACTGCTATGAGTGGTGCAAACATAACAATATAAGAGAATGGCGATGTATAAAATGTTACTCCAAATGGTGTTAGATAAACACTGCTATTGATTTGAGCTGCTGCTTGGCTCATATCTGTTGTCGTTGCTAATGATACAATTGCATAAGCGGCAGCAGCTGTAATAAGCAAACCAATGGCCATTGCATTGTAGACACCCAACATATAGTCGCGTAATCCCTGATCAATTGATGCATCGGCATGAGAAGCAGGTGCCGAACGTAAATCTTTAAAATTAGCCATAATATAAAATCCTTTAGCATATGTTCTGTCAGGTATAGGGCTTTAAAGGTGTCTCTGTCATTACACAGATAAGCTTGGTATAAGCCTTAATTGGGCAAATACAAAAACCCTTAAGAATCACTGACAGAATTCCAGCATATATGCTCTTATTATGGAGATTTATTTAAAAATTACAAGAGATTTATATGAAGAAGGAACCTTACAAATTGGTAAGGAAATAGTTCATTTTAATAAAAAATATTTCCATTTTTTGCCATATTTTTGCAAGATAAAAAGACTATACTTAAAAACTTTTCTATTTTCACAGAAACTATGTAATACAATCCCTTATAAAATATTCACTATTTTTGCGTTTATGAGAAGAGCGGCAAGTATCATCACACTATTTCAACCTCCAATATTGCATCTGTTTTGCACGGTTATAAGAGCTATTGAATTGGATTTTTTATAATATATTGATGTATAATGATAAATTGTCTTTTTGAATGCTAAATGATACTCCGAATATCGCAAGATTCTCTGGTTGAAAATCTGTTCATATTAAATCAATCAAGATTATTGACTTGTGTCTTGCAAGAGACATTGTTTTAATGGATTCAACATGAACAGATTCCAAATAAAAGAGATTTAGGATAGTAAGGGCTTTTATTCAATATAAAAAACGGTAATTTATATTTATAATCAATATGTTGCTTTAACAAGACACCATTGAAAATAGTTGAGAAAATGTTTTTTATTAAACAATATATAAAATAAAAAAGGAGAGTTTTTAAACGAAGCACTTAAGAAAGGCTCTGTAAAATCGATATCTGTAAAAACTAAAAAACGTACGAAAATCAATTGTTCAAATCAAATAAACAGAACTTCAAATGCTGTGAAATGTCTCCTCAAAAATTGTGATGTAGGACACATGGATAAAAAATATTGATTCTATTTGAGTTCATTTCTTTTGCACTAACTAAGTGTAGAAATGTAAAGTTGAAAAGAAAGTAAGATTTTATAGTCCCATGAAGAGAAACACGTGAAATGACGAGCAACAAGAATTGATTAAGAGAAATCAATGCGTAATCAGACTTGTGACGGTCAATAATCTCTGTTTTCTAAGGCACTGAACATATCAGTGAGAAGATGTACTATTGGAATGACGCCTTGCTTTCATCCAAGTACGCAATTCTTCAATAAGGATGGCAATAACACCGAGAGTGATAAAACTATCTGCAAGGTTGAAAATAGCAAAATAAAAAATATCATCAATATGAAAAAGTATGTAATCAGTGACATGATGAAAGCGAATACGATCAATGAGATTGCCGATGGCTCCCCCAATAATAAGAATAAGGCCAAAGCGCATTAAAGACTTATTATATTCAGTATTTTTCCATAACCATAGAAGAAAGATAATCACAATGATCGTGATGGCGATGATTCCCCACTGAGAAAAGGAAGAAAAAAACGAAAATGCAATGCCAGAATTGCGCACATGATAAAGGGAAAGAAAAGGAATAAGCGAAATTTCTGTTCCTAAAGGCATATTGTGCATAACCCAGTATTTGACAGCTTGATCAAGTACTACTGTAAAAGCCAAGCCCAAGAGAAGAAAAGGGAGTGATTTACGAATCATGTTTTTCCTCACATGGTTCCAGTATTAAATAGGGGCGACGGATTTCATAAAGCATAACAGCTGTTGCTACAGCTAGATTAAGCGAGTCTGCTCGTCCGCTTTGTGGAATACGCGTAAGTTTATCACACCGATTCGTAAGAAGATCTGATAATCCCTGTTTTTCATTCCCCATTAAAAGGATAATAGGGCCATTTTTGAAGTCAAGTGTGCGATAATCCAGAGAACCTTTGAGGTGTGTTCCAACAATCATACCTTTAAAGTGAGAAGACCAGTTTAAAAAGCCGTTTTCATCAAAACGATAAAGTGGTACAGAGAAAATAGATCCCATGGTTGCGCGGACTGTTTCAGGCGAGAAAGGGTCTGTTGTCTCGCCAATTAAAATAACACCTTTAGCACCTACAGCATCAGCGGTTCGAATAATGGTACCAAGGTTTCCAGGATCACGTACACGATCAAGCGCGATGTAAACATCTTTAATCTGCCCTTTTATCATTTCAAAAGAGTGCCATTTTTGCTTGAAAATACCAATAACTGTTTGTGGATTATCGCGTCGGGTAAGTGATTCCATAACCTTTTGTGAGGCTTTAATAACAAAACCACCGTTGGCTACAGCACGTGCGGCAGTATTTTCGATAGTAGCATTACCGATTTCACTTTTAGAAAAAATAAGCGTCTGTATTGTCCAGCCAAGATTGAGAGCATCAATGACCAATTTCAATCCCTCTGCCATGAAAAGACCTTCTCTATTACGGTTTTTCTTTTGGCTAAGTGCTTTAAGATTTTTTATGATGGGGTTGCTAAGAGAGGTAATTTCTTTCACTCTACCAGTTTTAGGTCTACACATATTCAAGCAATCCAACGGCTAAAAAGAGAAGTAGAAAGAGCACGTCCTGCAACTTCTTCACGCAAAATGAGTTCTCCTGATTCGACCGTACCACCAAGATTTACAAATGCATCACGCATTAAAGCATGAAGTGCAAAGAAGGAAGCACGAATAGAATAAGCCGTAAGGACAACAGAGAGCGGTTTATCAGAGAGAAGTTTACGACAATTTGTGATCATGGCGGGTAAATGATCAAACAGTTGCCAAATTTCACCATGGGGTCCACGCCCATAAGCAGGGGGATCAAGAAGAATCATATCATAGCTTTTCTTACGACGCAGTTCACGCTCGACAAATTTCATAGCATCATCGCAAATCCAGCGAATAGAATGATCTGGTAATCCTGCTCTTTCTTGATTAGCTTTTGCCCACGCAATGGCTTTTTTAGAAGCATCAACATGGGTAACATTCGCACCCGCTCGTGCTCCAATCAAAGAGGCAATACCTGTATAGCCAAAAAGATTCAACAATTTTATAGGGCGTTCGGCTTTAACAATTTGTTCTTCCATAGAGCGCCAATGGGCATCTTGTTCAGGAAAAACCCCCACATGACGAAAGGAAGTAAAACGGCCTAGAAAAGACAATCCATTCCAAGCAAGAGCCCATGTTTCATCAAGTGGCTTTTTAGGAAAATGCCAACGCCCAACCCCTTCTTCATCAAGGTTTCCTGTGAAAATAGCATCAACATCAGCCCATCGTTTTTGTGGTAAAGCGGGTTTCCATAGTGCTTGACCTTCTGGTCGAATAATGCGGTAAGCTCCATAACGTTCTAATTTTTGTCCATGACCAGAATCAATGAGAGCATAGTTTTCGCTTATACCCGTTTCTAAAATAAGGGGCAGCTTTTCCTGCGGATATCTATTGTTATGGGAGAATTGAAAGCATTGTGCGGGCATGTTTTGTATCACGGTATATGAGGTATAAAAATATATTATAAAGCTCTTAAATGTTTCGTAAAAGTGCAAAAAAGCTAAAGTCAATTAAAACATGTATAAAAAAAGAAAAAGAGCACTTTTAACTCTGTACTGAATATAAAATACTAAAGAGAAAAGATTTCATTTAAATACCATTACACCAGATTTGTGATAGATGTTTTCAATTTTTCAATCTCGGCTTTACTTTTTTTGAGAGCTTTTTTGTATTTGTGATAGGAAAACCAACTGATCAGATTTCCTAATAAAATACCAAAACCAAAGAAAATAAAGAGCCATATAAAGAGGGGAGCATGATAAGTAAAACTTTCAGGATTTGCTCGAAAAGGATCAAGGGTTAACGGAACCATTTGACGATTAGCCACGATAAAAACAATCAAAACCGCTGCGAGAATCACACCGATACTTGTTAGAAGAATACGTTTAATTATCATAAGTTTCTCACTGATTAAGACGGTCGCGTAAATCCTTGCCAGTTTTAAAAAAAGGAATCCACTTTTCTTCAACAGAAACGGCTTCACCTGTTCGTGGATTACGTCCATTACGGGCTGAACGGCTTTTTACAGAAAAAGCTCCAAATCCACGAAGTTCAACGCGATTGCCATTTGCAAGTGCTGTTGCAATTTCCTCAAAAATAGCGTTTACAATATTCTCCACATCCCGTTGAAAAAGATGCGGGTTATGACGAGCGATAATTTGTACAAGCTCTGATTTTACCACAATAGCCTCACTTTCACACAAAAAAATTTTGTAATTGTGCACTCCATGCATATTACAATATATAAACGGATAAAAGCAAAATAAAATCAAGAAAAAACAAATTGCAAGAAACAAAATTTGAAAATACCTTCTATAAAGGGTATACAGATTAAAAATGCGGAGGATTTAAGAGATCAGGAGAGTATGTCCGTACACAATCATTATGAAGCCTTTTCAACGCAATCATCTTTTGGAGATGTTTTAAAAAAAGCATCCCGTCATTCGCGTCGCATTAGCATATTAAAAATTTTTTTACCTCTCTTAGCGTTGATTTCAGCGCTGGTTTTTTGCTGGTTTACGTTTTTCTTGGTTCCCGTTACTTCTGATTCTATGCCTTTGAATAATGGAGAAAGTGGCGTGATGAATTTGACGATGCTCAATCCAAAATTAGAAGGGTATACGCGTGCTCATGAACCTTATTGGCTTAAAGCAGAAAAGGCATTTCAAGATCATACCCACGCTGGAATGATTGGGTTGCAAAACATTACAGCTAGAGCATTTATGGGCCAACAAAGACAGGTTTTTCTCGTCGCACAAGGGGGGGTTTACGATAACATTAATGGTTTTTTACAGTTGGATAAGCCATTCACGATTACGACGAATGATGGGATGATGGTACAATTTATGTCAGCTAGTATTAACTTATCCGAGGGACAGTTAAAAACAGATCAACGTGTTAATATTCAGCAAGCCGGTTTGAATCTTGCCGCAAACGCCTTACAAATTCGAGAAAAAGGAAAAAACATATATTTCCATGGTGGTGTGCATTTAGTGCTTCAAAAGCAATAACGCAATATCAATACAAATCTTTAAAGGATATTTATAAAGAGAAGTATGTGTATATACAAACAGAAGAATTGAAATAATGAAATCGTACAAAAGATGGATAGGTGTGATGTTGGCTTTTAGCATGGGAATGTTAGGAGAAGGAGCAGTTTTAGGATATGCTGAAGTGGCTCATTTTGGAATAAGTCTATCAAGCGATAAAGAACCGGTAGAACTTCATGCAGATTCTTTGGAAATACGTGATAAAGAAGGGATAGCGCTTTTTAAGGGTGATGTTTCAGTGGTACAAGGTGAACGTCTTTTAAAAACGGCAGAATTAGTTGTTTACTACGATAAAGCATATAAAGAAATTGATAAAAACAAGGAAGATACAAAGGCATCATCTGTTTCTTTATTTGGTTCGTCGAGTATACAAAAAATGGAAGCTTTAGGAAAAGTTTATATAAAAATTGCTACGCAAGTTGCTACGGGTGATAAAGGTGTTTTTGATGGAAAGTCAAAAATGATGAGTTTGACAGGGAATCATGTTGTGTTAACTGATGGTGACAATGTGGCAACGGGGTGCAAACTAACGGCAAATATGGAAAGCGGAAAGGCTTTTTTAGAAGGTTGTGAGACGCCTAAGAAAAAAGGTCGTGTTTCTATTATTTTAAAACAAAATCAAAAGAATGGCCATTAAGATTTCATGTTTGGAATCAAAAGAAAAAAACAAACCGATAGGTATAATCTTGAAAGTGAAGCTTCAAAAAATCCCTTAAAAGGGACCTTGATTGCCAGTAATTTGATTAAAGTTTATCGAGGAAGACGAACTGTTAATGGTGTTTCTTTTGGCATTCGTACGGGAGAAGCCGTTGGCATTTTAGGGCCCAATGGGGCAGGTAAAACAACTTGTTTTTATATGGTGACAGGGCTTATAAAATCTGATGGAGGATCCATTAAAATTGATGGATTTGATATTACGCATCTTCCGATGTATCGACGTGCGCGTTTAGGTATTGGATATCTTCCACAGGAAGCGTCTATTTTTCGTGGTCTTTCAGTAGAAAATAACATTAAAGCTGTTTTAGAGGTCGTTGAAAAAGATCGCCTTAAACAACGTGAAGAGTTAGATAGCCTTTTACATGAATTTAAAATTGATCATTTACGTAAAATGTCTGCACTTTCGTTATCTGGAGGTGAACGTCGGAGACTTGAAATTGCGCGCGCTTTAGCTTCTCGTCCCCATTTTATGTTACTTGATGAACCATTTGCAGGAATTGATCCTATCGCTATTTTCGATATTCAACAACTTATTCGTCATTTAACGAGGCGTGGCATTGGTGTTTTAATAACGGATCATAATGTGCGTGAGACATTAGGGCTTGTCGATCGCGCTTATATTATTCATACAGGGCGGGTGTTAGTTCACGGTTGTCCTAACGATATTATCAACAACGTTGATGTACGCAGAATTTATTTGGGAAATCAGTTTTCTCTTTGATTTTACAGCTTTCACGAGTTTCCATTTAAGTTTAACCAAACATTATTACTGAAAATTTCCTTATTTATGCCAAAACTTCTTTTATGACTATAACCTTAATGTTGTTATTGAGTGGTGAAAAAGGCTTCATCATTAGAGGTTAGTTTGTTGTTTTATAAGTTTAGCTTACTCATAATTGTATCATAGAAAAGATATCACTAGATTAACGTGATAATGAGTGATAAACGAAGCTCTCAATAAATGCGTGTGTTATTGAAAGGTAAGAGATATTTATCATATTTTTCTCTGTCGAATCAAAAAATATATCGATGATGCTGTTTTAGGTATTTTGATGGGAGCACCGGTTTATATATTGCGGTTATTCAATAGGAGTTGTCGTATTTTATTGGTTTATATCGCCTATTTGAAAATAGGAGCTTGGCTACAGATATCAGGCTAAATCTATAAATCTTTTAAAATAATCATTAAATTTCTAAAAATCTTTATATTCTTGTTATAAGTCGATGTTCAAGCTATACAGTAATTTTCAAAGTAAAGGTCCATTTTGCTCAGTATGCTTTTCATCTTAATTTAAGGGCTCATTTTTAAAGAAAGAAAAACTCTGATGGCGGATTATACATCAAACTCTTATGACAAGTTTAATAAATTTATGAATAATGACCTGTTCTAGAGTCGCAAGGAAATTAACTTTATGAACAACTTCATTTCTTTGGTTTCTTATGCCGTTAATGATGATCCGAATACTATTTATTGTTGTTTTAGAAGTGATATGAGATGTATTGAGCCATCACCCATTATAAATTGAAAAGTAAAAACACATGCGATGTTGCGAAAAGTGAAAGAACATTAAGTATCTATAGCGTTTATAGGTTTATTGATGAGCATTTTAGCGTGTAAGAGGAAAATTAAAGTATGAATTTGAGTGAGTTAATAGCACCGGAAGCGATCATTCCGGCTCTTAATGCTAATTCGAAAAAACAGGTTCTGCAAATTTTAGCCGAAAAAGCTTCCAAGCTAACAGGTCTTAGTGAGCATGTGATTTTTGATGTTGTTTTACAACGCGAGAAGCTTGGTTCAACGGGTTTGGGTGGAGGTATTGCGATTCCTCATGGAAAATTACCTGATATTAATCGGATCATTGGTATATTTGCACGTCTTGAAAGTCCTGTTGATTTTGAAGCTCTTGACGACGAACCTATAGATCTCGTTTTTCTCCTTTTAGCACCTGAAAATGCTGGTGCAGATCACTTAAAAGCTTTATCACAGATCGCACGTGTTTTGCGTCACACTGATGTTGTACAAAAGTTGCGCAGTACGCATAATGCCAATGCGCTTTATGCTTTATTGATTCAAACTTCAGAATCAAATGCAGCTTAAAAGTTATTATGAGCGTATAAATTGTGAGGTATGCACTACAGAGCGTAGGAAATAATATAATTTGCATCTTAAGACTAATAACAAAAGGTTATGTCATGAGATTTAGGAAAATTACTTCTAATTGAACCTTCTTTTTAAAGAGCAACCAACAAAAACGAAGGGCTTTTCCTTTCTTGTTCTCGTATATTAAAGCATCTAATTATTATGTTCGTGGATTCTTTTATCCTGTTATACTGTAAAAACACTATCATTTGAGATATGGTGAGATAAATTCTGTAAGTCTTCTTAATATATTAAGTGCTTTTAGAGTGCGTGGTAAATATTTTTAAACAGGACTTGTCTGTAGAGCCTTTAGTTAAGTGAATCACATGAGTGGGAAGAAAAGAGGAGATCGCTCGACAAGAATCCAAACTTTTTCAGTCCAGATTGGATTAAGAATCTTCGTCCTTTGAAAGCGGGAAAGAAATCAACAGAAAAGTTTATTTGTGCATTGAATTTTTTTGTAAGTTGAGTTTGAGTGTTTAGGGATAATATTTTAATGCTCAAGAAGAAATAAGAGATATATTGTATCTTCAGTATAGCAAGATATTGATTTTAAATATAATTCACTATTTCGCATGTTAGATGAGAGATCCGAATATTGTAAAATTCTCTCATTCCAAACTTGTTTATGTTGAATCAATCAAAACCATTTCCTTGCACGTTGTAAACGGAATTAGCGTGTGGATAAAAACTGTACAAGAAAGGGGTAAAAATGCTTCCTATGAATCGTCTAAAGTATCGAGAGTTGTGCAAAACATTGGGAGCTGGAAAATAGTGTTATGGTGCCAGCTTTCTTCTTCACAAGTGGAGAGATCAACTATTTTATAGATATGATTTAGATGTCTGCTGTTGTATAGAGCTCATGCTAAAGAACAATTTTGTACGGTAAGAATGAAAATTATACCTTTAGGTTGGGTGAAAGAGTTTTTATGCATAGGAAGATTTATTTAAGTGTCTTTAATTGATTAAAATATTGTTTAAAAAACGGTAATGTTAGAACTGCTATAGAAAAAAGTTTTATATTTCTTTTTATAAATTACTTAGAAATAAGATAAGGAGACTTTCCCAAAGAATTCTTAAGAAGTTTTTTATAACAGAAAGAAAAATATCGTCTAATACATTAAAATAATACGATTAAGCTATTATAAGCTACTAAAATCATTTTAGAAATTAATAATTGGAGATGAAGTATATAGGGAAATAAGATCAAAAGAAACAAAATTGTATGTGATTATTGAGATAGAATCTAAATTCTTTATGTTTTATTATTAATATCTTGATAATATTTTATTATTTTTACAAGGTCTTTTGAAGATTGAGAAAAAGTGTTATCGGGACGATATTGAATACGAAATATGAATGCACTATAATGAGTAAAAGATGGAGTATTCTGCGAACATAAATGTATTGAATGCATAAAGTCGAGAAGTGATATTCGTAAGGCGATTAAGCTTTTTTGCGGGGAGTCCGGGGTGTATTTTCAAAATTTTGCATCAGATTGCTTGTGATATAAAGAGTATGGTTTATTTCTTAACAGAGTGATGGTATATTTTCATCTCGTTTTGAAGTTCTATAGCTTAAAGAAATCGTTTTTTATACAAAAACGAAATAAGTAGCGTAAAATGAAGATATTATTTTTTAATGTGGTTATTGAATAAGAAGTTTATGTTTTGGTAACGATTAAAAGGTCACAATGAAACGTAGAAATCTATTTTGATTAGTGTGAAAATATTTCGCTTATTGAAGGAATTAGGACAATAACACATGAATATCGAGGAGTTTTTGTTGAATTTTTCCAATGAAGAAAATCTTGTTAGAGACTAAAGAAGTGAGCTAAATGAAGATGTTTGAAAAGACTGTTATTGCTGCATCTGTAATGGTTCTTGTTACAGCGGGAGTGGCATATGCACAAACGCCAAGCCGTTTAAATCAATTTGAAGCGTGGGGAGCCTATTCTTATAAATCGCCCAAAAATACGATTTGCTATGTGTTATCGGTACCTTTGAAGGCTCTTCCAACGACAGTTAATCATGGTGATAACTTTTTCTTGGTTACCAAGCGTTCTCATTCACCTATTTCGTTTGAACCGCAGTTTATGGCTGGTTATACCCTTCAAGAAGGGTCGAGAGTGACAGTGACCATTGGAGGTAAGGACTTTGATTTTTTCACGAAAGATTCCTCAGCTTGGCTGGCGTCATCAGAGCTAGAAAAGCAGCTTGTTTCTGCTATGCGTGCTGGAAGCAATATGACAGTGCAAGCGATATCAAAACGAGGAACGCATACCACTTATACTTATTCCTTAAAAGGGATCACTGCTGCATTAAATGCAGCTCAAAAGTGCCATTAAGGTTTCGATAACTCTAAAATAGTGATGTGAATTGGAAAGCAATGGCCATTTCTTATGACCTTAGACCAGTTGGTTCATGTTTTGCACGAAAAACAGATAATGTGGTCGTGAAGGAGAGTTCTAAGCTCTCTTTAATTGGTTTGTCGCAAGATGAAATGATGCAAGCTTTAAAGACAGTTGGTGTACCAGAGCATCAAACGCGTATGCGTGTGCGTCAGCTTTGGCATTGGCTTTATGTGCGTGGTGTTTCAAATTTTGATGAGATGCTGAATATTTCTAAAGCAATGCAAGAAACACTTAAGTGTCATTTCTCCATTGCGCGCCCAGAAATTGTTGGAGAACAAATATCAAAAGATGGTACGCGTAAATGGCTCTTACGTTTTCCTGCACGTGGAGCTGGAAGGCCTGTTGAAATTGAAACGGTTTATATCCCTGAAGAAGGACGTGGTACTTTATGTCTTTCATCGCAAGTAGGGTGTACGTTAACCTGCTCTTTTTGCCATACGGGAACGCAGACGCTTGTTCGTAATCTGACCGCAGAAGAAATTTTGGCACAATTATTGGTTGCACGTGATTGTTTGGGTGATTTTCCTGATAAGAATACCCCTGATGGAGCAATTGTTCCCATTGAAGGACGAAAAATTACCAATATTGTTATGATGGGAATGGGAGAACCTCTTTATAATTTTGAAGCTGTTAAAAAAGCTTTATTGATTGCCTCTGATGGCGATGGACTTTCTTTATCAAAACGTCGAATTACGCTTTCAACTAGTGGAGTTGTTCCTGGAATTATCCGAACTGGAGAAGAAATTGGTGTTATGTTAGCAATTTCACTCCACGCAGTACACGATACACTAAGGGATATGCTTGTTCCCATTAATAAAAAATATCCGCTTGCTTTACTAATGGAGGCTTGCCGTAATTATCCTGGTCTTTCCAATGCAAAACGAATCACATTTGAATATGTTATGCTGAAAGATATCAATGATAGTTTAGATGATGCTAAGCGATTGATTCAGTTATTGAAAGGGATTCCTGCTAAGATTAATTTAATCCCTTTTAATCCGTGGCCAGGGAGTAATTATCAATGTTCTGATTGGGAGCAAATCGAGCGTTTTGCTGATGTCGTTAATCAAGCGGGCTATGCTTCTCCTATTCGGATACCGCGTGGACGCGATATTTTAGCTGCATGTGGACAGCTTAAATCAGCTTCAGAGCGCTTACGTAAATCTGAACGTTTACGACTTGAAAATGCCATTGGTCATTAGGTAACGCAATTTTCAGCGATATCGAGGCCTATACTTTTTTGTTTGTAATTTAATATCCAAACTTCATGCGATGGCATATGTGAGACAGAGATTAAGATGGATAAGTGCTAGACGAACAGTTTCAGCGTTTATATGCTAAATGGGGTAAGAGATTGTCTATAGTCTGTTTACATAATCTCTGAAATAAGAAGGAAACCTAATTTAGAGGGAATATGAGGTCTTAAGGATTATAACTAATTTCTACCTTATTATCATACTCGTTAATTCGGTTTTATGTCTTTTAAAAGCATCTACGGTAATATCTTTTAAAAAGTGGAGATTGTGCACTGCCTCATGCTTTTGTTTATTATTTTCTTAAATAAGATCACGCATCACAAGCAAAACAGAGGATCTAAAATATAAATACCATTGAGTTATCCATTGATATGTTTTTTAAGTATCTCTTAGTACACTCTTCATATCACGATAATGCTTGTGAGGAGTATAACAAAAAGCTTCTGTGAATGTATTGTACTCCTACACCTTTATGTTTAATAAAGGTGTAAATTGGTACCACCATTCTATTTTTCAGCTCCCAATGTTGTAACAGCTTTTAGTACTTGAGATGGTTTATAAGAGGTGTTTTTATTCTTTTCTTAGATAGTTTTTATCCATACGAAAACTCCAGCTTCTCTTGTGATGTACAAAGGAAAGGTATTGTTTTATCCAAAACAAACAGGTTTGAAATGAAAAAATCTTATAATATTTGTTTTTTTTATTTAAATTAAAAGCGATACATTACACGTATAAATCAATGTTTTGTAACCACAAGGAGATGGAGGGCAAAGCTGGTAAAAGTACCAGCAATAAGCCAGTCGAGAAAGCGAATATAAAGAGGGTTCTTTTTGAGAGTTTTGGTAAGTTTATGCGCTGTAAAAACGATTGCAATTGTAATGGGGAAAGAAATAGGAATATAAGAGAGTCCTAAAAAGAGCAATTTTTGTGTTGCCATAGGATCATTCGCATTGATAAATTGTGGTAAGAATGTCGCGTTAAAGAGTATAACTTTAGGATTGAGAAGATTAATTCCAATACCAGCAAGATAGTTACGTTTAGCGCTTTGAGATTTAGAAGATGTCTGTTCAAAGGAAAAAGTGGGGTTTCTCCGTAAAGCTTGAAAGGAAAACCATAAAAGATAAAAGGCGCCAACAATTTTCAGAAGAACAAAAGTATGTGGTGCAGCAAAAATAAGCGCTGATAAGCCAAGTGCTACAGCGGTAACCTGAATGGCAAACCCTGTTGCACTACCCAAGGCGCACATAATTCCAGCTTTTTTGCTTTGTGTAATGGTTCGTCCTACAGAAAGCATCATATCTGGTCCTGGAATAAGTGCTAAAATCAACGATGCTAAAGCAAATTGTACAACAATAGACCACTCCGGTAGAAATGACACGTAAATCTCCTTTTATTTTTAAGCAGTGTTCACTATTTATACTTTGAGGCACCTTTATTTACGCTTTTTGCGTCTTTTTAATGTTGCTTAAAAAGAATTTATTTTTATATTTCTTGCATCGTTTTGATTTTTGGGTAGAAATAAAAAAGTAGCTCATATAGAACGTTAAAATGAAAAAGTGGCAAAATATTAGAAAAGTTGTTTTGGCTTATTCAGGTGGATTGGATACGTCAATTATTCTTAAATGGTTGCAAAGTGCGCTAGGTGTTGAAGTTGTAACTTTTACAGCAGATTTGGGGCAGGGGGAAGAGCTAGAACTTGCTCGTCGTAAAGCTGAAATGCTAGGTGTTAAAGAGATCTACATTGAAGATTTGCGCGAAGAATTTGTGCGTGATTTTGTGTTTCCGATGTTTCGAGCCAATACCGTTTATGAGGGGACTTATCTTTTAGGAACATCAATTGCACGTCCACTTATTTCAAAACGCCTTATTGAAATTGCTGAGGAAACAGGGGCAGATGCCATTGCTCATGGAGCAACAGGAAAAGGCAATGATCAGGTACGCTTTGAGCTTTCCGCTTATGCGCTTAATCCTGATATAAAGATTATTGCTCCATGGCGTGATTGGGATTTTAAGAGTCGGACAGATCTCTTTGAATTTGCTCGTATTCATCAAATTCCTGTAGAAAAGGATAAGCAAGGTGAAGCGCCTTTTTCAGTGGATGCAAATTTATTGCATTCTTCATCAGAAGGAAAGATTTTAGAAGATCCAGCACTTCCTGCTCCTGAATATGTCCATATGCGTACTCTTTCGCCGGAAGATGCTCCAGATCAAGCAACCAGAATTACTCTTGGCTTTAAAAAAGGCGATGCTGTTTCAATCAATGGAAAAAATTTATCACCTGCAACTTTACTTGCAGAGTTAAATCATTATGGGCGCGATAATGGTATTGGTCGGTTAGATTTGGTAGAAAATCGCTTTGTGGGTATGAAATCACGGGGTATTTATGAAACACCAGGTGGAACCATTCTTTTGACGGCTCACAGAGCTATAGAATCTTTAACGTTAGATCGTGGCGCAGCTCATTTAAAAGATGAATTGATGCCACGTTATGCAGAACTCATTTATTATGGATTTTGGTTTTCGCCGGAACGTAAGATGTTGCAGGCAGCTATTGATTTATCTCAAGAACATGTTGAAGGTGAAGTCACGTTAAAGCTTTATAAGGGGAATGTAATTATTGAAGGGCGCCAAAGTAAAAAATCACTTTATTCCAGTGAGTTAGTAACTTTCGAGGATGATCAAGGTGTTTATGATCAAAGAGATGCAACTGGTTTTATTAAATTAAATGCTCTACGTTTGCGTACATTAGCAATGCGTCATCAAGGTGATAAAGAAAAGAAATAGAAAATTACGGTGACAAGTGTAATATGGATTAGTGCTTTTGTATGAAATGCCTAGTTTAAGCATTTTTCTGTTGGTTTTTACCGTTCTTTCGTTCAATACTAGAAGCTTATCTTCTGCGCTAATAAATATAATAAGCAAAACCCATGATAATAATAGCAATGAAGGCTTCGATAATCAAAACAGGTCAATTTTGCTTTATAATATTGAATGTTTTTGATTTTTATCAGAACAAAATATATTTATAACGAGGGCGGTTTTTGTATAGTGACTTAAGAGTATAAAGAAATTTTCATCTTTTTGCTTGCTATTATTGACGAATAAATTCAAGAACCATACACCCTATTTTGAAAGAGTGTAATTTTTAGGATAAATAATGATGCGTGATCAGTGTGATACCCTCAACCTTACGCCTGAATTAAAAGATGCAGCTTCTCAATCGAGAACTTGGCCATTTGAAGAAGCACGTAAGATTATCAAACGGTATGAAAAAACGGGTTATCCAGACAGTGTGATATTTGAAACAGGTTATGGCCCTTCTGGTTTACCGCATATTGGAACTTTTGGGGAAGTTGCACGTACAACCATGGTGCGTCATGCATTTCATATTCTCACGGAGAATAAAGTAAAAACAAAATTACTTTGTTTTTCTGATGATATGGATGGTTTGCGCAAGGTTCCTGAGAATGTGCCTGATCGCGAGAGGATGGAACATTATCTTGGTCAACCGTTGAGCCGTGTACCCGACCCTTTTGGAGATGATTATCCTTCTTTTGGAGCGGCAAATAATGCGCGGTTACGGGCTTTCCTTGATCGTTTTGGTTTTGATTATGAATTTGCAAGTGCTACGGATTATTACAATTCCGGTCGTTTTGATGAAACACTTTTGAAAATCCTTGCCTGTTATGACAAGGTTATGGCAATTATTTTACCAACATTAGGTGAAGAACGGCAAGCGACCTATTCACTCTTTCTACCGATTTCTCCCTTTTCTGGAAAAGTATTACAGGTACCGATGATTGCGCGTAATGTTGAAAAAGGGACTGTCACTTATATTGAACCTGAAACAGGAGAAACCATAGAAACAGAGGTTACGGGGGGCAAAGTTAAGTGTCAGTGGAAGGTAGATTGGGCAATGCGTTGGACAGCACTTAGCATTGATTATGAAATGGCCGGAAAAGACCTTATCGATTCCACAAATCTTTCTTCTAAAATTTGTAAAGTATTAGGTGGAACCCCCCCAGAAGGATTCAACTATGAGCTCTTTTTAGATGAGAAAGGGCAGAAAATTTCCAAATCCAAGGGAAATGGCTTAACCATTGATGAATGGCTTACTTATGCCCCAACAGAGAGTTTAGGGCTTTATATGTTTTCAAAACCTAAAACAGCAAAAAGGCTTTATTTTGATGTTATTCCTAAAGCTGTAGATGAATATTATGCTCATCTTTCTGCTTATGGTCGTCAAAAATGGCAAGAACGGCTCAGTAATCCTGTATGGCATATTCATAATGGTTGTCCACCGCAGGTTGATTTGCCTGTATCCTTTGCGATGCTTTTAAATTTGGTAAGTGCTTCAAATGCAGAGAATGCAGAAGTTCTTTGGGGTTTTATTTCTCGTTACGCTAAAGAAGCAAATGCACAAACTTATCCAGAACTTGATCAATTGGTGAAGTTTGCCATTAAATATTTTGATGTTTTTGTTAAACCAAACAAGAAATTTCGTATACCAGATGATAGCGAACGAGCAACATTAGCACAAATTGATGAAAAATTAGCTCATTTACCTGAAACTGTTGATGGCAACATATTACAAAATATGCTTCTTGATGTTGCAAGGTTAACGGAACGCTATCAAGATCATAGCAAAAAAAGCCCTGAAGGTGGGCCTGGTGTTTCTAATGTTTTTTTTCAAATGTTGTATGAAGTCCTTCTTGGACAAGAGCGAGGTCCACGATGGGGATCATTTATAGCGCTTTATGGGATTAATGAAATGCGTGCACTGATTGCTGAAACACTTGCACGTCCTGTGGAGGAATAATGGAACGAAGAGTGCAGGAAGTAAAGCGACGCCGTACATTTGCAATTATTGCTCACCCAGATGCGGGGAAAACAACATTAACAGAAAAGCTTTTATTGTTTGGTGGTGCTATTCAACTTGCAGGAGAAGTAAAAGCCAAAAAAGATCGTATTCAAACCCGTTCTGATTGGATGAATATTGAGCGTGATCGTGGTATTTCCGTTGTGACTTCGGTGATGACGTTTGAATATGAAAATCATATTTTTAATCTCCTAGATACTCCAGGACATGAGGACTTTGCGGATGATACGTATCGCACTCTCACAGCTGTTGATAGTGCTATCATGGTATTGGATGGGGCACGCGGAATTGAGCCAAGAACACTGAAATTGTTTGAAGTATGTCGGATGCGGGATATTCCTATTGTTACTTTTATCAATAAAATGGATCGTGAGGCACGTGATCCTATAGAGCTTTTAGATGAAATTGAAGAAAAGCTTGCTCTTGATACCGCCCCCATAACATGGCCCATTGGGTCGGGTAAAGATTTTGTCGGGACCTATGACCTTCATCATAACCGTTTTCGCCAAAAAGATGATGAGATAACACAGCGGATCGTTTCAAATCCCAGTGAGGTTGTCCATTTACTTCCCCAATATCAACGTTCCACTTTTCTTGAAGGAGTAGAACTCGCTCAAAGTGTTTGCAAGAATTTTGATCTTCAAGCTTTCCGTGAAGGTCATATGACACCGGTTTATTTTGGTTCAGCTTTGCGAAATTTTGGTGTTCGTGATTTGATCAATGCGCTTATAGATTTTGGTCAAAGTCCTCGTGATCAAAGTGCAGATCAGCGCAATGTCATAGCAACTGAACCTAAAATGACGGGATTTGTTTTTAAAATTCAAGCGAATATGGACCCTAATCATCGTGATCGTATTGCATTTTTTCGGGTATGTTCTGGAACACTTGAACGTGGTATGAAAACAAAGTTGGTTCGAACAGGAAAACCGATGACACTTTCGGCTCCACAATTTTTCTTTGCGCGTTCGCGCCAAATTGCTGATCAAGCCTATGCTGGTGATATCGTAGGGATCCCTAATCATGGAACATTGCGTATCGGCGATACTTTGACTGAAGGAGAAGATATCCTCTTTAAGGGAGTACCAAATTTTGCACCAGAGATTTTGCGTCGTGTTTGTTTAGGCGATCCAATGAAAGCAAAAAAGCTCAAAGAAGCTTTGCAACAAATGGCTGAAGAAGGGGTTGTACAATTGTTTATTCCTGATGATGGGTCGCCTTCTCTCATTGGTGTTATTGGTGCTTTGCAAATTGATGTCTTAAAAGAACGATTAAAAATAGAATATTCTTTGCCAGTGAATTTTGAGTCTGCGCGCTTTAATTTATGCCGTTGGATTTCAGCGCAGAGCAAAGATGAGTTGCAAAAGTTTCTCAGCAATCACCGCTCTGCTATTGCGTATGATTTAGAAGGTGATCCAGTTTTTTTAGCGGAGAACCATTTTTCATTAAATTATGAAGCAGAAAGAGCTCCTAAAATAAAATTTTCTGCTTTTAAAGATTATCAAGTACGCTCTTAAAATAAAGAAGAATTTTTTATGTAACAATTTAGTTGATAATGATTTTTCATATTGAGTTGGGGATCTGAATATTGTTATTTTTTCTGAAAACAAAAGGAGTATGTAAAGAACACTTTCAGATTGCACTGTATAAAGAATACGGTAAATTTATTTTATAATATTCAATAAGTTATAATATATTTGTAATTGTAACGTCTTTTAAAATTTTGATATATTTTTTCACAATAGCTTAAGACAAGGTCATATATTTCAGTATTTTGAATGTCAGCTAAAAATCTCCTGTATAAATAGAGCTTTTCAGTTTTTTCTTGTATGAAAATTGTATACAGTCAAAATAAAGCAAATAATCAATAAGATGAAATTTGTTATTCCCAATATGAGATCATATGACTTATAAACCACGTGTCTTTTCTATATCTTCTGGAATGGCTTTTTTGCCTCACTTTGTTGAGGCACTGCTCTCCGGTACCCTTATTGATAATTTCGCTCCCAATGGAGACATTCAAACTGCCCTTGCCGATAGCCTTATTTATGTTCCGACACGTCGTGCTGCTCGCGCTTTACGTTTAGCCTTTGTTGAAAGAAGCGATACACAATCAACTTTCTTACCAACCATTCGTGCTCTAGGAGATGTCGATGAAGACAGTTTCCTTTTTGTTGAAAATCATACCAGCACTCTGAATCCACCCATTGGAAAAAGTGAACGCTTACTGCTTTTAGCGCGCCTTATTCGCCCATGGCGTGAAAATTTACCTGCGCATCTGCGTGCCATGTTTGGTACAGAAGATGTACTTATTCCGGCTCATAGTGCTGATGCAATTTGGCTTGCTCAGGATTTAGCGCATTTGATGGACGAAATTGAAACAGAAGGAGCAGATTGGTCGAAACTTAAAGATATTGCACCTGATATGGTCGCTGAATGGTGGCAAATAACGCTCGACTTTCTGACTATTGTTACGCAAAATTGGCCACAAATCTTGACCGAAAGGCAACGAAGCAATCCCGCGGAATGGCGTAATCAAGCACTCACAATGCATGCAGAGACTTTGCGATGCACGCAGCCTGATAAACCTATCATTGCTGCTGGTGTGTCAGGTTCTATGCCCGCAGTTTCTCATCTTTTAAAGGTTATAGCTTCTCTGCCCAAAGGGGCTGTTGTTCTTCCTGGCCTTGATCTTCATATGGATGAAGAACAATGGAATGCACTAAGCACAAGCAATAAAGAAAAAACAGCTTGTGATTTTTTTGATCCTGCAGAAAATGTTTTTAGCCATCCTCAATATCATTTAAAAAAACTTCTAACTCTCATGGAGTGTCAACGTCATCATGTTTGCGAAATTGGCCAACAAAGTATAACAAAGAAAAAACGAATGGCTCTTTTATCAGAAGCACTCCGACCTGCTTCTACAACAGATAAATGGATACAAATTATCCGTGATGATTATGAAAATCTTTGTGCAGATTGGTCATTTATTGAAGCTATAAATGAACGTGAAGAAGCTCTCGCTATAGCTGTTACCTTACGCAAAGCTATTGAAGAACCTCAAAAAACTGCAGCCCTTATTACAAATGACCGTAATTTAGCACGCCGTGTTGCTGTGGAATTACAGCGATTTGGAATTGAAGCAAATGATTCAGGCGGAATACCACTTGCACAAACATTGCCTGTAACTCTCTTACGACTTATCTTAGAAAATGTATTGCAACCTGATGATCCCATTGCTTTTCTTTCTCTTCTTAAACATCCCCTTACAACACTCCAACAAAATCGTCATCGTTTACGGGAAATGGCAGAAAATTTTGAACTTTTTGTTCTTCGAGGGAATACAGGGCGTATTAATCTTTGCGAATGTGATCAATTTCTTGAAAAATGGATTGAAACATCTTTTCATAATAGTTCTGAAAATAACACCCTTGATCAGCAGAAATGTGAAGAAGCACGTCTCTTTTGTCATCTTTTAAAAAAAGCTGTTGAGCCTTTAACGTCTCTTATGAAACAAGAGAAAGAATGCACCATCAATGAGGCTGCAATAGCAACTGTTGAGGTTTTTGAAAATTTTGGTCGCAATGAGGATAATTCTCTTGCACATCTTTATCAACATGAAGCAGGACAAGCCTTATCAAATTTTTTGCGTGAATTGGTCAGTGATCAATCGGGATTAACATTTCATCTTTGTGAATGGCCCGCTATGTTTTCTGCCATAATAGCAACCCGTTCCGTCGCACCTTCGCCTGGAGGACATCCACGTTTATTCATCTGGGGTACTTTGGAATCGCGTTTGCAAACGGTTGATACAGTGGTCATTGGTGGTCTTAATGAAGGATCATGGCCGATATCAACCCGAAATGATGCTTTTTTATCGCGACCGATGAAAATGATGTTAACTCTGGAACCACCAGAACAGCGTATTGGTCTTTCCGCGCATGATTTTCAATGGGCGATGGGAATGGATAAAGTGGTGATGAGCCGAGCACTACGAGTTGATCATGTTCCTTCTCTCCCTTCACGCTGGCTACAACGCTTAGAAACTGTCGTAGGACAACAAGTTTGGAAACAAATCCGTGCACGAGGTGAAAAGATACGCCATTGGGCAAAGATGCTTGACAATACGGACATGTCTGCTTGTGCAACACGCCCTTGTCCTGTGCCACCCATTGCAGTGCGTCCACGTCATTTTTCCATCACCGAAATAACAACGTTACGCCATGACCCTTATGCCATTTATGCTAAAAAAATCTTAAGGCTCAAACCACTTAAAGCCCTTATTCATGACCCTGGTGCTTCTGAACGCGGAACACTTTATCACGCTATTCTTGCAGATTTTTGCACACAAATAAAAAATCTAAATGCTGCAAATGCATTAGATGTGTTGCTCGCTATTGGACGTAAAGAATTTGATAAGTTTAATTTGCCTGCTGATGTTGAAACAATCTGGTGGAATACATTTGAAAATCTTGCTCCCTTTATTTTGCAATGGGAACAAAGTCTAGAACCCCGAATACGACATTCGGAAGTGGAATCGCAAAAAATACCCATAGGTACAACAGGGGTAACTCTTTCAGGATGTGCTGATCGTATTGATATATTGCCAAACAAAACGGTTGAAATACTTGATTTTAAAACGAGTACACCCCCTTCATCAAAACAGGTTCGCGAATTATTATTTCCACAATTAGCATTGGAAACCGCTCTATTAATGAGAGGAGCTTTTACAGATTTTCAAAATCTGTCCCCCTCAAAACTATTTTATATTCCTCTTAATGGAAAAGGTAAGATTACTCCTCAATTAATTCTTTCAGAAAAAGCGGAAAAAGATCACCAAAATGTTATTAATCTTGGTGAAAGGGCGTGGGAACATCTTATCGCGTTAATGGAGTATTATCAAAATCCACAACAAGGCTATCTTTCACACGCAGTCCCTATGTTAAAACAATATGAAAGTGACTATGATCATCTGGCACGCTTATGGGAATGGTCAAATGGATTTCATAAAGGAGATCAATCATGACTCTTTTTTCTATTCCTGAAGCAGCCCTTGATGCACAAGCAACAGCAACACATCCAAAAACACATGTATGGGTTTCTGCAAATGCAGGATCTGGAAAAACCCATGTTCTAACCGAACGCGTTATTCGTTTGCTTTTAAACGGTACTTCTCCAGCACGTATTTTATGCCTTACTTACACGAGAGCCGCCGCCGCTGTTATGCAATCGCGGATTTTTCGCACACTCTCCAGCTGGAATGAACTCGATGATGCACAGCTTAAAGAAATCTTATCGAAGTTTGAAAACAAACCTATCAGTGCAACAAAAATAACCTATGCGCGCCAACTCTTTGCTCGTGCTTTAGAAACACCTGGTGGTTTGAAAATACAGACTATTCACGCATTTTGCGAATCTCTCTTGCATCAATTTATGCTAGAAGCCAATATTGCTGGACATTTTGAACTCATAGATGATATCAACCGCAAGAAATTACTACAAGAAGCCCGCTGCCAACTTTTAAAGCATCATGATATACAACCCGCTCTAAAACAGCTGCTTAAGGTTATCAGTGAACATACTTTTAACCAATTGCTGTATGAAGCAGCTGAAAAGCAACATAAACTGTCTGATTTTTTGTCTTCTCTTCTGTCTGAAAATGGAGAAGAGAAATTGCGGGCGCTGTTTAATTTAGCACCTGATGATACAAATCAGCAATTACTAGAAAAAATTCAACAGACTGCTCGTCTTCCTCTTTATGCTCTTAACCATTGTGAAACCCATGGGAATAAAAACACTAAGAGTATCATTGAAAAACTTCCCCAATTAGAAACTGCTTGTGATGAAGAAACTATCATTGATATTGTTTCAAATATTTATTTTACAACAGAAGGTAAACCTCGTAATTTTGCACTTATATCGTCTAAAAAATCAGATGAAATTTGGCCTTTTATTCAACAATTGATTAAAGATAAACAAAGCAAGCTTTCTGTTCTTTTAGAAAAATATCACTGTGCAAAAGTTGCCACCCTCAATATGGCTGCTTTTCAGCTTTGTGCCCTTTATCTCAAAATTTATGCAAATTTAAAAAAAGCCAATGGTTTTTTAAACTTTGATGATCTCATTGAGCGCACACTCCATTTGTTACAGCGCAAAGGTGCAAGCCAATGGGTGCACTATAAACTTGATAAGGGTCTTGATCATATTTTGCTTGATGAAGCACAAGATACGAACCCTGATCAATGGAAAATTATTCAACTTTTAGCGCAAGAATTTTTTACAGGTCATAGTCAACGTGACAATATACGTACTCTTTTCGCTGTTGGAGATGAAAAACAGTCTATTTATTCCTTTCAGGGCGCTGCACCAGAAAATTTTGCTGCAAATGGCAAAATTATTCAAAAAAAAGCACAACAAGCAAAGCAGAAATTTGAAAAAATACAATTGAATTACTCTTTTCGCTCCACAGCCGATGTTCTTAAAAGTGTGGATCTTGTCTTTGAAACACCAGAGAATTATAAAGGGCTTTCAGCAGAAAATACAAAAACCATACACGAAGCTATCCGTACTCACAGTCCAGGTGAAGTTATTTTATGGGATGCCATTTCTAAAGAAAAAGACGAATTTCCTGATGATTGGCATGTAACTGTTGATCATTTAGATATACCAGCAGTACGTTTGGCAGAAAAAGTTGCTGAAACGATTGCAGGCTGGTTACACAAAGGAGAAATGCTTCCAGCAAAAGGGCGGTTATTGCGTGCTAGTGATATTATGGTTTTGGTTCGTAAGCGTGATCAATTTGCCCTAGCGCTTTCTCGTGCCCTTAAACAACGCAATATACCCGTCGCTGGTGCAGACCGTTTACAGCTTATAAAACATATGAGTGTGCGTGATTTAATGGCACTCGGACGTTTTGTTTTGCAACCACAAGACGATTTGTCTCTTGCTTGTGTTTTAAAAAGTCCACTCTTTGCGCTTAGCGAAGAGGAACTTTATCAACTTGCCGCTCACCGTACAGGCTCCCTTTGGAAAAGCCTTTGTGAACAGGCATCGTCGCATATTCCTTTTAAAGATACTTTTGAAAGCTTGAGTCAATATCGTACTTTAGTGGATAAAATACCAGTCTTCGAATTCTATAGTCATATCTTAAATGATGATAAGGGACGACAAAAAATTTTAGCGCGCTTAGGCTCGGAAGCCAATGATGTGCTTGATGCTTTTATGGACTACACACTCGCGATTCAAAAAACGGGGTTACCAGGATTACAAGCTTTTTTGGAAACATTAAGTGTCAGTGAACCAGAAATTAAACGTGAGTTTGACCAAAATCATGAAGAAATTCGCATCATGACTGTTCACGCCGCAAAAGGACTGGAGGCTGCTGTTGTATTTTTAGTTGATCCCGGTAGTGCGATTTGGCATCCCCAGCATTCACCTCACTTGCTTGAAGTTCCCTTGAACAATGCATATTTGAGTGACCAACAAGCTTTTATCTGGCGCCCTAATGCAGAATTCGATACAATGCCTTCTAAACAAGCAATTTTGCGTTTAAAAGAGCGTGCTGAAGAGGAGTATAGGCGCCTTCTTTATGTAGGAATGACACGCGCTGAAGATCGCTTGTTTGTTTGCGGGTATAAAGGTCCGAAAACGCCATCTCATACATGGTTACAACTGGTAAAGAGAGCTCTCGAACCACATGCGGTAGCTATAAAAGGTCCTGCGGAAGATATTGCAGCTTGGCGTTATTGCATTACACCGCCTTCTTCTACTTCTATAAACCAAAAAATTTCTTCCGTTGAGTGCCAAACACTTCCACCTCTACCAGACTTTTTCTCCCATAAAGTACCAGCAGAACCAGTGTTACCAAAACCGTTAAAACCGTCAGTGGCGAGCCTTTCCATTGAAGCTGATACAGAGCTGTCCTCAAGTCCAAAACAGCTTACCACTTCACCTGTTTTAGGAGCCATGAACACAAACAGAGCTTTTTCCATTGAATATGGTAATCTCGTTCACCGATTGTTACAGTATTTACCCGATTGTCCCCCACAAAAACGTCGAGATTATGCTCGAAACTATCTCAATATCAAAGCCTCTCATTGGCATGAGAGCCAAAGAGAAGATGCTCTTTGCCATATTTGGAAAATATTAGATCATGTTTATCTCAAACCCCTTTTCTCTGAGCATTCACGTGCTGAGGTCTCCTTAATGGGTATTGTGAAAATTCGTGGAAAAGAACAAGCAATCTCTGGTCAAATTGACCGTCTCTACATCACGCAAAACAGCGTTATCTTTGCAGATTTTAAAACAGGAACCCCGCCAGAAAATGAAGCTGCTATTGCTTCTCATCATTGGTTGCAAATGGCTCTTTATCGAAAGTTATTGCAAGCTATTCATCCCGATAAAGATATACAGGCTCTGCTTATCTACAGTAAAGAAGCCAAAATTTTTAAACTTCCTCCAGAAAAACTTGAGGCATTTCTTAGTGAAGTTGCCTTATAAGTTACTCTTTTCCTTGCAAAGCATTTTTACATTTTATTTACTTTCATAAAATCGCTCAAACAAACACAACGCACAATCCCTAGTGTAAAAAAGTCCTTTAATAATTTATCTTTGCAATAACTTGATATGAATTGTTATTATACCAATCTATAAAAGGTGAATATAAAGGATAAATCAATGACGTGTATAAAAGTTGATAAGGACAATTTCGAAAGTGAAGTTCTAACTTCTTCCACCCCTGTTGTGGTTGATTTTTGGGCAGAATGGTGTGGCCCTTGCAAAGTGATTGCTCCAATGTTGGATGAAATTTCAATAGAAATGCAAAATCAAGTTAAAATTGCTAAGGTAAATATTGATGAAAATCCGGAACTGGCTACCCAATACGGAGTACGTTCTATCCCTACATTATTAATGTTTAAAAATGGAAATATTTCATCGAATATGGTTGGCGCTACCTCTAAAGGACGTCTTTCTGAATGGATAAAAGATGGGCTTAGTTAATTCCACGTATAATTACTATAAAGGAGAGAAATTTTGTCTCTCCTTTTGACTTTTTTAAAATATTCTTTTTTGCATTATGTTATAATGAAAAGACAATAAAAATCAAAATTTTAAATGAATTTAAGAATTCGTGCTTTTATGCATGATTCAATTGGCCATTTTTTATAAAAAATTGCTTTGTATGAAGAATATATGCAATTCTTTCCTTATAGGCGCGTTAAAAATATTGGGTGAATGATAATTTCATTAAAGGTATTTCTTCTTAGATAAGACTATTGAGATAGATAGTGTTTTCAACACATAAAGGGAGATTTTAAGCAAAAACTTTGCAAATTACTTTTCTGAAGCTCACAATTTTTAAGCAGAAAGAGACAAGCAATTCACTACAGGTTATATAATGCTCTTCTAAAGGGTTATCACTTCAATTTAAAATTCTCTTATACTATTCTCTAAAATCAAAATTGTAGGTATCAGATTCTCTAAAATAAATTGATGAATTTCTATAAATTAACGGCTGTCCTTTGCAATTTATGTCATTGTTATATAAAAGAGTCATCATTTCGTTTCATCTTCCATGGTTGGTGCCTCCATGAAGCCTTCTTTATGTTGTCTATCATCTCAGATTTCATAGGTAGTACTGAGGTATTATCAAATTAAAAAATGATGATGTTCATGTTTTTTTAAAATGTACGAATTGTAAAAGACTGTTGCAAACATTCAATGGAATGTTGCGCTGATCTAACTGTTACATGACGCCCATGTTCTTTATAGTGTAAGGTGAGTGCAAAAGTGGCGAGTTCTAAAAGAGCTGTATTTCTTTCTGGCCATTCAACAAGTAAAATATTTTTCTCACGAGCTTCATGAAGCCCTAATTCATCAATTTCTTCTGCCATAGAAAGGCGATAAAGATCAGCATGAATAATTTCAAACTTTGGAAGTTGATAGCTTTGCACAAGAGTAAAAGTAGGGCTTGGAACATCCATAGTGTTATCGTTCGCAAGTGTTTGAATGATTGTACGTGCAATGGTTGATTTTCCAGTTCCAAGATCTCCTTGCAGCGTTACAAGATCTCCTGGCTTTAAAGAAAGAGCTAAATTTTGTGCAAAAAGCTTTGTTGCCTCTTCATTTTCAAGAAAAAAACTAAAATTCATTAAAAGTTCCATGAAATGGATGAAAAATTTTTGTTATCATAAAGGTTAAAATTAAAAAATCGTATCTCCTTTGGAGAGTGGGAAAAAACATTTAACTGTTGTTCCTTTTCCAGAACCGGTAAGAATTTCAACATGTCCACCGTGTAGTTCAACGAAACTTTTTACAAGGGAAAGGCCAAGACCCGCTCCCGCACGCCCACCATGGTGTGAATGGGAAGAAAAACGTTTAAAAATACGATCAAGAACGTCTTCTGGGATGTCAGAGCCCTGATTGTGAACGCTAAAGACAATGTTATCATCTTGTTCATCGACGCAAAATTCAATAGTACTCGCCTCCGTTGCAAAATTAATAGCATTACTCAGTACATTCACAAAAATTTGATGCAAGCGCTTTTCATCAGCAGAAATAGAATTTAAGGAAGGAGAAATTTGTTGTAAAAGCGTAATATGCCGTCCATTAAGGCGATCTTCTACACGTGCTACTGCTTGTATCATAGCATCTGCAATATTAACCGATTTTATGTCCAACTCCATAATGCCTGCATCAAGGGTAGCAAGATCAAGAATATCGTTAACAATATTTAAAAGAGTTCCTGATTCTGAATGAATATGCCCAAGATATTCTTGTTGACGTTTATTGATAGAGCCGAAAATTTGATCACGTAAAATATCCGAAAATCCAATAATATTGGTGAGAGGTGTACGCAATTCATAGGAAACATGTTGGACAAATTCATTACGCAAACGATCAGCACTTTCTAATGCTTCATTTCTTTCTTGAAGAGCACGTGCAACATGGACAGTATCTGTAACATTCACAAAAGTAAGCATTGTTTGTCCATCGGGAAGAGGAACCAGAGTATAGTCAATAATCATATCATTTTTAAGATCTATACGACCTGAATATGTTTCACGTTTTTCAGCAAAACCGGTAATGAATTTGGTAAATTGATCCCATTCTTGTCCTAAGGTTAAGGCTGAACAATGGCTTTGTAACTGTGTAATATGGGTCCCTTCTACCAGTAAATTATAAGGAAGAGACCACAATTTCGACAAGGCAGGATTCGATAAACGAAGGCGTCCATCAGTACCAAAAACAACCACGCCTTCGGAAAGTTTATCAAGTGTTTCACCTTGTATTTTAATAAGTGTATTATAACGGCGTTCAAGATCAATTTTTTCTGTAAGGTTTTCGTAAAGCCAAGTGACACCTCCTTGTGGATGAGGGTTCGAGATAACACGCACCGTACGCCCATCTGGAAGATTCCAAATTTGTTGGTTCGATTCTGTTTGTCGATAGGCTTTAAAAAGTTCTTCTTTCCATGCGCGCCAATCGGGGTGTTCAGCAATGAGCCCTTTTTCACGTAGACGTTCAAGAAATAATGTATGGCTTGGTTCACTTTCTAAAAAGGAAGTCTCCAACGGCCATAAAATTTTAAAAGCATGATTACAGAATTTTAATTTTTGGTTTGTATCAAAAATAGCTACAGCTGTTGAAATTTGGTCAAGTGTTTCACAATGGCTTTGAAGAACATAACTTAATTCATGAGCAAGATTTTCATATGCGCTGTCATCACGCGCAAAAGCTGCCATCCCTTCGGCTGTTGTAATACGTGTGAGATGAAAACGATGTCGTTCTCCATCAATAACTGTGTGAACATGTTCTTGAAAAATTGTTTCTATTTCATCTGTTTTGCGTTGTGTATTTTCATTGAAAAGATCCCCCACTTCATCACTGCCTTCACGAAAATCTGTCATTTCTCTAAAGGCGCGATTGATAAAACAAACTTTTCCTTCACAATCTTTTATCCATACGGGCTCTTGAATAAGATCAAGAAGATTACGCTGCATTCTCAGTTCAGTAAGAAGGCGGGCGATATCTTTCTGTAAACGAGCATTTTCACTCTGTTGTTTTGAGATATCTTGAAAACGAGCAATAGCGACTGTTCCTGCGATGACTCCTGTAACTTGTAGCGGTACATTGTTTGTGGTGGTGATAGAAAGATCAAAAGGGTGACATTTACAACGTAGTTGAGTCAATGCATAATCAAGTTCTCGCAGAGAATTTTCTTCAACCCAGAGCTCAAAACGCTGAAAATCTTTCTGGTCGATTCCTATTTTTTGCAATGCAGAAAGGGCACCAACGACACGGGGTAAGGTTGTTGGATTTTCCCAAATAAGAAGGAATTGCTCGGTTTCTTCCAGAAGCCATTCATAATATTTAAGTTTTTCAGAAAAATTTGCCTGAATTATCTTCAAAGGCTTCTGTGCAGTTTTTTTTGCACGCATAATAACAGCTAGGCACGTGAGAAGTGAAGCACAAGAAATTCCTCCACACAGCGCTAAAAGCAGCCATGGACCATTCGGCAAAGTGAAGAAAAATGGTAAATAACCTTCCAATGACTGAGCAAAAGCGCATGTTGGAGAAAAAAAGAAAAAAAGGCAAAATATATACGTATAGATTCGGATCTCTTTTTGAGCTTTTTCTTTGGGGTTATAGTCACCAAAGCTGAGCACGGCATCTTTCCCTTTTTTAACCCAAGGAAACGTATTAGTAACGATAATGGTTTGGTTTATAAGGTCCTTGTGGTGAGACTCCAATATAAGCGGCTTGTTCTTCTGATAAAACACTTAATTTTATTCCTAACCGATCCAGATGTAGACGTGCAACCTTTTCATCAAGATGTTTAGGCAAAACAGTGACTTCATTTGTATAGTGTTCTGAACGGGTAAAAAGTTCAATTTGCGCTAAAACTTGATTAGTAAACGAGGCTGACATGACAAAAGAAGGATGCCCAGTCGCATTCCCGAGGTTTAACAAACGCCCTTCAGAGAGCAAAATGATGCGTTTTCCATCGGGAAAGGTGATCATATCAACTTGTGGTTTAATATTTGTCCATGGCAAATTTCTAAGGGCAGCGACTTGGATTTCGTTATCAAAATGACCAATATTTCCAAGAATACACATATCCTTTACTTGTCGCATATGATCTAAACGAACAACATCTTTATTGCCTGTTGTCGTGATGATAATATCAGCACTGGAAGCAGCATCATCCAAATTAACAACTTCATAGCCATCCATAGCGGCTTGAAGAGCGCAAATAGGATCAATTTCTGTTATTTTAACACGAGCCCCAGCACCAGAAAGAGATGCTGCTGAACCTTTTCCTACATCACCATAACCACAGACAATGGCAGTTTTACCAGCGATCATCACATCTGTTCCACGTCGAATACCATCGACCAATGATTCTTTACATCCATATTTATTATCAAACTTTGATTTAGTGACGCTATCATTAACATTAATAGCAGGAAAAGGTAGAAGTCCTTCTTTTTGTAACTGATAAAGACGGTTTACACCTGTTGTGGTTTCTTCGCTTACACCTTTAATTGCCGCGCGCTGTCGTGTAAAAAAAACTGGCGTTGCATCCATACGCTTTTGTATTTGTTTGAAAAAAATTTCTTCTTCTTCTGTTTTGGGATGCGATAAAATATCTTTATTTTGTTCTGCACGACTTCCCATTAAAATATAGTTTGTGGCGTCAGCTCCATCATCTAAAATAAGATTGGAAGGATTACCATCTGGCCATTGGAAGATTGCATCTATATAAGTCCAATATTCTTCCAATGTTTCACCTTTAATGGCAAATACAGGAATGCCTGTTGCGGCGATAGCTGCTGCTGCATGGTCTTGCGTAGAAAAAATATTGCTAGAGCTCCATCGTATATCGGCGCCAATCGCTTTTAATGTTTCAATTAAAACAGCTGTCTGAATTGTCATGTGCAATGAGCCAGAAATACGCGCTCCGCGCAAAGGTTGGCTGGAAGAAAACTCCTTACGACAAGCCATCAAACCAGGCATTTCAGTTTCAGCAATATCAAGTTCTTTACGACCATAAGCGGCAAGTGCAATATCTTTGACAACAAAATCTTGAGCTGCCATTCTTCATTCCTTTAAAATAAGTTTTTCCAAGACGGTAGGAGAAATTAAAAAAAAATGCAAGACAAGAAGAGGACTTCTTTATGTGAAAAAGCTCTTTTAAAATCTCCATAAATTTGTGCAAAAAATATGCATTTATGGATCTGAATAGTGATATTACTGACAGAATAAGAGATCTTCATGATAAGTCTTATTATATAAACAAAATTCTATCCTTTTCACGTAACTTTAAAGCTTTTAAAAGTCTCCAGAGGGAATACCTTTTAAATAATAAAAATGGTGCATTGCTTTACAGTTTTTATATTGATTTTTATGGGATAATATCGAAAGTAGTATACTCGTATTCTACTCACTTATGCGGTTGTTGAAAAAGGAAGAATTACTTTAATCTCATTATTAAGCTTTTTAGCAAAATAATATAAATGCAAAGCCATAGATTATCATGTTTATGGATAGGCAGTTCAGAATCGGTTCTTTAGGATTCCAATGTTGAACCTGCTCTTTGATAAAGACAGTTTATAAGAAGTGCTTTTCTCCTGTTTTCAACGATTTTTATCAAAAGACTATAGATATACGATTAAACATTTTTTGTGATACTAAATGGAGCATTAAAAATGCAAAAACATCACTCTATTGAACACTCTGATTCTAAAACCGCTAACAACGCGCTATGAATTATAAATCAAATAATTAACTCAGTTTTGGAAGAATTTATTCTAGACGAGTAGGTTTTGGGAAAATTGACCATGTGGACGAAATCGCCAGAGATAACTTGGCAAGAATGCTGCCATTGCTCTAGGAGTAACTCCTACTCCTTCTAGCGTATATCCATTCTCTATAGCTTCTTTAGAGACAATGTTATCCATTTGCAAAAAACGTATCTGATTGGCTGTTACGAGTGTTGGTACAAAAGGCAATTTACCGATTGTTCCCAAAATTCCTCCAATCAATAGACCGACAGAAAGAGGCATAGATAGGATTGTTTTTTTACGACGAATGATTTTAAGTATATTTTCAAGAGCATTTTGGAGGGTGATAATCTGGGGACCACCAAGATCATAATTTTTTCCCCAAGCAACCTGTCCATCTAAAGCGCGCACGATAAACTCAGCAACGTCACCAACATACACGGGTTGCAATTTGCTTTGTCCACCTCCAAAAAGAGGCATAATTGGTAAAAAACGTGACAAATCTGCTAAGGTGTTAAAGAAACAATCCTCTGGTCCAAAGATAACGGATGGACGGATAATAATTGCTTGAAGATGCTTGTTATGAATGATTTGTTCACCCATAAACTTAACACGTGCATAAAGACATGAAGCATTCTCGTTAGCCACAAGTGTTGACATATAGATGAGCGGAATACCAGTTTCTGCTGTTAATTCAGCAACATTGTAAACACCATCAATTTGTGTGTTTTTAAAATTCGATTGATTTGCTTGTTTTAAGCTACCGGGTAAAAACACTGCCGCATCAGCTCCAAGCAATGCGCGTGCAACAGAGGCACGATGCTTGATATCTGTTTTAAGCATTTGGGTTTGTCCTACTTCTCCTATTTGGAGCATATAATAAGCTTTTTGTGGACAACGAACAGCGATGCGAACGCGATATCCCCGCTTAGTCAAAGTTTCAACGACATGTCGTCCTACAAAACCGGATCCGCCAAAAACAGTAATGAGTTTAGGATGTTGATAAAGTGCACAATCAAGTTGCATGATTAAAAAGTCTATCTTTCAAAGCTTTAAAAATAGTTAATTATCTAGCACGGTGGTGTTTTATTGTCACGCAAAATATCACCCGCAAGATAAAGAGAACCACTAATAAGGACAATAGCCTCTTTATATTCCATTTTAATTTTATGCAAAGCATCTTGTAGGTGCGCTTTTGGGGCAGCAGGGATTCCTACTTTTTGGGCTGATTCAGCTAAGTCTGTTGGAGAGATACTGGCATTATTGTCAAGCAGCGGTATCGTATATACTTTATCGACAAGGTTAGCTAAAGGACGAAAATAACCGACAGCATCTTTGGTATTAAGCATGCCAGCAATCATAATAATGGGGCGATCTGTTTTTTTTCTCCATTGTGTAAGTTCTGCCGCAATAACTTTTCCTGCAGCAGGATTGTGACCACCATCTAACCATAAATCAATATCAGGAGATAGTTGATCAACCAAAAGTCCTTGGGTAAGATGCTGCATTCGTGCGGGCCAATAAATATTTTTTAAAGCGTCATTTATGGTTTGTTCTGAAAGTTGAAAACCCGCTTGATAAACTGCTTCAAGAGATGCACCAGCATTGGCAACTTGGTGGTCTCCAATAAGGTTAGGAAGGGGAAGATCCATGAGACCTTGATTGTTTTGAAAAACCATACGTCCATGTTCTTTATAACTTTGATAATCTTGATCAAAGAGAGCATAAAATGCTTTATTTTTATTAGCAAGGGGTATTAAAGTAGCAAGAGTTTCTTCATAATTTTGCTTCCCAATGACTACAGGAACGTTTGGTTTGATAATCCCTCCTTTTTGAAAAGCGATTTGAGCAATTGTATTTCCAAGAAAGCTCTCATGATCATAATCAATGGGCATAATAAGCGATACAGCTGGTTTGTTAACGACATTGGTAGCATCAAAACGTCCTCCCAATCCAACTTCTAAAATGACAACATCAGCTGGATGTATACTAAACAACATAAAGGCAGCGGCTGTAAAAATTTCAAAAATAGTAATCGGCTCTTGACGATTTACTTTTATAATTTCACGGATTGTCTCAGCCAATTGGTTTTCTGTAACAAGTTGACCACCTCCTTTTTGACCTAACCGGCAGCGTTCATTCCAGTTGACGAGATGAGGTGAGCTATAAACATGAACGCGGTATCCTGCACTTTCCAAAAGAGCACGGCAAATTGCTGAAGCAGATCCTTTGCCATTTGTTCCAGCGATGTGAATAACAGGGGCAAGTTTTAAATGTGGGTTACCAAGACGCTCTAAAAGGTGAACAATACGCTCTAAAGAAAGATCAAATTTTTTCGGATAATTTTTTAGTAAATCATCCACCACCCTTTGTATTTGACTTTGTTGCATAAACTTAAGCTGCTTTTGTCCTAGAAAGCGATGTTTGAGAGTCTGTTGGGGATGGATCGGAAGGGTTAAAAACAGCAGGGAGTTTCATCATCAAGCGTAAAATACGCGCAATTGTTGTTTTCATTTCTAAACGCGATACAACCATATCAATCATACCATGTTCAAGCAGATATTCACTACTTTGAAAACCTTCTGGTAGGGTTTCGCGTATAGTTTGTTGAATCACACGTGGACCAGCAAAACCAATCATAGCGCCAGGCTCGGCAATGTGAATATCACCAAGCATGGCGTAAGAAGCAGTAACACCACCGGTGGTTGGATTAGTCAGCACAACAATATAGGGAAGCTTTGCTTCTTTCAACATTTCAATCGCTACTGTTGTACGGGGCATTTGCATCAACGAGAGTGTTCCTTCTTGCATGCGTGCACCACCAGAAGCAGCAAAAAGAACCAGCGGACGCCTTTCAGCAATGGCAGTATCAAAAGCTTTGATAATAGCTTCTCCTGAAGCCATACCAAGTGATCCACCCATAAAGGCGAAATCTTGAACAGTTGCAATAATTGGCAAACCCTCAATCGTACCACGTGCACTTAAAATATTGTCATCAACCCCAAGTTTAGAACGATAATCTTTTAACCGGTCAATATAGCGTTTTTCGTCACGAAATTTTAAAGGATCTGTTACAACTTTTGGATTTTCAAGAGCTGTATAAACACCATCATCAAAAAAATGCATGAGACGATTTTTAGCACTGATACGCATATGATGACCAGAATTGGGAGCTACAAATTGATTAGCTTCCAGATCTTTATGGAAGACCATTTCACCACTGGTAGGATCTTTAATCCATAGATTTTCTGGAATTTCACGGCGCCCCAATATAGAGTTAATTTTAGGACGAACATAATTTGTAATCCAGTTCATCTTTATAACCTTCCTTTAAATATTGTGCATCTTTTGCATGATTTGAAAGAATATAGAACTTAAGCAGTCACATTTGCTTTACCGGTTGAACAAAGGAGTCTATTTAATACTTTTATCAGTGTACGTATAGCTTGTTTTTTAATTTTTAATTTTTCCCATATTATAACAATCATATGCATCATGAAGAGTATTCCCTATAATAAATTTCTCATAAGTTTTAAGAACTTACATGTTTGTATTTTTTACTTTGGTGTTAAAATTTACTCCTTGCGATGGTTAACAAACGCCTTATTTTTTAATAAAAATGAATATCCAATTAATCATTCGTATCAACAGTTTTGAAGAAAAGAAACCTTATAGTATAAGGCGCTAACAAGGCTAAAATAATCCATTAAAGATAATGAATACAATAACGCTATATTAGCGAAACGCTAACATCAGAGCAAGATTTTTTTCAAAAGGTTTCTTTAAAGCGCACGCTTTTTACAATTAAAATAGAATACGCTCAAAATACCATTATATTACTCATTTACGCGCTTGTTTTACACAGATATCTTTCAATAATTTCCAAAACTCTCTTATGAAGAATATACACTCTCCATGAATGGTATAAAAGACATTATGCTATCCGTTTTTACTGAAATAGAAGGTACAAAGCGGCACCATCATACTCTTTTTCAGTTTTCAATGCGACGATAATGTTTGCATTAAGAGGATTCATATAAAGATATTTCACGCCTTTTTGAAAGTACTTTTATCCGCACACCACCTCCGTTTATGACATTTCAACAAACGATTTCAATTGATCCAATATGAATAGGATTAAAATGAGAAACCCTCATAATATTTAGGTTTTTCACTCATGTTGTGAAACGATAAGTTATCATTATAAATCAATATATTGCTTTAATAAAAGATAAAGCATAAAATTTTATATTATGCTTTCTTTGGCTGGCAAGTTTTATTAACCTTAAAGTCAAGGAACACTATTTTTGTGTAATGCGTGCTATGGTCTTTTGGGAAAGCATTTTGTGTAAATGTGTCATAAAGGCGGCGGCAAAAAGCGGTGTTGCTAGATTAATAATAGGAATCGAAACAAAAATCGCTATCAATAATCCTGCGCCAAAAACTGTTGTGTAATGAGTATGTAAAAAAGCACGCGCATTTTGCTCTGTTCGAAAACGGTAAGCCGCAAACAAGAAATATTCATGACCGAGCAAATAACCATTAATAAGATAAAAAGCAATTAAATTAATACCTGGTATGAAGAATAAAATAAAAGCAATTCCATTACCAAGAAGGCTTAAAATAACAAATTTAAAGGAAATGATAAGAGAACGCTGAAACGGCAAGGCTTGTCCAATAGGCTCGTTTGGGTAATCCTCCTTTTCAATGATTTCAGCAGCAGAGTCAATGAAAAAACCACCAATCATAGCTGTGATGGGTGCAATCAAAAAAGCCAACAAAAGAGCCAACCCAAGATTAAAGATGATAAGCATGCTAAAACCAATCCATCCCGCCCAACTAGGGAGTCCAGGAAGAAATTGAGCAATCCAGGGCCAAAAGTAAGACACAAAAAGTTGGTGCACACATAACCATAAAATGGTGAGAATGAAAAAAGTAACCCCCAATGCTTTCAGTATCATAATACGATATTGCGAGGTCAGAAGACGTTGTAAAGCACGATAAGCAGCAGTAAAAATCATAGATTAATAAACTAAGGAAAGAAGCAAAAAAAACAAGAAATATATTTAAAGTATGTACAGTGTAATTTTTTCTTTCTTTGAATTACAAGATTTTTTTCAAGAACATTATAAAAAACGGTTAAGGTTTCTTTGTTAAAAATAAAGTTTGAATAAATAGAAATTTTGATTTTTAAAAACAAAGAAGAATTTAAAAAGTAGCTGTTGTAGAAGAAATTTTTAGTATTTTTGTACATAGTGTAGATTATTGCGTTTATATGATATATGTAAAAAATTAAGGAATAAGAACTATTTGGGAGAAAAGTTGTTTATTTCTATTTATTCAGTAGAGTTATCTAACTTCGTTTATCTAAATGTTTAATTGTTTTGCACAATTCCTAAAATTCTGTACTTTTCTACTATTTGGCGGCATGCTTTTGCCTCTCACTTTCAAAAAAATATTGAGTTCAATGGAATAGGGGTAACGTAGTAGCTCCGTAGATATTCTAATTTTGGGCAACAGAATGATTAATATGATAGAAGTGGAAAAAATAAGCTTAGGCGATTGACTGTCAGATCCCATAGAAGAGCAGTTTTTTGAGAAGAAGCAAAGAAAGGGAGATGTCACTGATGCTTAAAAATGATGAGATTTTGAATTTTAAAAGCCATAAGTGCAATGAAGTAAGAATTCATTGAAGCACTTTTCATACAAGTGGTTCACTGTATCAAATAATTTTTAGATAATAACACCACTAATTTATCGAAGAGAATTGATCATTTTCAACTTGAATAAAATCCCAAATATAGAAATATTCTTTAATTTCAAAGACTCTATTCAACATCAAAAAATTATTTACGTACACATTATAGGCGAGACCAATGTATGGATACAAAGCTTTCGATAAAGGAATAAAAATGCTTCTCATGAAACATCACAATGTGAAGATATCATGGATAAAATTCTAGTCTTTGTGGTCTTGGTATTCTGGAGAGAGGACACAGACATTTAATCTTAAAGACCGATCACTGAGGAAAATAATAAAGGCTTCAGTTTCATAAACTTATAGACAGTGGTACAATGAATTTTGTCTACATTCTTTATGAGCGTCAGCATGAAGTATGCTTAAAATTGCATTGAGATGTTATAATATCATTGATTTATACATTATTTTTCATAGCGAATAAGAGCTCAAAATAAAGTTGTCATATTTTCTCATTAGCTGCTCTCATCATGAAACAATCAAAATCATTTATTTGCATATCATAAATATGACCAATATGTGGATAAAAACATTGAAGAAAGAAAATGCTTTTTATAAATTTTATCCATTACAAGAGCTTTGTCAAAATTGATGGTAGCCAAAGTGAATGATAGCTTGTTTTTTTATAAGCTGGCGAGACAGTGGTGCAATAGATCCTGCTTTTATGAAGGCTAGGGTGAGATAGGATTTTTTAAAAAAACATTTCCCAACGGCTCATCACACCCATTTCGCAACAGCGTTTGTGAATGGTATATGGGTAAAGCTCTCGTGAATAATATAAAACTTATAGGGCATCACTAACTTTACGCTTAATAAAAAGAGCACGTTGGCACCATCATCCTCAGTGTTGTCCGAGACAAGCCCTTGGTTCTTGAGACGGTCCATTATAAGCGCTTTTAGTTCTTTCTGAAACGTTTTGTATTCATACAGTTATCCTTGTTTACAACGTGCAAGAAAATGATTTTTATTGATTCAACATGAGAGAGATTAGGAATGAGAGAATCTTATGATATCTGGGATTCTAATTTAATATGAACAATGCGATATTATCATTATAAACCAGAAATATTATATACTAATTGAGATGGATAGACACATATTGTCAGTTCTATTTTATAAGGTGTTTTAATATCAACGCGTTTGAAGAGTTCTTATTTGCAAAGGGGTATATTTTCCTCATGAGGAGTAGGTGTTTTGGGGGCAAAAAATGATACAATCACGTTTGCTAATTTTTGCGCTACGTGTTGTTTACTCATATGGGGCCATTGTTCAACTTTTTTTCTACTTACGAGATAAACTTGATTTGTATCAGCACCCATGACACTTGTACCATCTAGTTGAAGAGAAATATCATTAGCAAGAATGAAATCAGCTCCTTTTTCAACACATTTTTTTTGCGCATTGGCAATGATATCACATGTTTCAGCAGCAAAACCAATGACCAATGAGGGGCGGTTTGGAGCGTGTCCAATCGTTGCTAAAATGTCAGGATTTTCAACCATATGAAGGGATGGTGGTATTTTATGAGCATTCTTTTTAATTTTGTGTAAAGACTGCGTTTGACTGCGCCAGTCACAAACAGCGGCAACAAAGATAGCACCATCAGCAGGCAATGCGGTTTGAACGGCTTGTAACATCTGTTGTGCTGTTTCAACATGAATGGTTTTTACTTCTTGTGGGTCTGCAAGATTAACAGGTCCACAAATAAGTGTTACTTTTGCACCCAAATGCGCAAGAGCGGTTGCGATGGCATGGCCTTGTTTACCTGAAGACCGATTAGCAATATAACGCACTGGATCAATTGGTTCATGGGTAGGGCCAGAGGTAACGATGAAATGGCGGCCAAAGAGAGGTTTTTCATGCACATTCAAAAGATTCTCTATAGCAGCGATAATAGTTAAAGGTTCGCTCATACGTCCATATCCAATCTCGTCACGTTCAGCCATCTTTCCGATTTCTGGTCCGATGATATGAACGCCATCTGCGTGCAATTGTGCAACATTACGAATAGTTGCTGGATGCACCCACATGGACGGATTCATGGCGGGTGCAATCAAGAGTGGACAGCGTGCTGCTAAAAGGACACAATCAGCCAGATCATCTCCTATGCCATTGGCTATTTTTGCAATGCGGTTGGCTGTAGCAGGAGCTAAAATAATCAGGTCAGCATCACGTGCTAATCGGATATGTCCGATATCGTGTTCTTCTTCACGTGAAAATAAATCAGTATATACAGTACCACCGCTTAAAGCTTCAGCGGCTAAAGGCGTAATAAACTTTTGCGCTGCTTTTGTCATCACAACTTTTAAATGTGCTCCACGTTCTTGTAAACGGCGAATCAAATCAAGGGCTTTATAGGATGCAATACTTCCACCAATAATAAGAAGGAGAGATTTTGATTTCAATGATTGCACTTCAACAGCACTAGTATGAAGGGGTTGTGTGGTGAGAGGAGTGGGATTGCTTAAAAGGCGTCGAACTTCTTCTTCCATAGAAATACCATTTTGCGCGGCGCGTATGCGTAAAGCTTCTTTGGTTTCAGGAGACAGGTTACGAATGGTAATACTGGCCATAAAATACCTCCAAGAAATAAAATGATTGCAATGATTTCATTGTTGATATTTTTAGCATATTAAGGAGATTAGAAAAGGTGAAAAAAGTAAAAAGTAAGACAAGCGCAACAAAGTGCAATGATGAAAAGACTATAACGACCATAACGGTTTCTGTGACTTTGTTCTACAGCAAGTTGTTTGAGGGTAGCAGGAGAAAGATTAAAACCTGTTTTTCTCATTTGATTGAAATCTTCTTCTATTTGTTGGAAATTTTGAACCAATTGTGGTGTTTTGCGTGCCAGCGAAAGGAGAGCTTGTGCTCCTTCACTAAAGTCTTTTACAACGCCTACGGGTCCTAAATTTTTACTAATCCATTCTTTGACAATGGGTTCAGAAGCTTTCCACATATTAAAAGTGGGGTCTAATGTGCGGGCAACACCTTCCACGACAACCATCGTTTTTTGCAGCAATAAAAGTTCAGGTCGCGTTTGCATGTCAAATAATTCAGTGACTTCAAACAATAAAGTGAGCAATTTAGCCATGGAAATGCTTTGTGCTGATTGTCCGTGAATTGGTTCGCCAATAGCGCGGTTGGCTTGCGCAAAGCTTTCGATATTATGGTGTGAAGGAACATAGCCGGCCTCAAAATGGGCACGTGCAACTCGATGGTAATCGCGGGTAATAAAGCCGTAAAGAATTTCAGCAAGGAAATGCTTTTCTTTTTTGCCAAGCCTTCCTGTAATGCCTAGATCAACAGCAACAATACATCCTTTTTCATCTACAAATAAATTACCAGGATGCATATCGGCGTGAAAAAAACCATCACGCAGTGTATGACGAAGAAAAGATTGAATAAGCGTAATAGCAAGCGCCTTCAAATCAAATCCTGCTTCTTTGAGTTTGGAAGTTTCGGATATTCTTATACCATCAATCCATTCCATTGTAAGAACATTACGTCCTGTCCGTTCCCAGTCAATACGTGGAACCCGAAAGCCTGTATCATGTTGAATATTTTCAGCCATTTCAGATATAGCTGCTGCTTCTAAGCGTAAATCCATTTCAAGTCGTGTTGTTTGTGCTAAAGTATCCACCACACAAACAGGACGAAGCCTTCGAGAGGCAGGGATATAGCGCTCTTGTAAATGAGCAATGAGATAGAATCCTCTAAGATCTTTAGAAAAACGTGCTCTGATATTGGGACGAATAACTTTTACAGCACATTTTTTCTTATGGCCAGTTTCATCACTGTATTCAGCTGGATGAACTTGAGCAATAGAAGCGGCGGCAATGGGGGGATAAAAATTTACGAATAAATCATCAATAGAGCGACCAAGAGAACTTTCAATTTGAGCAATAGCGGCAGTGCAAGAAAATGTTTGGACACGATCTTGTAGCTGTGACAAATCTTCCGCAATATCACGCCCAACAATATCAGGTCTTGTGGCAAGAAATTGACCAAGTTTTATGTAAGAGGGTCCAAGCTTATTAATGGCATATGAAATATTTTCAGATCGCTGTTTCTTTTTTGTTTTGCGTCGTGCTAATGCACTCGCTATACGATGACATAGCGCTGGAAATCCTTGAAGATCATCATGAGGAAGAGCACTTAAAACACCTTCACGTGTTAAAACCCATCCTGCACGCATCAATTGAAAGTAAGGGGAAATTTGCACCATTTTTAAATTTTCCAACCTGAATGCAGCGCTGCAATCGCACCGGTGAGATTGCGGTACGATACCCGCGAAAACCCCGCATGCTTGATCATATGGGAAAAATCATCTTGCTTAGGAAATTTGCGGATAGATTCAACCAAATAACGATAAGCATCGCCATCATTTGCGATAAATTGACCTAGCTTAGGGATAGCATGGAAAGACCAAAGATCATAAATTTTATCGAGCCAAGGCATCTCGACATTTGAAAATTCTAAACATAAGAAACGTCCACCGAGCTTTAAAACACGAAAAGCTTCTCTAAGAGCTTGATCAATATGAGGAACATTGCGAATTCCAAAAGCAATCGTGTAAGCGTCAAAGCTTTGATCTTCAAAAGGTAGATTTTCTGCATTGGCTTCAACAAAATCAATCAGAGGGGCAAGACCATTTTTTTGTGCGCGTTTTTTGCCAACGCTGAGCATTGAGCCATTAATATCAAGCACTGTAGCATGGGCTTTTTGGCGTGAAGCATTAAGAATACGAAAAGCAATATCACCTGTACCGCCAGCGACATCAAGAACTTTCCAATGAGAAAGTGCTGGTGGGGAAAGCCAAGCAATCATGGAATTTTTCCACACACGGTGTAGCCCTAAGGATAAGATATCATTCATCTTGTCATAATTTTCAGCAACAGAATGAAACACACCATCCACCATGGATTGTTTTTGTGTTTCATCTACTATTGTAAAACCAAAAGAGTGCTCCATGCCACCCTTGGTTCCTACACGTTCTGTTTCAATTGCCATGTATATGATCTTCCTTATTTTTCTTTTATCGTAAATGAAATAGAGAGGGAATGTTCAACTACGAAAAAACAACGTATAAAACTACGACGTTTACACAGCCAAAAACAGAAGAGTACCTTTAGATATCAAGATTGGCAACGCTTAAGGCATTGTCTTGAATAAAAATACGTCTAGGTTCAACTTCATCACCCATGAGACGAGAAAAGAGTGAATCTGCATCGGTTGCATCATTAATCTTTACTTGTAAAAGAGAACGTGCATTGGGATCAAGCGTTGTTTCCCAAAGTTGTTCAGCATTCATTTCCCCAAGACCTTTATAACGTTGAAGAGTAACACCTTTTTTACCGTTTGTAAAAATGCTCTCTAAAAGGCTCATAGGACCAAAAATACGCTCTGTTTTATCTTTGCGACGTAAAAGAACAGGAGGATGATATATGTCGATAAAATTTTGGGAAATGCGATCAATTTGGCGTGCGTCAGTTGAATTTATAAGTCCCACATCAAGCGTAACAACATCTTTAACACCACGCAAAATACGCTCAAAACATAAACTTCCATCTGCTGTATATTGTCCACTCCAACCTTGTTCCATATCATCAGCAATCAGATTAAGGCGGTGTGCTGTAGTATCTGCTATTTTTTGCGCTTTTTCTTGTGTTGCAAAGACTTCAAGATTAAAAGCACCAGCAATTGCTGCTTGTTCAACAATATTACGGTCATAACGGGTATGAAGACCATTTAAAAGTTGACGTAATATACGAGCATCTTTAGCGAGTTGATACAAATCAGCCCCTGCACGCACTTCTCCCGTTGAAAGCTCAAGCGTTGTTTCTTCTAATCCAGTATCGATCAAGAATTCTTCAAACGCTGCTTCATTTTTAATATATTGGGAAGATTTTCCACGCGATACTTTATAAAGAGGAGGCTGAGCAATATAAAGATGTCCACGTTCAATCAACTCGGGCATTTGTCTAAAAAAGAAAGTGAGCAGCAGAGTACGAATATGGGCTCCATCAACGTCCGCATCCGTCATGATAATAATCTTATGATAACGTAATTTATCCGGCGAAAATTCATCCTTACCGATAGACGTTCCAAGAGCTGTAATAAGTGTTCCAATCATATCAGATGAGAGCATGCGGTCGAAACGTGCTCGTTCAACATTGAGGATTTTACCACGAAGGGGTAAAATTGCTTGATTTTGACGTGAGCGCCCACTTTTTGCTGAACCGCCAGCCGAATCCCCCTCGACAATAAAGATTTCTGATTTTGCGGGATCTCGTTCTTGGCAATCGGCAAGCTTTCCTGGTAGAGAAGTGATATCAAGCGCCCCTTTTCGTCTTGTGAGTTCACGTGCTTTGCGTGCTGCTTCACGTGCTGTTGCAGCTTCTACCACTTTACTAATGAGAAGTTTTGCTTCATGAGGATGTTCTTCCAGCCATATTGAAAGACCTTCATTGACCAAACTTTCAACAATAGGGCGCACTTCAGAAGAGACTAACTTATCCTTTGTTTGTGAAGAAAATTTTGGATCAGGAACTTTGACAGAAAGAATAGCTGTTAATCCTTCACGGCAGTCATCACCGGTTAAGTTCACTTTTTCTTTTTTAGCAATACCTGAAGATTCAGCATAGCCATTAATTTGGCGTGTAAGGGCACTTCTGAAACCTATCAAATGCGTTCCACCGTCACGCTGAGGGATATTATTGGTAAAACACAAGACCTTCTCATGATAGGAATCATTCCACCACAGGGCAACATCAACGCTCATACCATCCTTTTCACTTGCAATATAAATAGGAGTATCAAGCAGAGCTTTTTTTGATTGATCAATATATTTCACAAACTCTATTAATCCACCTTCATAATGCAATTCAACGGATTTAATATCAGCATGACGCTCGTCAACAAGAAGAATATAAACCCCAGAATTTAGAAAAGCTAATTCCCGTAAACGACGCTCTAAAGTTTCAAAATCAAACTCAACCATAGTAAAGGTTTCAGAGCTTGGTAAAAATCTAATTTCTGTTCCACTTTCTTGATCGCAATCGCCAACAACTTTTAATGGAGCATCAGCTACCCCGTGGGTAAATGATATTTCATGAATTTTACCATTGCGTTTGATTTGCAATTTAAGCCAAACGGATAATGCATTCACAACAGAGACGCCAACACCGTGTAATCCGCCTGAAACTTTATAAGAGTTTTGATCAAACTTTCCACCGGCATGAAGCTGTGTCATAATAACTTCAGCGGCAGAAATACCTTCTGTTGGATGGATATCTGTCGGAATTCCACGTCCATTATCACGAACAGAACAAGAACCATCAGCATGGAGTGTGACGTTTACAAGAGTTGCATGACCGGCTAAAGCTTCATCGATAGCATTGTCTACAACTTCATAGACCATATGGTGTAACCCCGATCCATCATCAGTGTCACCGATATACATACCAGGACGTTTGCGTACAGCATCAAGACCTTTGAGAACTTTGATAGAAGCGGCATCATAGTTATTGCTTTGTGCTGGTGAGGTTATTTCATCACTCATAAGTTAGTCCATTCCTGTGTTCAATTTACAATATTTTATCCGCTTTTTTTAAAGCTCAATGTTCTGATCAGTTATTTATGGAATAACCACATTAAATATTTACCGTATATCAGATCTAGATTCAATATCTGTCGATATATAATGGAGAGAATGATAAAATGATAGTGTACTGCTATGCTGTAAAACACTAGGGCGGTGATATAAGGCGAATAAACACTTATGACTTATACAAAAAGCTGTTTCATAAACGATGCTATTTACTTTGTTTATTTTTGCATATGCGTAATGTTTCAGAATTAGTTATGCATTTTTGTGTTACACTAATAAAGGTCTCACTTGTTTTATCCATAAATCAATTTTTCAATCCTAATTCTACCATATATTTAAAACAAAGGTTGCGAGCTCTCTAAGCAGTTCAAACTTTTGTATGTTAGATTGAGGCGAAAATATTGTGTATATTGGTTTGTGTCATCTTTAAAATGTGAAAAAAGCTTCATTTGAGGAAAATATAAATGCGTAAATGTAAAAACACGTTTCCACGATCATCTTTTATATTCAACTTTACAATTTAAAAAAACGTCTACGGTGATGTTTTTGAATAATGAGGGTAATGACGAATTATCTTACGCTTTTGTTTCTTGCATTCTCGTGAGGTTGCATCGCTCATTCAAAACAAAACGCCATTGTACTGTTTATTCACGCGCTTTTTTAAGGAGCATCTCTCAATGTTCCCAAACTCATTTTACAACGATGTTTGAATAGTATAACGCAAAATACCCTGTGAATACTACAAGATTTATGTCCCCCATCTTTCCCATCGTGACAATAAAGTGCAAATCAGAATCATCATTTTATTTTTCAGCTCTTAAATGTTGATGCAACCTTAATGTTGAGAAAACCCTCGGCATTTGAGGGGTATTTTTACTCTTTTCTTCAATATATCTATATACTTCCCAGGTTGTGATACGCAAGGAAATGGTCTTAATATTTTAAGATACGCAATAAAGTATATACAGCTTATTTCTTATATTAAAAAATTAAATCGCTTTTCTCTAAAATTACTTTTTATATATTCATTTTGGAAAATTAACATCAGAAATCTAAGCATTTTCAATGGTTTCAAAAATAGCAAGAATTTTATTTATTAAACGCCAGATATTTTGGTGAAGTGCGTTAGATAATAGTTAAGAAGTGTTGCATCTTAGTTTTGAAAAATGGGGGAGAGATTTTGAAAATAAAAAAATCTATATATGTGAAACATCTTCAATTGCGTTTACAGTACTTTTTATTCAATAATCCATACAATATTTTTATTCGTATTTTATTTGTAGCGGGGGGGGTTCTATTTTCCTCTTACGCAGAAGCTGAAAGGTTGCCTTCTTTTTTTGATTCGCATGAACATTTGGTACAACCTGATACAACGGATATCTTTCGTTTGCGTTTTGTAACAACTTTTGATTTTCCTCCTTTTAATTTTATTGATCAATCGGGGTATCTTGCAGGTTATAATATCGATTTATTGCGTGCTATTTGCTCAAAATTAAAATTAGAGAAGCTTTGTGAAATAGAAGTGATTCCTTGGAAAGAGCTTGTAGAACATGTTAAAAATGGTGGTGCAGAAGTCATTATTGCGGGTTTAAAAGAAACAAGTAAAACCCAGCAAGATCTTGTTTTTACAAAGTCATATTTGCGCTTTCCAGCGCGATTTGTTGCTTCTCGACGTTTAAATCTCGATGAGCCAATAAGCGATCAATTGATACATTTAACCAGTGGTGTTTTGTCTAAAAGTGTTCACGAAAAACTCTTTCAATATTATTTTCCTAAAGCCAAATGGCAAGGGTTTAAAAAGAGAGAAGAGCTCTATAAAGCATTACAAGAGCGTAAAATTGACCTTATTTTTGATGATGGATTTGCTTTATCATTATGGTTCAAAAAACAAAAATCTGTTGATTGCTGCCATTTTGTTGGGGGGGCATATATGGCGCCACAGTTATTGGGGCAAGGAATGCAGCTTGCTGTTGCAAAAAAGAATGAAAAATTGGTTGATATACTCAATTATGCGCTGAAATCTCTAGAAGAGGATGGTAAACTTACAGAACTTTATTTGCGTTATTTTCCAATAAGTTTTTATTGATGAGTAGTTTTTTAATTAAGGGCTGTTAATCTTTCTGCGCCTAGTCGATAGGAAATAGCTTCTGCGAGATGATAGCGTGAAAGAGTATCTGATCCGTCAAGATCAGCAATTGTGCGTGCAACTTTGAGAATGCGATGATAAGCGCGTGCGGAGAGGTGCATTTTTTCACTCACATCTCGTAAGAGTATGGTCGCACTTTTATCAGGAATGGCAATCTGTTCTATAATTTTGGCAGGGCAATCGCCATTGGTACGAATATGATCAAACCCCATTGTTGAAAAACGTTTAGCTTGAATGGTACGGCACCGTGCGACGCGTTTGGCAACGTCGCAGCTTTTTTCTGATTGTTCTGGTTGCATAAGGTCCATAGCCGTCAAAGCAGGGACATCAATCCGTAAATCAATTCGGTCAAGCAGAGGACCAGAAATACGGGACTGATAATCGATTTGACAGCGTATCCCTTTAGGGCAAACATGGTCTTTTTCGCCTGCCATACCACAACGGCAAGGATTCATTGCGGCAATAAGTTGGAAGCGAGCAGGATAGCTAATATGGTGATTAGCACGGGCGATAACTGACTCCCCACTTTCTAAAGGTTGACGAAGAGAATCAAGAACCCGTGGAGAAAATTCAGGCAATTCATCAAGGAATAACACACCATTATGAGCAAGGGAGACCTCTCCCGGTCGTCCTTTAAGCCCTCCACCAATCATTGCGGCCATGGAAGCAGAATGATGTGGGGAACGAAAGGGGCAATGAAGTGAAATGGTATTATGAACCGTTTCTCCTGTAATAGAAGCAATCAGAGAGACATCTAAAAGCTCACGGCTATCAAGAGGTGGCAAAATGGAAGGTAAGCGTTGCGCTAGCATAGATTTTCCAGCACCAGGGGGACCTACAAACAAAAGGTTATGGCGTCCAGCAGCACAAACTTCTAAGGCACGTTTGGCTGTTTTTTGTCCTTTGATTTCGCAAAGATCTGGAAGTTCAGTTTCGATAGTATATTGGCGCGGTTGTGGACGTTTTTGAATTTGGGTTCCTTTGAAATGGTTGACTATAGTGAGCAGAGTCTCTGGGGCAAGAATATTTATTTCTGCATTTGCCCATGCTGCTTCAGGTCCACATTGGAAGGGACAAATCAGTCCTTTATCGAGTGATAAAGCTGTCATGGCAGCTGGTAAAACACCATTAACGGCGGTAAGTGAACCATCCAGTGATAATTCTCCTAAAATGACATAGTCTTGAGCTACTTCGGGAGGGAGGATTCCCATAGCAAGCATTAAGCCTACGGCGATTGGCAAATCATAATGCGATCCCTCTTTAGGCAAATCAGCTGGTGCAAGATTAATCGTAATTCGTTTAGTAGGCATAGAAAGTCCACAAGCGTGGAGGGCTGCTTGTACACGTTCACGGCTTTCTGCAACTGCTTTATCAGCTAATCCAACAATAGCCATTCCTATTTTACCAGACGAAATCATAACCTGTACATCGACAGGGACTGCTTCTAGACCGCGAAAAGCAACAGTTGTAATACGTGCGATCATTTATTTATTTTCCCCCTTTAGACTTGGTAGAGACAATCATATCTATTTATAAAAATCAAGAAGCATCTCTATAGCTTTTTTTATAGAGAGAACTATATACGTGGGCAGTTTTTTAGCATTCCCATGGAAAGTCATTTGTACAAATTTAACCATGATGATATGGGACGCAATAAAACATTTATAATAAGCTAAATAAATATGTTAAGAAAAAAAGAATGAGGCTGTTCGTGTTATACAACAGTGCAAAATTTTATGAAAATATAAGGGGAGGATAACGTTATGTATCGCAGAGTGTTATTTGATGTGATAAAACGTGTAAAATGTGCAAAGTAATTATATTTACCTTTCTTATTTTTATATTATTTAAAGCGTAGTAGATGCAAAGTGTATTATAAGGTATCTGATTTTATGGTATACCAGACAAGAATTTTGTTAAAATCAGGGACTGTGCGCTGTGTATTTATAGGCTTGTGTTTTACTTTTTCTTTTCCACAGCCACTTGCTGCATTTGATTTTTTCGGCATCCCTTTTTTTGGTCAAAAGAAAACAAATTCTTCTTCACATTATACCAAAAGTACAGAGAAATTTTATAAAGTTGATGTTGTTGCACCGCCAGGTGCACCATTAGAAGGTATAAAAATAGTTAAATCTGTTTCTTCTCTTGTTGCTGATAAAGAGAAAGCATCCGCCAGTTCTTCTGGTTTGCTCGCCAAGGCGCGTTCAGATTATCGAGCAATTCTTTCTGCTCTTTATGCTGATGGACGCTATGGTGGTGTTATTAGTATTAAAATTAATGGCTTAGAAGTCGCTGATTTAAGTCCGGTAACTCAACTTCCAGCACAATCGAATATCGTTATTACAATTAATGCTGGTCCACAATATGTTTTTAGTATTGCCAATATTGATAAAGTAGCTCCGTTTGAAAAACGTAAAGCGCATAAAATGCCCACAATTGAAGAATTGGGCTATAAATTTGGGGCTATTGCTAAATCTGAAACCATTTTGAAAGCAGAAAAATGGGCGATAGAAGGATGGCGGCAACAAGGTTATGCTAAAGCTAAAATTATGAAGAGTGAAGTCGTGGCTGATCATGCTACATTGCGTGTTGAAGGACGGATTGTTGTTGGTCCTGGACAAAAGGCTTATTATGGTCCTTTAAGTGTGCGTAATATAAGTAAGAAACCACGTGTAGATTCAGCTTATATCGCGTGGATGACCGGATTGAAACCAGGGCAGATATACGATTCTGATGCGTTAGCTAAGGCAAATGAACGTCTTGCGCGCCTTGGTGTTTTTCGTGCTATCAATATACGTGAGGCTGATACTATTAATCTAGATGGTAGTTTACCGCTTGCACTTGTTGTACAAGAACGTAAACCGCGTCGTTTTGGTGTAGGCGGTAGCTATTCAACTTTAGACGGTGCTGGTTTTGAGACTTATTGGATGCATAATAATCTTTTGGGTCATGCAGAGACTCTTAAAATTGAAACAAAAATAAGTGGTGTTGGTAGCAATAAAAAGCAATCATATAATTTTAAAAATTTTGATTATCTTTTCGGTGGTACATTTGTAAAGCCCGGTGTACTCACGCCAGATACAGATTTCAGATCAGAATTAAAAATACAACAAGATGTTTTAGAAAATTATACGACAAAAGCCATCAAAGGAAAATTAGGTATTACGCATATTTTTAATGGTAATCTATCGGGACAGGCTGCTGTAGAAGTTTCAAATGGTTATTCACGTGATATCTATTTTGGGAGCCGTAATTTTACAACAATCGGTTTCCCTAGCGGCTTGATTTACGATAGTCGTAATAATAAGTTTAATGCAACAAAAGGTTTATATGGTGAAGTTTTCATTGAGCCTTTTTATGAGATGCGTTTTAGCAACTTTGTTGCAAAAGTAACAGCAGAAGGTCGTTCTTATTGGGCGTTGGATGAAGGGGATCGTTTTGTTGTTGCTGCGCGGGCAAAGCTTGGTACAATTCTTGGGAATGATACAGCACAAGTACCCGCAAATACGCTTTTTTTTGCTGGTGGTGGGGGCTCTGTTCGTGGTTATGCTTACCGTAATATTGGTATCAAAACAGAAAATGATGGGGTTGTTGGTGGACGGGCGCTTATTGAGGGGTCAGCAGAATTGCGTGTTTCTTTAAATGATAAAATAGGGTTTGTCAGTTTTCTTGATGGAGGTTTAGTAGGGAAAAAGGCGAATTTTGATTTTTCTCAAAAAATTAAATGGGGAGCCGGTATAGGAGGTCGTTATATGACGGGTCTTGGTCCTTTACGCGTTGATTTAGCCTTTCCTTTAAAGAGAGAGAAGGGTGACCCTCGCATTGGTTTTTATGTGGGTATAGGGCAAGCATTTTAATGAAAAAAGGTGTACGTTTATCAGCTTTCTTCTTTGTATTTTTGTTTTTTGGGGTGGGTAGTTTTGTTTTTGCGCAAAGAGGAGACATTCTTCCCTCTAGCGAAATGAAAACAGATGATCGCTCATGGTTTGTTTCTTTAATTGAACGAAAGCTTTCAGCGCCTAATCGTCAAGTTCGTTTACACAATATGCAAGGGACACTGTCTTCTCAAACATCAATTGATACTATTACTGTCAGTGATAAAAAAGGGGTTTGGCTTAAAATTACCAATGCTAAAATGGATTGGAATCGTCTAGCGTTGCTGAGAGGGCGGATGGATATTAACCAGCTTTCGGCAGAACAGGTTACATTTTTACGCAAACCGCAAGGCAATTCTTCTTTTGTTTCTTCCCTTGAGACTGGTAAATTCTCTTTACCAAAATTACCGCTTGCTCTTTCTATCAATACGCTTACAGCTCAACATGTGACATTTGAACAGAATCTTTTTGGTTTTTCTGCTGATATGTCCTTAAAAGGCAATTTCACCTTGGCTGGTGGTAATTTTGATGTCGATATAGCGGCGCATCGTTTAGATGCACCGGGTTCTTTTTCTGTTCTCACCAAGATATCTGATAGTAATCGTACAGCTCAAATTGATATTTCTGCTAACGAACCACAAAATGGTATTTTGGCGAATATTTTTAACATTGAACAACGTCCAGCATTAAGTCTCGTCGTGAAAGGTGATGGTACTTTTGATGATTTGGTTATCAAACTTTCTTTAGAGTCCGATCATCATTCTATTTTAGATGGTAATGTTATTCTTGCAAGTGTTCCAGAAGGACAGAGTTTTTCTACGAAATTAGAGGGAACACTGAGCCCTTTAATACCTGTTCAATATCGTAGTCTCTTCGAATCTGATATAACATTAAAAGCAAAGGCAAGAAGAACAAAAGAAGGTGTGACACACCTTGATCAGATGGTTATTCAGAACAAAGCAATGAATGTTATAGCCAATGCTGAAATAACCGCTGATGGATTCTTGCGACGGCTTTTTGTTGATGGCAAAATGGCTCTTGATAACGAAAAGAAGTCTATTCATTTACCTATATCAGAAGTGCCAAAACCTGCGAATACTCTTGCTTTGAACATTGACTATGGTCGCGAAGGTCAACAATCTTGGAATGGGCGGTTGGTTGTAAATCATTTAAGCAATAAAAATATTTATATTCGCGATGCAATTTTTGATATGGGAGGAGTAAGCGAAAATCTTGATAATGCAGCTTCTCGTCATGTTGGTGTTCAGGTTAAAGGGACGCTTCAAGAGGTTAAAAAGATTAAGGGAGCGTTAGTAGAAAATTTAAGCCAAGCGGTTCATGTGCATTTAGATACGGATATTGTTTCGAACAAACCAATTTTGATTCATGATCTGAGTGTTACGGCTCAGGGTTTTTCTTCTTGGTTAAAAGGGACAATGGAGAATTTTGTTTTTAAAGGCGATCTCGGTTTAAAAGCTCAAACATTAACTCCTTTGGAAGTGTTCAGTAAACAATCACTTTCTGGTAATGCAGATATTAAAGCCAAAGGAACGATCAGTTTATTGAGTGGCATTTTTGATCTCCAATTATCAGGAATGGCTGACGATATGAAAATAGGCGTGCAGTCTTTTGATCGTTTATTCAAAGGAAATACTACTCTTTCAGGTGGCACTGCTCGAAATACAAAGGGCTTCACTTTACGTCATTTTAATTTGAAAAATCAATATACAAATATAGAGGCTAATGGTTATTTTTCAGATGAAAGCGCTAAAATGGATCTATCTGCTCAAATATCTGATTTGTCCAAATTAGACTCAAAGATAAGCGGTGCACTTACAATTCAAAGTACGGCGAGAGGGCGCAATAGCCATATAAAACTAAATACACGTGCCCATATTTCTGAAGCATTAATTGTAGGGAAGAAACTTCAAAACACAACATTTAACATAGATGCATTTGTAGATAATACAGCACCAGTTACTTCTTTAACAGGGGTGGTAAAAGGTGAAGGAATTTTTGCTAAGAAACCTTTGCATTTATCGGCCTCTTTTGAAGATTCTCATAAAATTCGAAAACTTGAAAATATCGATATTAGAGGGGGAAGTGCAAAAATAACGGGTGATCTTTCTCAACAACTTGGCGGTTTTTTGAAAGGAGCGCTGCATATTGATGCCGATGATATTTCCGTACTTTCAGCGTTATTTTTGCAGGATGGTAGTGGAAAAGTAAAAGGAGATTTTATTTTTGATGAACAAAATGGCAGACAAAAAACCAATGTGAAGGCGCATGTTAACCATTTGAATTTTTCCAAGAATAAAATAAAAAAATTGGCAATAGATGCTGACATATTCGATCCTTTTGGCATGACTCAGTTTGAAGGAGTTATCAATGCAGAACATATTCAAACACCTTTGGTAATGGTCAATCGTTTAAATGCTCACGCTGATAGGAATAATGGACAAACGGTTTTTACTGTCCAGGCGATGTTGCATGATACTCTCAATGCAAGGCTTTCTGGTCGTTTAATGGTTGAGGAACTTCCAGAAAGTATAAAACGAGAAGTGCAAATTGAAGCTGTGGACTTAAAACAACATACTTTTCATGCAACATTGCCGAAGCCATCTATAATTTCTTTTGATAAAGATGGAATGACAATCAATGAATTAGGAATTGCAATAAATGGAGGCAACATCATTTTAGCAGGAAATATTCAAGATACCCTGAATTTACAACTTACAATGAATGCGCTTCCTGCTGCTTTAGTCAATCTGTGGAAATCCGATCTTGGAGCAGCAGGGAGTGTAACAGGGCAGGTTATGATTCGTGGTCATTTAAAAAAACCTGATATAACTTACGATATAAAAGGTGAGGGACTGACAACCGTTGCTTTTCAAGATAAAAAAATTATGCCTTTTTCTTTTTCTGCTACGGGAAACACTGTAGATCAAAATCTTACTTTGAATGCAAATTTAACAGGAGAAGGAATACAAGCACAAGCTCAGGGGCGTGTATCTCTAGAGAAAAATGCGCTTGATCTTCATATTAATTTGCAAAATTTATCTGCACGTTTGGCGAATGGTTTTATTGCAGGACAAGCGCTTGATGGGACAGTAATAGGTAAAGTTGATATTGATGGAACAATGAAGGATCCATCTGCTCATTTTGAGCTTTCTAGTCAAAATTTAACCGCTATGACGCATAAAGGACCGATGTCAATCAATATAAATGCTCGTGGTTCTTATAAAAAATCGACATTTCATATTGAAAATATGATAGCTACTGGAGATAAAGGATTAGATCTTTCCATCCATGGGCCTTTATCTCTTAATGGTTCAGAGGCAAAATTAAACGTTAAAGGGATAATGCCTCTTGATTTTGTTAATCTCTTATTAGCTAAGCGTGGTGCACATATAACGGGTACAGCAAGAATTGATACAGCTCTTAATGGGTCATTATCAAAGCCACAATTGATAGGAAATATTTCTATAGGCGACGGTAGCTTTTTTGATTCACAAACAAATGTAGGATTAAATAATATAACGATTGAAGGCAAATTGAAAGGTGATCATATCCTTATAGAAAAAGCTTCAGCTTCTTCGTTTGAGGGGGGAGGAATTTCTGCTTCAGGTCGTATCTCTAATGGTCTAGAGACAGATTTGATATTTCATCTTGATAATGCCAATTATAATGATGGTTCTATGATTCTGGCAACATTATCAGGTGAGATGACAATGACAGGTCATTTTTTAAATAGTCTTGTTCTTGGTGGTGATATCATCGTTGAAAAAGCTGAAGTTTTTGTTCCTGATCATTTTAAAAGTGCCAAGTTTCTTGATGTTAGAAATAAGAATTTAACTAAATCGATTCAAACAACACTTGAACGTGCTGATGTTAAGAACACGAACAAAAGCAAAAGCCGTATAGTTACACAAGAATCTTCATCTGTCGTGCTATCAAATATGCGTATTACAGCACGCAATCAATTTTTTGTACGCGGAAAAGGCTTAGATGCTGAACTGGGAGGACGCATTAATCTAGCAGGTCCATTGAATGATGTGCATCCAGTTGGTGAATTTAGAATGATTCGTGGACGTTTTGATATCCTGTCGCAACGTCTTAATTTTGATCAAGGACAAGCGAGTTTTAGTGGTAATCTTAATCCTACGGTTTATTTTGTAACCAACAATAACAGTGGTGATATTCGCGTCACTGTAACTGTAAGTGGGACGGTTGATAATCTTGATATTAATTTTTCATCACAACCAAATTTGCCTCAGGATGAGATTTTGGCGCGTTTGATTTTTAATCGCTCTCTTAATGAATTATCACCATTTCAGATTGCTCAACTTGCAGCAGCAGCGGCTGATCTTGCAGGTAGTTCTAATACATCTTTGTTGAATACTTTACGAACTAAAATTGGACTTGATGATCTTGATGTTATCGTTAATGAGAAGGGGAATACAGGCTTACGTATTGGACGCTACATACACAATAATATTTATTTGGGCTTTGAAGCAGGGTCTGATGGAACGACGAAAGGGACAATTAATTTAGATATTTCGCGTCATCTCAAAGCTAAAGGTGCCATAGGAAATGAACAAAATTCTAGTATAGGTCTCTTTTATGAAAGAGATTATTAAAGATTGAATTTACAAAAAACAATTTCTTCGTTTTTTGTCTCTCATTTCTAAATCTGAGGAAGGAGGCATAGACTAGAAATCCTATAAAAGAAGAAGCTTTTTGTTGAGGCGTGAAGAGATATATCTGAAATATTTGATTTTTGTTATGCTATTCTCTAAAGGGACAAAATCTTCACGAAAGATAGTATGTTATTTTGCTGCTATATATTTATTTTAGAGAAATACCTTACCTTGTTTTCAAGCCCATATCGTGCTGTTGCCTAAAGAATGGAGTGTGTGCAATATATTGATTTATAAAGATAATTTATTGTTATTCAACTTGAATTAGAACTTTGAATATCGTACGAATCTCTTTCGTATTGAATCAATCAAAATCATTCGGCTTGTATGCTACAAGCGGAGAATCCTGTGTGGATAAAACTATTAAGAAATAACTAAAAATGCCTCTTATGAATCATCTCGAGAGCTAAGAGCTGTCGCAACATTAGGGACTGGCAGAATAGTGTGAGTGGTGCCGGCTTGTTACTCCATAAGCGTAAAGATAGAGGGGGTTAATGGATTTATCGTTATACAATTCACGAATGTTATTGCGAATGGGCTTAGGGAAGACTTTGAGAGAGGTCTCTTTAAAACAAGTACGTGAATTTGCAACACAATGGCATTCTGTTTTTACGTGAAGGACATGATTCCATTAAAGAACGTGATAAACAAAAGCGTTAAGCGGAGAATTCATAAGATATCGATTTTATTGTCAAACGCATTTAAAGCAATATTTTTTAATAATAAAAATTACCTATTATTTTAGATTTTTGTTTATTGTGTCTTGAATGAGATCACTTTTCTTATAACGAATAGCTCCGCGAACAGAGTACTCCAAAATATAACATTATTGTATTGCAAGTTTATGTACTTGTTTTAAAGCAACATTTCTCAGTGTGCGCTTGAGTCTATTTCATAAGATTGCTTGTGAAATGGTATAAAGTACCTCTTATGAATGGTATAAAATCCACACTACCATTATTAATAAAGGTATAAGTATTTACTAAAGCTATAAGCCGGTATTATCATTCTATTTTTCAGCTTCTCATGTTGCTGACAATCTTTTCACTTGAAAGTGTAGAGTTATTTTATTGCTTATCTTAAGAGTTTTTATGCATATACCAATATCTCTTATGACGTACAACAAGCGCTTTTGATTGATTCATCATAAATATAAAGAAAATTTGCAATAAGCAAATTACATCTTATCTTTTGCATTCAACAAAACAACGAGTAAAGTTTTCATCTAAATCCAAGAATTTTATTTTCAATAAACCATAAATTCTTTACCAATTCTTGATTGAAGTAATGCTTTTTCTTGATAACAAGTCTTTTTTTATAAATGGAGCATTACCTTCTATCCATTTTTTATTTCAAATCTTATTTAAGGATCTAGAAATTAGGGGGTATGTTTTTTGAACTGGATATTATGAAGTTTTTTATAAAACCCATGTTCTTTTGCTAGCAATTCTTTTTGAGTACCTTGTTCAATCAGTTGTCCATTTTGTATGACCACAATTTTATGAGCACGAGCAATCGTTGAAAGGCGATGAGCAATAATGATCGTTGTGCGTCCTTTAGTAAGGTGGTGAATGGCTTCATTAATTTGTGCTTCGGTGTGTGAATCGAGCGCACTTGTTGCTTCATCAAGAATCAGAATTTCACTATCGTGAATCATTGCTCTAGCGATAGCGAGTCGTTGTTTTTGCCCCCCTGAAAGATTACAGCCATTATCACCTATCTGTGTATCATAACCATTTGGCAAACTCATAATAAAGTCATGAGCATTTGCTGCTTTTGCTGCTTCGATAATTTCGTCATCACTAGCCCCTTCTTTTCCAAGCCCGATATTATATTTAACAGTTCCTTGAAAGAGAAAAGTATCTTGTCCTACATAGGCCATCAGGTTTCTCAGAGAGCGAAATGTTGTGTAGCGAATGTCTTGATCATTAATCAATATGCGTCCTTTTGTGGGGTCATAGAGGCGCATAATAAGGTTGATAAGGGTTGATTTTCCCGAACCGGATGGTCCCACCAATGCTGTCATTTTTCCGGCTTCTATTTCTAGGTTGATGTCTTTCAATATCATTTTGTTATTAGTGTATGCAAAAGAAACATGTTCGAAACGAATAGTTCCTTGCGTTTTATTCAGATCTTTAGCTTCTTTATGTTCTACAACTGTAAGGGGACAATCGAGTATTTCAAACATCGTACGGATATTGACCAAGCCAGATTCAATTTTAACACGTACATTTGCTAGTCTTTTTGCGGGTTCATAAGCTAAAAGTAAAGCAACAATAAAGGACATAAATTCACCTTGAACACCTGCGCGTTGGGTTGCAAGATAACCGGAAAAACAAATAATACCTGCAATGGCAACACCCGTGAGTGTTTCCATAATTGGATTGGTAATAGCTTCGAGTGTTGCAATACTGTTTGTTTGTTTTTCAACATCACAAATGGCTTTGTCCATCCGTTTTTTCATGACTTCTTCTAGTGAAAAGGCCTTGATGATTCGAATGCCAACAGCCGTTTCCTGTACGATTTTGATAATTTCACCAAGTGAAAGGAGCTCTTTTTCCATCAAGCTGCGAACGCGTTTTAAAGCCATTCGAACGCCTAAAAAAGCTAGTGGTCCTACGATTAAAGTAATGGAGATTAACACAAAGTTTTGAATGAACATGACAAGCAACAGACCACTAACGGAAAGCAAATCACGTACAAAAGTTGTGATAATAGTATCAATTATATTACGTACGGCTGTCGCGTTATGAGTTACACGAACAAGAAGATCAGATGAAGTGTTATTATGATAAAAAGAGACTCCTTGTTCCATAAGTCGTGCAAAAATTTTACGCTGTTGTTCAGCAATGATACTATTGCCTGCTTTGTTTAGAAAGTAAGTTTGGAAAAAAGTTGCAACTCCTTTGAGAATAAAGATAAAAGCAATGAAGCTAGAAATCAAAACAATCATAGGAAAATTTTGTGCATCAATAATCTGATTAACAACATCCCGCATAATCCATGCACTGGTTGCTGTGGTACAAGAAATGATGATCATTGAGAAGATAGCCGCACTATACCAACGCATATGTTTACGAAAATTTTCTCGCAAAAGGCGGATAATAAGATGTTTGTCAAAAGAGGAAATTTGTTTTTTAGCCATGAAGAGCTTCTATATTCTCTCATTATTTTATGCAAGATTGAAACACTCTTAATTAAGAAGCCCCTTAATCTTTTTTACAAAAATAGCTTTTTCTTTCAAGGTTCATCACATCAATTTCACGATGGTGAGAGTGAAGAATGTAGTGCAAAGTTTCTGTGAAAGGTATAACGAAAATTCGTTGTTCATCATTATTTTTAGTTTTCAATAAAAGGTACCGGCAAGTTTCACTATTGTATTTACCAATTTCCATATTGTGATAGTCTTTGGCACTTGAAATAGTTCACAAAAAACATTTCTGCTTTTTTGATAATTTTTATGTATCATCTCCATTTGTGATGTGTAAGCAAACAATTTTGCCGCATTGCATGATACAGAGAGCTTGAAATAAGAAGACCTTACGATGTTTGAGTTTTCTCATTTAATATGCAAAATAATGAATTCTTCTTATAAATCGATCAAGCATTATTAAACTCTTAAAAGGATTTATACACATTTATAAAACCTTAAAAGCACCACAAAAACTCTATGTGGTGCTTCTAAATAATACTATACACATCATTTTGATGAATTGCATGCGAATATTATTCCAATGCAAAACTATTTAGGTGCTATCACCATCATCATTTGCCGGCCTTCAAGCTTTGGCTCCAATTCGATTTTGGCAATTTCACTTGTATCTTCTTTCACACGCTGAAGAAGCTTTAATCCAAGATCTTGGTGAGCCATCTCACGACCACGAAAACGCAAAGTAATCTTTACTTTATCACCATGATCAATAAAGCGATGAACAGCCTTGAGTTTGACTCCATAATCATGGACATCAACATTTGGGCGCATCTTAATCTCTTTGATTTCGATGACTTTTTGCTTCTTACGTGTTTCAGCAGCTTTTTTTTGGGTTTGATATTTTAATTTTCCCAAATCGATGATTTTACATACAGGTGGCTCCGCATTTGGTACAATTTCAACCAAATCAAGTCCCGCATCTGCAGCCATAGCAAGAGCTTCTTGTATCGAAACAACTCCCTGATGTTGTCCCTCATCATTGATAAGCTGAACATGAGGTACCCGAATATCCTGATTTGAACGTGGTCCGTCTTTTTGGGTAGGTGTCATTTTAAACGGTTTACGAATGGTTTATGCTCCTTAAATTTTGATTCAACTACAGTTAATTTAATATACAATTATGTACCTAAAAACAACTATAATTCGTGTTATTTTCATTATTTGATTTATTACTTTTTGGGATGATTTAGATTATAAAAGTTTTTCTCTTAATTTAAAGAAATTATTTTATGGAGGATAAAGAATCATGGATCAAAATATTCCTTGTCAGTTTTTTTCATTTGAGAACACCGCACTTGCAGTACGCTATCGCAAGGGGCGCCAATCTCCAGGTTTGGTTTGGCTTCCTGGCTATCAATCCGATATGTTAGGAAGTAAGGCAACGTTAGTTGATCAGTTTGCTCAGAAGAATGATTTGTCTTGTTTACGTTTTGATTATTCTGGACATGGAGAATCTGAAGGTGATTTTTTTCAAGGAACAATTTCGCGTTGGGTTAAGGAAAGTTTAGCGACTTTTGAAACCTATTGTGAGGGTCCACAAATTTTGATTGGTTCCTCTATGGGGGGGTGGATTGCGCTAAGGCTTGCAATGATGCTAGCACAGAAAAATAAGAAGCTTGCTGGCATGATATTGATTGCTCCAGCACCTGATTTTACACAAACATTGGTGGAACCAAAATTAGGCCCAGAAGAATGGAAGATTTTGAAGGAGAAAGGCTATATTGAACGACCTGCAGTTGATGATACAGAGCCAATGCCCTTTACAAAAACATTGATTGAAGATGGGCGCGAAAATTGTGTTATGAAAGGATGCATTGATGTTGGATGTCCAGTCCATATTCTACAAGGGATGGAAGATGAAGATATCCCCTATCAGCATACATTGACTTTACTTGATCATTTACCTCTCCATGATGTAACATTGACACTTGTTCGTGATGCGGATCATCGCTTTTCTCGTCCACAAGATTTAGATTGCCTTGAAACAGTATTGAGATCTTTTATTAATCAGATTAATGCAAAGTAAGGGGTACATTTATTGATGAAGATAAAAATATATGAGCATTTCTAAACAGCATTTTATTTTTTCTGAGCGCTCTGTACCTGTACGGGTGCGGGAAAATAAGTATGCGCGCCGTCTTACCTTACGTATTGATGCCAGAAGTCAGGAGATTTGTGTAACAACACCACCAGCAATAAATCTCTATGCGGTTGAAAATTTTATTGAAAAGCATCGATCTTGGATTGAGGCACGTCTTGCTCATGTACAAATCTCTCATAAAAATGCTTATCTCAAAGAGGGGGCGACAATTCCCTTATTGGGTGTTTCTCATACCATAAAGCATAGAGAGGGACGTGGGGTAACAGAAATCATTACAGCAGATGCGGAGCAAGGGCCTGAAATTATTGTTTATGGTCAATTAGAATATCTCCCAAGACGCATTGCTGACGTTTTGAAAAAACAAGCGGCGCTTATTATAACGCCTTTGGTGGCACATTATGCTCATCAGGTAGAGCGTAAAGTCAAATCCATTTGTTATAAAGATACGAGAAGTCGTTGGGGCTCTTGTTCAATCGATAAGCGTCTTTCTTTTTCTTGGCGCCTTATTATGGCACCAAAAGAAGTTGTTGAGTATGTTGTTGCCCATGAAGTTGCTCATCTTGTTGAAATGAATCATGGGCCAAGATTTTGGGCTCTTTGTGAAGAGCTATGTCCTGATAGTAAAACATATCGTGCTTGGTTGAAAGAAAATGCTCCTAGACTGCATGCAATTAATTTTGATTCATATAATTTAGAGGCGTAAAAAACTTTCAAATGAAGGCAATATTTAACGGAACTTTTTGTTGAGTGTTTTGTTGAGTGTGTGCTTGCTCATGTATAATGAGGAAGCCATTGAAGCTCTCAGCACGATTGTTCTCCCCTGCTTGGTTTGCTGAGTGTCTTCAATGTTTTGCTTTATCTTTTTTGTAATTCAGCGTAATAACCCTAAGTTCCGATGACTTATAAAAAATGGGAAGGTTTTTTATGTCTGTTCTTACAGATCCACTTCAGCTATTACAGGCACTTATTCGTTGTCCTTCTGTTACACCTCATGAAGCAGGGGCTTTATCAACTTTGGAACAATTTTTGAAAAAAATGGGATTTCACGTCGATCGCCCTGTTTTTACGGATAAAAATACAGATAATGTTGAAAATCTTTATGCAAAAATGGGGAGTGAAGGACCCCATCTTATGTTTGCGGGTCATACGGATGTCGTACCGCCAGGTGCATTGGAAGATTGGACTTACCCACCTTTTGAAGCTGTTATAGATCAGGGGAAATTATATGGGCGGGGTGCTGTTGATATGAAGGGTGGTATCGCTTGTTTTATTGCGGCTCTAGCGCGAGTTCTTGAGAAACGACCCATTAAAGGAAGGGTAAGCCTTTTAATTACTGGTGACGAAGAGGGGCCTGCTGTTAATGGTACGGTAAAACTTCTCAAATGGGCAGAAAAAAAAGGCGAAAAATGGACTGCGGCTCTTGTGGGAGAACCAACAAGCGTAAAGACTGTTGGTGATATTATCAAAATTGGTCGCCGCGGATCGATTTCTGGTGTCATTACCGTGAAGGGTCGTCAAGGTCATGTTGCTTTTCCAGAGAGGGCTGCCAATCCCTTGCCTTTGGCAAGTAAGCTTATTCAAGCATTGACACAAATCGTCTTAGATAAAGGGACAGAAAATTTTCAACCCAGTAATTTAGAGCTAACAAGCATCGATACCGGTAATTTAGCGGTCAATGTTATCCCAGCGCAGACAACAGTTCATTTTAATATACGCTACAATGATCTTTGGACAAAAGAAACACTGATGAAGGAAATTGAAAAGCGTCTTGCTTTGGTGCAATCAAAAAACAATGGTGATCAATATCCCTCTTATCAGCTTGAATGGATTCCAAGTTTAGGAGATGTTTTTTTGACCAAAAATGATAAACTCATTCAAACTTTATCCAATGCTATTAAAAGTGTAACAGGGAATATACCAGAATGTTCCACTTCTGGTGGTACTTCAGATGCGCGATTTATTAAGGATTATTGCCCAGTGGTTGAATTTGGCTTACCAGGGCAAACGATGCATATGGTAGATGAGTGTGTAGCCCTTGATGCAATGGAAACACTTACTACTATTTATGAGCGTTTTATTATTGAATTTTTTGCATAAAGAAAAGGTTGCTGGTTCAAAAATACCTTTATCTTGTTGTGCCATAAGATATTGCCATTTATGGTGTGGTGATACGAGACTCGTAAAACTTAATATATTAAGTAGTCTTAGAGTAAGTAATGAATATTCTTAAGTTGGGATTCTTGCCTGTAGAGTCTTTAAGTTAAGTGAATTACATAATTGAAAAGCCAAAAGAGACCTGCTTGAAGAAGCAGAACTGTTTAGACCATATTGGATTGAAAATATTCGTTCTTTAAGGTGTAGAAAGGCGGTGCAATCATATATGGAAAACAATGAATATTATATCATCATTGTGTAGTGACAGGTTGAAGCCATGAAGACACACAAAAACATGCTGCTATTGTAAAAAGTTCGTACAACATAAATGCGCTCATTCACAGCTCATGTTTTAATATGGTTTCTGAGCTCTCACAAAAGGCACTTCTTGTTCCAATTAGACTCTCTTAGAATAAAGACTATAGGAAAAGCGCTTTAAGTTTATTTTATTTCATATATTTTGCTCTGCTTTTTTTGTCCCCAAGAACTTCCGTTGCAATATCATTACGAGATAGAAGGTGAGGTTATTTAATCAGCTTTAATATTGGTTATGATAAAGGTACACAGAAATTCTTTTGTAGCATCACGTTGACTTCTTTAGCCAAGGATTGTCCTAGTATTATTCTCAATTTTTTAATTAAATAACTTTAAAGGACGCGTATAGACACTTATAAGCATATACGCATACAAGTAAGATCATATGAGATTAACATCGTTTCACTCGCTAACAAAGCAATACCGATTCATATTTAGTATATTTGTCATTTGAGTGCATTATTTGTTTAGTAAAGCTCATGATGTTGCTGTTACCTATAAATTAATACCGATCATACGGCCGCGTATCTCAAATAAATATTGGTTCAGTATTTTTTGCGATAACAGCTTTTACATGCCAGAATAGGATAAAAGCATTGTGTATATCTATTTTTTATAATCTCTGAAACAGACATACAAACATAACCTCATTGAGGGAAAATATAAAAGGTATAAAGGTGAAAATCAGCGTGCTTTTTTTACTTTCTTTTTTATTCGGCTTTACGGTTTTCAAAAGTAACTAGAGTAATATCTTTTTAAATAATCAGAGACTGATGCATGGCTTCATGCTTATTTCTCTGGTTCTTTAAATGGTGCCACGATTTCATAAAGAACAATACATTATCGTATTATGCATTCACATACTTGTTTTAAAGAAATTTTCTCAATGTTTGTCACATTTGTGCTACTACGGTGCTTATGAATGTTGTAATATAAAATCTATAATGCCTCCCCATCTTTATGTTTATGAAAAATAAAGTTAGAGCACCATACACTTTCTAGCTCAAAATATTGCAATAGCTTTTAGCACTTAAGAGTGTTCATAAGAGGCCTTTTTACTCCTTTTTTATAGTTTTTATCCACATGCTTCTCCCTTTTTAAGGTGTAAGCAAATGGCGGTAACTAGCTTGCTATAAATAGTTTTGAAATGAGAGAATCTCACGATATTCTAATCTCACCTTTGCTGTGAAAAATGATAATTATGATTAAAATAAGTATGTTGTTATAAAAACTTTAGTTTGCGAGTTGGCTGATGATGTGATCAAGAACAATACGTCCTTTGGTTGTTGCTTTTAAGCGTTGGTTATCCACCATTTCTATCAATTCTTGGTGTTGTAAATCGATCAGTTTTTCCATTGGAATGCGTTTAGGGCTTAAGGTTTCATAGCGTATAAGTTCTAAGCCTTCGCAAAGGCGTAATCCCATAAGGAGCATTTCATTTGCCTGTTGTTCAGTGGTTAAATGTTCCGTTTCAATACAGCCATGTCCTGTTGTTTCTACCAAATTAAGCCACTGTTCGGGATGCTTTTCATTTATTGTGACATAACGTTCGCGGTTTTCAAGGTGTGATGACAATGTTTTTGAACAGAAAGAGGAATGATTCGGTGTATGCTCAATGAAACGTCCATGTGCTCCTGGACCAAAGCCTGCATATTGGTGATAACGCCAATAAAGAAGATTGTGTGCTGATTCGGCACCGGGCATTGCATGGTTTGAGATTTCATAGGCAGGAAGTCCATGTAGTGCCGTTATTTCTTGAGTAAGATGATACAGATCTGCTGCTAGCTCTGATGGGGGAAGGATAAGTCTTCCTGCATCATGAAGCCGTTTAAAGGCGGTTCCTTCTTCGATCGTCAATTGATAAAGAGAAAGATGGTCCGCTGCTAAATCAATTGCTTGTACAAGTTCAGATTTCCATTGTTCAAGGGTTTGTTCGGGGCGGGCATAAATGAGATCAAAAGATAAACGTGGAAAAATTTGCCGTGCTAAAGTAATAGCGCAAAGAGCTTGTTCCACATTATGGAGTCGGCCAAGTTTGCGCAATACTTTATCATTGAGCGCTTGTATCCCTAGAGATAAGCGATTAACACCTGCCGCACGGTATCCACGAAAGCGCTCTGCTTCCACACTGGATGGATTAGCTTCTAATGTAATTTCAACTTTATCATCGACTACCCATTTTTTTGCAAGTGCTTGCAATAGGGCATCGACAGTTTGCGGCTCCATAAGAGAAGGGGTTCCTCCACCAATAAAAATACTTGTAATATGGCGTGGGCCTATTTTGTGGTATTGCGTTTCTATTTCGCGCTTAAAGGCGGTGACAAAACGTGGTTGATCAACACCATGGATGCGAACATGCGAATTAAAGTCACAATAAGGACATTTAGCTGCACAAAAGGGCCAATGAATGTAAATGCCAAAAGGTTCATTCATGAGAATGCTAAAAGGTTTTCTGCCAAAAGTTTGAAAGCACGTGCGCGATGTGAAAGAGGGGGAATATCATTACATTTCCAGTTGTGTTTTTGCTCTGTTGACATTTCTCCAAAGGTATTTTCATATCCATCGGGTAAAAAAATAGGATCAAAACCAAAGCCTTTGTCTCCCCGTGGAGGCCAAATGAACGTTCCTTCAACGCATCCGCGGAAGTAATCTGCATGAGCATCAGGCCATGCAATGCAAATGACGGATATAAAACGGCATTTCCGTTGGTTTTTTTCTCGTGCTCCGACTTTTTGGAGTTCATTTTCTATTTTTTTCATAGCTTTTGGAAAATTACGTGTACCATCGGCTTGAATTGCCCAATCAGCGGTATAAACGCCTGGCGCACCCTCCAATGCATCTACCTCTAAGCCTGAATCATCAGAGAGGGCAGGAAGTCCTGTCTTTTTTGCTGCTGAAAAAGCTTTAATATAAGCATTTTCTTCAAATGTTTTTCCTGTTTCTTTTGGTTCTGGCAAGCCCAGTTCTTTTGCCGATTGTATTATTAAACCGAAAGGCGTAATTAAAGTAGTGATTTCATGCAATTTTCCGGTGTTATGTGTAGCAATGACAAGTTTTTTATCTGCTATGCTTCTCATATAGATTTCTCCAAAAATGAAAGGGGAATTATTTTTGTGCTAAAAATCGGCTTAAATGCTCATACACACATATTCTGCTTGATTTTACATGATATGATTATTTTACATGTTTTATGATATTTTGTTCCAATAAAATTTTTTATCTTGTACGAAGATAACCTTGCAAAGATAGGAAAGACATGTCTTTTTTATGATAGCATTTTTATGGTAAATTTCCAATTTTCTGCTTGCTCTAAAGGGTAAAATTTTCTACTTACAGCGGTTTTTAATCAAGCTAGATTCTTTTGACAAGTCCCTACAGCAGACCACTTTACAGATCAATTCTTAATCTTAAATATTTCTCACACACTCTAACAAAAATATTTCCTGCGTAATTTATCAAGCATCACTCTGAAAGGTAGCATTTTACAGCTCAATAGGATAATATGTTTTTATACTACTTTAGACTATTTGACCAAACCTTGGCAAAACTTATATAAGAGATGAGGATTTTAAAAGTAGTGAAACAATTGTGATGAAGCACAAAACTATTGATAATGAACTAAAATATCTTGATGAACGTTCGCGTGATATTTTTCGCCATATTGTTGAAGCTTATCTTAATGATGGTGAACCTGTAGGATCACGTAATCTTTCGCGGCTTTTACAACAGACATTATCGCCTGCGACGATTCGCAATGTGATGAGTGATCTTGAACACCTCGGTTTGATTTATGCACCACATGTTTCTGCGGGTCGAATGCCAACACAATCAGGTTTACGCTTTTTTGTTGATGCATTTATGGAAGCGGGTGATTTGCCAAACGAAGAGCGAGAAAATATTGAAATGCAAGTCAAAGAGGCTGGTCATGCACAATCGGTTGAACATTTTCTTGTTCAAGCAAGCCGAGTTCTTTCAGATCTTTCACGTGGGGCAGGGCTTGTTTTAGCAACAAAACAAGAAGGAACATTGAAACATATTGAATTTGTGCGCCTTGATAGGGAGCACGCTCTTGCCGTTTTGGTGACTCAACAAGGTGAAGTTGAAAATCGTATTGTTCATTTACCAGAAGGGGTTACCCATGCACAATTGACGGAAGCAACGAATTTTCTCAATGCCCATATTCAAGGGCGTACATTGAGTGAAGCTAAAGGGGAAATTGCCCGCTTATGCGCAGAAACAAGGGCCGCACTTGATGATTTATCACATCATCTTGTTGAAACGGGATTAGCTCTTTGGGGAGGAGAAGATGCTGATCATAAAATACACCTCATTGTTCGCGGGCGTAGCAATTTACTTGAAGATGTGAAAGCAGAAGAAGATTTAGAACGGTTACGCCATTTGTTTGATGATCTTGAAACGCGCGAGAGTATGGCACAGCTTCTCGATTTAACGGATGAAGGTTCTGGGGTTAGAATTTTTATTGGTTCAGAAAATAAGTTATTTTCACTTTCTGGTTCTTCTTTAGTTGTAGCACCTTATCGAGATTCACAACAAAGAGTCATTGGTGCTTTAGGTGTTATTGGTCCTACACGGCTTAATTATGCAAGGATTGTGCCCATGGTTGATTATACAGCTCAACTTGTGTCACAGTTATTGCGTTAAAACGATGCAAGTAAGTATTTGTACTATAAAAGCTCATTGTATTATATACATCGCTACCCCTTGATTTTTGTCTGTAGAATTTCGATATCGAGAATAACGAATCTTATGAAGGAATAAAATTTTTATGTCTGATGAAAAAAACAAATTTACTGACGCTTCATTTGAAAATTGTGATTTAAAAAATCCAGCTGATCGTAATACACTTAAACAGGCAGCCGATGAATTTTTAAAAACACATAAAACAGAGGAACACGAAGTCGTTGAAACAGAAAGCAATGAGGTTAGTGATCTTTTAGCGTCTTTGCAGGATGAAAATAAAGAACTGAAAGATCAGCTTTTACGTCTTGTTGCAGATATGGAAAATCTTCGACGCCGTACTATGCGAGATGTGGCGGATGCAAGAGCTTATTCCATTGCTAATTTTGCACGGGATATGTTATCGGTTTCTGACAATCTCAATCGTGCTTTGGAAGCTATTCCAGAAGGTGCACGGGAGAGTGATGCTGGTTTGAAATCATTGGCAGAAGGCGTTGAAATGACTGAACGTGCCATGATGGCAGCATTAGAACGTCATGGGGTGCAAAAAATTCATCCAGAGGGGCAAAAATTTGATCCTCACTTTCATCAAGCGATGTTTGAAATTCCCAATGCTGATGTTCCAGATAATACTGTTCAACAAGTGGTTCAGGCAGGTTATATTATCGGGGAAAGGGTACTACGTCCAGCTATAGTGGGTGTAGCTAAAGGAGGAGCAAAAGAAGCTTCTGTTGAAGCTGATTCGGCTTAAAACACATCAATAATAAATCTCCAACATAAAATGCAGTATTCCCTGCAATTACACATATATGAAGTCTTTTCTTAAAGGGTTTTTAAAGGGTGTTATAAACACCCTTTTATCTTTGAAGCGCCCAACTTCCTTTTACAATATAGGGAGCCTTATTTAAGGGAGAGGCCGATAACAATAAAACAAAATGATCAACTTCAAAAGGAGGGACAAAAAAATCATCTTGAAAAGATAGATAAGAAGAAAGATCTTTAAGATTAATATCAAATATTCGTGCAAGAGTGATATGCGGAATAAACAGTCTTTCATCAGGCTTTAACTCTAATTTATTCCGAATATATTGCATCTTTTCATGTAAAAGAGTAAGCTTTTCACAAGGTTCAATGCGAACCACAAGAGAATGAGGAGCATTTTCTGAACCAAAAACTTCAAAACCTTTTATCTGTAGCGTAAAAGAAGGAAGTTCTATAGTGTTAAAGGTATGCATAATTTCATCTGCTAAGGAGCTTTCAACTTCGCCAAAAAAAGATAAGGTGACATGAAAATTTTGCGGGTTGATCCATTGCGCTTTTGGTAAGCCATTTTGCAATGATACGAGGGCTTTTGTTGTTTGTTGAGGAATCTGAAGAGCACTAAATAGACGACCCATGATATTATCTCCTTATAATGAAAGATGCTATCCCAAGCGCAATATAGATAATAAGGGCGGGGCACGTACCACAGAAAACAAGGCAATAGTATAGAAAAAGAATGTCTAAAAAATGCTTACTATAATTATGGTCGTACAAAGCTTATTCGTTTTAAGAAAATGGTTATGATATTGATAAGAATTGCGTTTTCAGGATCTGTATCACAATGATGTGCAATGGAAGATTACTTGTGTATTATAAAGGCTACAAAGTTAGCAGAAAATAAGAAAAGTTGATAGATTTTTGATGTGCGAAATTATTTTGACATTTATCTTTAGCCTAAAATAAAGCATACTTTAATACAAGGTGAAGAGTTCTCTTTTCTGTAAAAATTTAATTATATGATTAAGTCGGGGAATAGCCATAATACGCAAAACTATTCAAATTGGTCAAATAATGTTAGGAAAGGAAGAAAAAAATCGAGCATAACAAAATTACTATAAGCTTTTACATTTATGATCATTATGCCAATCTATAATGGATATGAATATTGGTATAAAAGCGGGAAGAGAAATTAAAATTCAAAATAATGATCGAAAGTTCCTATTTTCTAAGAATTATCATCTTTGTTTATGATGAAAAAGCACTAGTTTTCCTCTCCAAAGTTGTTATTGATGAGCTTTTCAAGAGCATTAAGAGCATCTGTTGCTTCTGGTCCTGAAACACGAATGGTGAGGTTGCAACCGGATGAAGCCGCTAGCATCATAAGTCCCATAATTGATGATCCGCCAACAATTTTCCCGTCCTTTTCAACTTCAACAGTAACATTAAAATTGTCAACAGTTTGTACAAATTTTGCAGAAGCACGTGCATGCAACCCACGTTTATTACAGATATTGAAATGACGACTTATACATGGGAGGGTATCTTTGGAAAACATTGGTATTTTATTATCCGCTATAAAATCATACTTGGTACATTAATATATTTACGCCCTGCTTCTTGTGCTATTCTTAACGCGTCTGATAATGAAATATCAGGACATTTGCGAATAGAAATTAGTTTAATAAGCATGGGCAAATTAACACCCGCAATCATTTCAACGCGTCCTTTTTCAATAGCAGGAATAGCTATATTTGATGGTGTTCCACCGAACACATCTGTTAATATGATGACGCCATGATCCGTATCTGTATCGGTTACTGCGGCTATAATATCACCTCGGCGCTGATCTATATCGTCATCGGGATAAACGCATATTGTTGCGAACTTTTCTTGTACTCCAACAACATGTTCCACGGCATGTAAAAATTCGACAGCCAGCTCACCGTGCGTTACAAGCACGAGTCCAATCATTTACGCAAACTCCTGTTAACTAATAAGACCCAACCATAGTTGGTGGGAAAGACATTGTACAAGGCTTTATCTTGCTGCCAAGAAAAATTTGCAAAAAAAAGGCAAAAATTGTGATTTTTTTATCTTTAGAAAAAAATTAGACAGATTTTTGCCATATTTTTCTAAACAAAAATGCTTCAATAGCTTGACAAATGGCTGTACAATCGGCTTCACGAAGAGAGGGAAGTTTTAAAAGAGGAATGTGCAAATTTTCAAATTGAAAAGTTTTATTTGTGGAAAAACGTTCATATTCCGGACCGAGAAAAATAACACAATCGATAGTTGTGTGCTTTTTGAATTCTATCATATAAAGACCAACGCCACGAATCTCGATGCCGCCCTCTAAATTATCGGGAGTGTATCCGTGAAGCTTTCCATTTTCCGCACGCAACATTGTATAATCATCACTGATAAGCTTCGCTTCACGTTTTGACCACTCAGCGCGGTCAAGCAAAGAAAGGGTGATGGTTGATTTTCCTGATCCCGATGGACCTATAATTAACAGCCCCTTGCCGCCCAGTTGAAGGCAATTTGCGTGGAGTATTTCACATTTTGTTTTCATGCCTTTTACTTTGGATAAAAGATTTATTTAGCAAGCGGAAGCATAATAGTAAAACGTGCACCAGTTTTACACTTCCCAAGTGTAGGATCGATAATATTTTCGGCTGTAATTGTCCCATTATGAGCCTCGATGATTTGCCGACTAATAGAAAGGCCAAGTCCAGAGTTTTGTCCAAAAGCATCTTCATTTGGTCGATCTGTATAAAAACGTTCAAAAATGCGTTCAATATTTTCTGAACGAATACCTGGGCCATTATCTTCAATGGTTAAAATAAGGGTTGAAGCATGACTTTTCATAGTAATGCAAATTTTGCCACGATTCCGAGGAATAAAAGAACGCGCATTTTCAAGAAGATTTGAAATCACTTGTCCTAAACGAAGTTCATGTCCCAATACAAGATAAGCTTTTCCATGAGGACGTGGGACAATATTAAGGCTTATATCAATAGTTTGCGTATTACGATACACTTCCTGAACAGCATGAACAAGACTTTCCAAAAGCGGTGTCATATCAACAATCTCTGCGGTTTCTCGTGCAAGCTCTGCATCGAGTCGCGATGCATCAGAAATATCTGTAATCAACCGATCAAGGCGGCGCACATCATGTTGAATAATTTCCAGCAATTTTTCTTGTGCTTCTTCATTTTTAGCCAGAGGGAGCGTTTCAACAGCACTGCGTAGAGAGGTGAGAGGATTTTTTAATTCGTGGCTTACATCAGCAGCAAAGCGTTCAATGGCTTCAATACGCATATAAAGGGCATTGGTCATATCACGAATAGAAGTTGAAAGGTGACCAATTTCATCTTCACGCATTGAAAAATCAGGAATTTCTACACGCTGATTATTACCATTACGCACTCGATTAGCCGAGGCAGATAATTTACTTAATGGATGGGCAATCGTATGGGCCAAAAAGAGAGAAAGAACCAAAAGTACGCTACCTACAACGGCAAAAACTTTAAAGATAACCAGTCTTTCGCCTTTTACAATGTTATCAATATCGGAACCAGTGGTTGAAAGAAGAAGAGCTCCAACCACTGCGCGATAGCGTTGAACAGGAACGGCAACAGAAACAATTAATTGCCCTTGTCTGTTGCGTCTTTTAGCCGTAGCAAGAGATCCGTTTAATGCGCGGTACACTTCTGGATAAGCAATACCACTGGTTTTTGTTTGTTCTCTGTCAAGAGCAATACCTTTGCCATAAAATGCGCTTGAATACCATGAAGTAAGGCGATCCCACATGTTTTGTTCTGTTTTAAGTGGGGGTAAATCATAACTAAAAACTTCTCCACTAGAATAAAGAACGCGCGAATCAAGAAGGAGAGTAGCATCACGATCATAGATACGTGCTCTTGTCGTTTTAGGTGTAATAAGACGCCGTAAAAGAGGGGCAACTTGCTCAGGGTTAATAGGAAAATCCCAAGAATCGGTTGATTGAGGAGCGGGTGTAACGCTTTCACCAGTCTGTAACTCTAAGAGTTTTTGAGGGTCAATGAGGATAGAATTTGTATCTACTGTTGCAGAAGCAGCAATAGCCCCAGCAATAATTTTTCCTTGGGTACATAAACTTTTGATTTTTGCTTCAATTAAACCATCGCGAAATTGGTTAAGGTATAAAATGCCTGTAACTAAAACGGCAAGAGCAGCAATGTTTAATATAACAATGCGACGTGTGAGGCTGGAAAAAAGCAATTGTCTAAAGAGACGTTGTGTTCGAAGATGCAAACGAGCGAACATAAGAAATGGCGTTGAGGATGTACCATTAACGGTTGTTTTTTGTAAAGTTTCCAGTTGAGAATTGTCTGTCATCGATTTGATTGCCATTCAAATTTTTGCGACAAAGTAGTTTTATACCTCGTGGAAACGATAACCTACACCATAAAGTGTTTCAATCATTGCAAAATCATCATCCACTTGTTTAAACTTTTTACGCAGACGTTTAATGTGACTATCAATGGTGCGATCATCTACGTAGACTTGATCACTATAAGCAGCATCCATTAAAGCATCACGACTTTTTACAACTCCTGGTCTTTGTGCTAAGGTTTGCAGAATCAAAAATTCCGTAACGGTTAAAATAACAGGTTTATCTTTCCATGTACAGGTGTGGCGTTCTTGATCCATCACAAGATCTCCGCGTTTGAGAGAAGAGGTGGAAGAAGTTCCTGTAGAAAGCGGTTGGTTACGTGCATTAGAACGGCGTAAAATAGCTTTCACGCGTTCAATAAGAAGACGTTGGGAGAAAGGTTTAGTAATAAAATCATCAGCTCCCATTTTGAGACCAAATAATTCATCAATTTCATCATCTTTAGAGGTAAGAAAAATAACTGGAAGATCAGATTTTTGACGCAAACGACGCAAAAGTTCCATCCCATCCATTCGGGGCATTTTAATATCAAAAATAGCTAAGTGTGGAGGGTGAAGTGTGAGACCCTTGAGTGCAGATGCTCCATCTGTATAGCTTTCAACCCGATATCCTTCTGTCTCAAGCGCAAAAGATAAAGATGTCAAAATATTGCGATCATCATCAACAAGTACAATCGTTTGCGTGATTGTTGGTGTATCTTTCATGGTTTCTTAGACCTTTCTATTGCTGTGGTAGCAAATTACCCACACTTATTTATATGGGAGTTCATATTTTTTTTGCAAAACAAATATGATACAAATTGTAGCAAAGTAAAAAACCTTTTGTCATTACTGTAAAATCTTGTTTTGCTTTCATAATTTATAATGTTTCTACGTCTATTAAGATCCCTTCATTTGAGAGAAAATTTTCATAAAGGCTTTTTTTATCAAGGTTTATTACAAAGTTTATTATTGTATTTGTCTCATAATTGAACAGATGTAGTTTTGATTGTTGAAGTTTAGAAAATCTGCCTATGTGTTTTAAGAGCAAAGAAAAGAATGTGGCAATATATGCACAAAAATTTGTTTCTGCTACACGAAAGGAGGTCGTAATGGGATTTTTTAATTTTATTAAAACCGTAGGGGAAAAGTTAGGTATTGGGGACCATGAACCAAAAGAAAAGGATTTTAAGAGAGCATTTGATCATTTTCAACTCGGTACAGAAAAAGTCAATATTCAAGTTGAAGACGGTAAAGCTATTTTAAGCGGTGAAGTTCCAGATAGGGAAACACTTGAAAAAGCACTGCTGGTTGTTGGCAATTCACAAGGTATCTCTTCTGTAGATGTTAATCAATTAAAGGTTATAGATACAACGCCTAGAAAAACTTCTCGCTTTTATGAGGTTAAATCTGGTGATAATCTTTGGAAAATTGCTGAAGAGGTTTATGGAAAAGGGCAAGGTAATAAAAACACATTTATTTTTGAAGCCAATAAGCCAATGCTAAAATCTCCCGATAAAATTTATCCTGGACAAGTTTTACGTATTCCTGAAATTGACCATAGTTAATTCATCAAAGGGGATAATTTTTTACTGATGGCATTAAACAAAAAATGAAGAAGCGTAAAAAATTTCACGCTTCTTCATTTTATAAAGTGTGTATTTATAATAAAAGGAGCTTAGTGAACAGGAGAGGATTTAGAAGGTGATGGTACTTTCATAGCGTTTACAGAGAAATCAACATCAATGGTTCCTGCTTTCTCAAATGTTAATTTTGCGCTAATTTTATCACCTAACTTAAATGGTTGTGAAAGCCCCATGAACATAATATGATCACCGCCAGGCTTAAGCGTGATTTCGCCATTTCCCGGAATTTCAATGCCATTGTGCATTTTTTCCATTTTCATAATATCATTAACGACAGCCATAGAGTGTATCTCTGTTGTTTTTACTCCGTTTGTGGAAATAGAAACCAAACGGTCTGGGGTATTACTGTGATTAATAATGTAGAGATAACCGCTACCAACTCTTATACCTCTAGGTGTTTCGCGTGTCCAAGGATTGAGAATTTCTATGTCGCCAAGTTTATATTGCTGAGCACCTGCTGGCAAGGTTATACCAGCAAAGAGAAGAGCACACACGATATTTATGATAACCTTTTTGTATGGATATTGTGTATGTATTATATTCTTAAAGATGAGATTTGTTATTTTTTTAATAATAGATGTCATCATTGATTTACCCTCCTTCATAAGATTCACACTTTGAATATTTTTATTTTAGCAGAGCTTTTATTTAAAATAAAAGAAAGAAATGCTAAAATGAAATTGATTTGAATATAAAAATCATAGAATTCTTGAAATTTAAAAGAAGACAGTAAGATTTACAATGACAACACACCTCTTAACGCTTCCGTGTTCATCTCATAAATAGTATTTGCAAATGGTATAAAATCTATGATGCACTACTATTTTACTTAATGAAGATATAATACAGAACAATCATCAACTACTTTACCAATTTTAATATTATGACAGCTCTTGGCATTTTAAAGCGTTTATACAGAGGTATTTTTATATATTTTCAAAGTTCAAAATTATACAGTTAAGAAAAAACGCTTTAGATGAATTTAAAGCACAGATTTCAAATAGCCGCAAACAATGAGACCGTTAGAAGGAGAATTTTTGAAAGGAGATCGATAGATAATACCTTTACTGATATGAGCATTAGATATGATGACTATTTTAGTCCAAGGAAAATTTATAATATTTGTGATATAAATTATTTGCCTTTTAAAAAGCTTTTACGTGAGTATGATTTTATCAATGATGAGAAGATCAAGAGCGAGAGTGCAATCATTCTTTTATTTTTTAATTTTTATAGAAAGATATATTTTTTGAGAATTGCAAGAAAAATATATTATGCTCTCAAGTCTCTCATAAATATGGTATTTATGGGTCATTAGAGTGCCTATTTTAAAATAAATTTTTTATTTTGGAGATGTTTCTCTCATTATTCTCTTGTAGCAATAAAAGCCTGTTCTTATATACGAGGCAGCAAGGCTTGTTGCGACTTGCAGTTTATTATTATTTATATTGCTTGAAGCAATATACGGGCTTTAGGTGTTATGAGGAGCTATCTTAAAAAGATGCTTTATGAAGGTTGAGGTAGCTTGCTGAATGGAGATTATAATATGGCAAAAGTAATTGGTATTGATTTGGGGACAACGAACTCTTGTGTGGCTGTTATGGATGGCAAAAACGCAAAAGTTATTGAAAACTCAGAAGGAGCGCGAACAACACCTTCCGTTGTTGCCTTTACTGATGGGGGGGAGCGGCTTGTTGGGCAGCCTGCTAAACGGCAGGCGGTGACAAATCCTGAAGGGACAGTTTTTGCAGTTAAACGTTTGATAGGGCGCCGTTTTGATGACCCTATGGTTGAAAAAGATAAAGCGCTTGTTCCTTATAAAATTGTTAAAGGTGACAATGGTGATGCATGGGTTGAAGAGGCGGGAAAGAAATATTCTCCGTCACAAATTTCAGCTATGATTTTGCAAAAGATGAAGGAAACAGCAGAATCTTATCTTGGTGAAAAAGTTGAACAAGCCGTTATTACGGTTCCTGCTTATTTTAATGATGCGCAACGTCAAGCCACGAAAGACGCAGGTAAAATTGCTGGACTTGAAGTTTTACGGATTATTAATGAGCCAACTGCTGCTGCTTTAGCTTATGGTTTGGACAAAAAGGACGGAAAAACAATTGCTGTTTACGACCTTGGTGGTGGTACATTTGATATTTCAGTCCTTGAAATTGGAGATGGCGTTTTTGAAGTTAAGTCAACCAATGGGGATACGTTTTTAGGGGGTGAAGACTTTGACATGCGCTTGGTCGGTTATTTTGCCGATGAATTCAAAAAAGAACAAGGAATTGATCTGAAAAATGATAAACTCGCTTTACAGCGCTTAAAAGAAGCGGCAGAAAAAGCAAAAATTGAGCTTTCTTCGTCACAGCAAACAGAAATCAATTTACCATTTATCACGGCAGATCAATCAGGTCCCAAGCACTTAACAATGAAATTGACTCGGGCAAAATTTGAATCTCTCGTTGACGATTTAGTGCAGCGTACCATTGAACCTTGTAAAGCTGCGTTGAAAGATGCTGGATTAAAGGCCGGTGAGATTGACGAAGTTGTTTTAGTGGGTGGAATGACACGTATGCCCAAGATTCAGCAAGTTGTGCAGAGCTTCTTTGGTAAGGATCCACACAAAGGCGTTAATCCTGATGAAGTGGTCGCAATGGGTGCTGCCATCCAAGGAGGTGTATTGCAAGGCGATGTCAAAGATGTGTTGTTGCTAGATGTAACACCTTTATCTTTGGGTATTGAAACCTTGGGTGGGGTTTTCACACGCCTTATTGAGCGCAATACCACTATCCCGACGAAAAAATCGCAAGTTTTTTCGACAGCTGATGATAACCAGAGTGCTGTGACGATTCGTGTTTTCCAAGGTGAACGGGAAATGGCAAGTGATAATAAGTTATTGGCTCAATTTGATCTTGTTGGTATTCCTCCAGCCCCACGTGGTATACCTCAAATTGAAGTTACTTTTGATATTGATGCGAATGGTATTGTTAATGTTTCGGCCAAAGATAAGGGAACAGGTAAAGAGCATCAAATTCGTATTCAGGCATCAGGTGGTTTAAGTGATGCTGATATTGAAAAAATGGTAAAGGATGCAGAAGAGCACGCGGCTGAGGATAAAAAACGCCGTGAAGGTGTTGAAGCTAGAAATCAAGCGGAGGCTCTTATTCATTCAACTGAAAAGTCGCTCAATGAATATGGCGATAAAGTATCAGCTGAAGAAAAGGGACAGATTGAAACAGCAATATCTGATTTGAAATCTGCGCTTGAAGGCAGTGATACGGAAGAAGTAACAACAAAGATGCAAAAATTAGCAGAAGTCAGTATGAAACTTGGACAGGCTATGTACGAAGCCTCACAAGCAGCGAGCGCTGACACTGAAACAGAGGCAAAGAATGATGATGTTGTTGATGCTGATTTTGAAGAAGTTAATGATAAGAAGAAATAGTGTCAGCATATGTGTTGATTAATTGATAAACCCGGCCTTTGAAATATAAGGCTGGGCTTTATTATTTGAGATAAGTTGCAACTTTGTTGCTAAAAATATAAATTAAAAGCAATATTATCCATAAAGATGGATGACAGAAAAATTATCAGGAATACATGATGAAGGTTGACTATTATGAAATTCTTGGCGTGACTCGCGAATGTGATGATAAAAAGTTGAAATCTGCTTTTCGTAAGTTGGCAATGCAATATCATCCTGATCGCAACGCGGGGGATAAAGAGGCAGAGCGAAAATTCAAAGAAATTGGCGAAGCCTATGAAGTTCTTAAAGATCCCCAGAAGCGTGCTGCTTATGATCGATTTGGCCATGCGGCCTTTGAAAATAGCGGTGGTCAAGGGGGAGCAAATCCCTTTGGTGGTTTTGCTGCTGGTGGTGGATTTGCGGATATTTTCGAAGACTTTTTTGGTGAGATTATGGGAGGGACACACCGTAAGCGTGGTGATAGTCGCGAACGTGGCGCAGATTTGAGTTATAATATGGAAGTGACTTTAGAAGAGGCATTTTCAGGAAAAACTGCAGAAATTAATATTCCCAGTTCCGTTACGTGTGATGTTTGTGAAGGATCAGGAGCGAGAAAAGGCTCTAAGCCGCAAGTTTGTGGAACATGTCATGGATCTGGTCGTGTGCGTGCTGCACAGGGTTTCTTTTCTATTGAGCGGACATGTCCTACATGTCATGGACGTGGTGAAACTATTACGGATCCATGCCCCAAATGTCAGGGGACACGGCGTATAGAGAAAAAACGTTCATTAAGCGTAAATGTTCCAGCTGGTATTGAAGATGGAACGCGTATTCGCCTTTCTGGTGAGGGTGATGCTGGTATTCGTGGTGGCCCCAATGGTGATCTTTATATTTTCCTTTCCATTAAACCGCATGAGTTTTTTCAGCGAGAAGGAGCAGATCTTCACTGTCGCGTTCCTATTTCAATGGTAACAGCTGCTTTAGGAGGAGAGTTTGAAGTTTCCGACCTTGATGGTGTTAAAGCACGCGTTAAGATTCCAGAAGGGACACAAAATGGACGTCAATTCCGCCTTAGAGGCAAAGGTATGCCCATGTTGCGCCGTCAGCAAGCAAGGGGTGATCTTTACATCCATATCACGATTGAGACACCGCAGAAATTAACGCAAGAACAACGTGAATTGTTGCAAAAATTTGAGAAACTCTCAAATCATGAAAATTCACCGCAATCACATGGTTTTTTTTCACGTATGAAAGAATTTTTTGAAAATATTTCTGGTTAAAATTATGTGAATGTTCTCAGAATAATTAGAGAGAACTGTGGGAAAGTTATTTTCATTAAGCTTTCTATTGTCTCATTATCTTTGAAAAGCATTTTTTCTTGAAAAGAAAAGAGAGAGACAGCTAATTTAGGATAAACTCCTGCTGCTGATAGTTTTTATATTTCATGAGTTTTATGGATAAGTCTTATTTTTGAGTGTCTATGACATTTTAAAAAGGGCTTATCCATATAAGAACGCAATTGAGTGATTGATAATAAATATTGCCAGTGTCATGATAACTGCCTTTATGCATTCAGTATTTTTGGTGTTTATTTTTCACTCAAAATTTCTTTTTAAAGGCTCTATAATAAAACTATAAAATAGGTAGCGGCTTGCCAAGAAACGCTAAATAAGCTGTTAGGCAATCCATCTTTTTCAAATAAAGTATCAACTTCTTATAACCGATTTTATTTTTGGCATTTTTCATAGTTTTAATCACTGCTTCCTTTAAAATAAGGGTTATTTTGTTCGGAATAGCTTTTACATGCCTCATCTTAGCTTTTAGCAGTAATCATGTCTTTTTAGATGCGGATTTAGTTTTGTATTTCTGATGTCATAAATAGTTCTTCCAGATAATAAAAACGCTATAATCAAGTTTATTTTGTTCCAAAGAAATTGTGGAATGAGATAATGTGTGTTGAATGCTAAAGAAGACATAACAAAACACTTTTTGAGGTATTCGATGTATCTCTCTTGTGGGGAAACAGATTCGATGGAATTCACTTAATTGAATTTATTGGCATAATAAAAAGTTGGTGGGAAGATAGAGGAAGTTACCTTTAAAAAGAAAAAACAAATACAATAAAAAAATAGCACAATATGCTTAGAAAACAGCACGACATATTATTGAAATTGTTAGTGATATGGAAAGAGAAGTATACGAAATGAATCTTTTTTCATAAAATAACATAATTAAAATAATACATTAAAAGAATTAACAATTCTAAAAAACATTGAATAATTCAAGCATGTATTGCTATGCAAAAAGAAAAACTTAATGACAGATCATGAAAATGAGAAATTTTATCAAATCTTACGAAGAGAGTAATCTAAACAATTAAATGCTTTTACGAAGATGCTTTTGAAGAGCTATCACAATATATGGATAATGTTGCAAAGCCTTTTTTCGATTTTACGATATAAAAAGATAAATTATTATTATAAATCAACTTATTATGATTCTCCATAAGGAGCGTTCAGTTGACATTTCCTCATGTTTTATGATTGAGAAAAAGTCAAATTTTTAAAACCAAAGTTATAGTTTATTGAGATAAGCTATAAAGCGGTTGAGTGATTTCTTAATCTTGGGAATATGTTAATTTTATTATTATAAGAAACTTTATTTTTATCTTATAAAATCAATGGTTGTATATATTCCCATTCATTGTTAAGTATCCGTAGGGATAAACTAATGAGTTGAATGTACGGCTTAGCTTCAAAATTTTGCTTTTCAATTTTATATATAAGATCATAAAATAATGACATTTTTTTACGTCTATTTTGTTTAATTTTTCGCTGTCAATTTTTAAAGGAAGTTTTTTGTATTTCATTTTGCTATTCCTTTTTCGTAATTTAGAGGAAAATTGACGGTTTTCAGGGGAGGGGGTGGATAGAGTAAAGTTTGGTTTTATTGTTTTCACTTTTCCTAAATTTCATTAAGAGATGGTAAAAAGTGATGAGGAGGCTCTATTGATGGATGATGCTAAAAACGGTGATGTAGATGTTTTGGAAAAACAAGCAGCATTTTTATCGTCTGCTTTACCTTATATGCAAAAATATGAAAATGAAACGGTCGTGGTAAAATATGGCGGCCATGCTATGGGTGATCCTGCTTTGGGGCGAGCATTTGCGCGTGATATTGCTCTATTAAAGCAATCGGGGATTAATCCTGTTGTTGTTCATGGTGGTGGTCCTCAAATTGCTGAAATTTTAATGAAAATGGGGATTGAATCACGATTTGAAAACGGACTACGGGTAACCGATGAGCGGATCGTTGGAGTGGTTGAAATGGTTTTAGCGGGTTCCATAAATAAAGAAATTGTTGCTCTCATCAATGCTGAGGGTGAATGGGCAATAGGATTATGCGGCAAGGATGGCAATATGGTTTTTGCCGAAAAGGCTTATAAAACTGTCATTGATCCTGATTCGCATATTGAACGTGTTTTAGATTTGGGGTTTGTTGGTGAGCCCGTTGAAGTTGATCGCACATTGCTAGATCTTTTAGCATCTTCTGAAATGATACCAGTTCTTGCTCCTGTAGCTCCAGGACGCGATGGCAAAACTTATAATATCAATGCTGATATTTTTGCGGGAGCTATTGCTGGTGCATTAGAGGCTAAACGCCTTTTATTTCTCACTGATGTTCCTGGTGTTTTGGATAAACAGGGTAAACTTTTAAAAGAATTGACAGTTGCTGAAGCTGAGAAATTTATTAAAAATGGGACAATTTCAGGAGGCATGATTCCAAAAGTAGAGACTTGTATAAAAGCCCTTCAAAATGGCGTGGAAGGTGTTGTCATTTTAAATGGTAAAACTCCTCATTCTGTTTTACTAGAGCTGTTTACCGAACAGGGAGTTGGAACGCTTATTGTTTCATAAATTGTGGGGAAAATTGGAAGAGAAAGTTTTTCATGGTGAATCTAAAACAGTTTAAATATCCTTTATTAAGTAAGCCAGAATTGGCAATATTTACTGCGACAATATTGTGGGGCATTACATTTTTAGTCATTCACATTGCGGTACGCTATAGTGGTCCTCTGTTTTTTGTTGGATTTCGTTTTATTGTTGCATCTCTTATATGTGGGGTAATTTTTTGGCGCTCTATAAAAGGTATAACTGTTTATGAAGTTTTCGCTGGGATGGCAATAGGTTTAGCCATGTTTTTTGGTTATGCTTTTCAAGCAGCTGGACTTCAAACAATTATTAGTAGTCAGTCAGCTTTTATCACAGCGCTTTATGTACCGATGGTTCCAATCTTGCAATGGATTGTTTTTAAAAAACCTCCCCGTTTAGCTTGTTGGATTGGTATTATTTTCGCTTTTATTGGGCTTGTATTGATTTCAGGACAAAAGCCGGGAAATTTTGATTTTTCAAAAGGCGAAATTTTAACTTTGTTAGGCGCTTTAGCGATTGCTGGAGAAGTCATACTCATCGGAATTTTTGCGAACAAGGTTGATAGTCGGCGTGTAACCATTATTCAGTTATTTTTTAGTGGTTTTTTTTCATTTGCTTGTATGCCTTTGATGGGTGAAAGCATCCCTGAATTTTCGTGGGTGTGGTTTAATATTGGTATAGGATTGGCATTAATGAGTGCCATCATTCAATTAGCTATGAATTGGGCACAAAAGTCTATTTCCCCTACGCGTGCGACACTCATTTACGCAGGTGAACCGGTATGGGCTGGTATTGTTGGGCGTTTGGCTGGCGAACATTTATCTCCCTTAGCTTTATTGGGCGGTTTGCTTATTCTGATTGGGATAATTGTGGCTGAATTACAACCTTCACAATGGCGTAAAAAAAATAAAGCAATTAAAAAAATTGATTAGCTATACATTTTTTTTTATTATGATTTTATTGCATGAGCTTTTTGCTTATAGAGTTTTCATTTTTGAAGCTTTTTTAATATTAAGATGATTAAGAAGTTCTATAAGTTATTCCAGCTTTTGCATGCCAAATTGGAGAAATAGTATGCTTCTATCTTTTTGCCTAGTTTCTAAAACNTAAGAAGTTCTATAAGTTATTCCAGCTTTTGCATGCCAAATTGGAGAAATAGTATGCTTCTATCTTTTTGCCTAGTTTCTAAAACGGGCAGACAACCTTCATTGAGCCAAAGCATGAGGTGATATAAAGGTAAAAATTAACGCCCATCTTTACGATCATTTTTAAATTCGGCTTTACAACTTTCAAAAACATCTACGGTAATATTTTGAATAATGAAAATTACGCACTGTCGCACGTTATTTCTTTTGTCCTTTAATAGAGTTACGCTTCATACGCAAAATAGAACGCCCAAAGTACTCCCATAACGTTGTACATTAAATCATTTTTTAAAAGATAATTTTCTCAATATACATCATATTCATTAACGGTCCGCATGAAGTATAGAAAAACCCCAGACCATCATCATTTTTCTTAAAATAAAGGGCACTAGCATTTTCTTTATCAGTTCTCAATATTACGACAGCCTTTGGCATTTAAAAGAGAGAGGCATTTTTACTCTTTTCTTAAACGTTCTTATCCATACACTAGCCCTGTTTTATAATGGAGAGGCAAAAAAATTGATTGATTCACTATGAGAAGATTTAAAATGAGAGAGGCTCGCGATATTCAGAGTTTTCATTTAAATTGCAAAACAATAAACGATCATTATAAATCAATGCGTTATCCAATGAATCGAAGAGGATTGGTGTGTTTTATATTTAATGGAGGAAGGAAGGAGTTGTATAAAAAGTATATAAAACATCACTCAATAGAGCATATTTCTAAAGTTTTAAAAATTGAGAAAAAACTCCCTCGATATTCATATTATTTTATATAAGATTACTAAAAAAGCAGATTATTGCGTACAAATAAAAAAGCATTTCTTGCGAATTTTATTGCAAGTCTAAGTGATATACACGCACATCATATAAATATGATAATACATTGATTTATAATTATAAGCATTATTCACATTGAATTAGAACCCTGAATACCGTAAAATTTTCTCACGTCAAATCATTTTCATGTTAAATCAATCCAAATCACTTTCTTACACATCACAAGTGGGTGGGGGGCATGTGGGTAAAGACTGTACAAGAAAGGCATATCTCTTATAAACTTTTTCAAGTGTAAAGGATCGTCGCAATATTGGAGATTGGCAAAGTGTGTGATGGTTCTAGCTTACTACAGCATATGAGTTATCAAATAAGATGCGAAAAGATCATTTTAGCAGCCTTGGATTTAATTTAGCAAATAAAGCCTCATTTTTTAGGCTATAAAAAGTTGTGTTTTGAGAAGCTTTTTAGGTTTATATTCTTTTGATAGAAGCCGGAGCATAATTGGTCTTTGCGTTTTGTATTATTCTTTGCTAAATCGCCTTATATGACAATAGATCGTAATTATATTCGTAATTTTTCCATCGTGGCGCATATTGATCACGGCAAATCCACTTTAGCTGATCGTTTGATTCAAATAACAGGTGGGCTTGATACACGTGAGATGAAAGAACAAGTACTCGATTCCATGGATATTGAGCGTGAACGTGGAATTACTATTAAAGCACAGACGGTACGTTTACACTATAAGGCAAAGAATGGTGAAACCTATATTTTAAATCTTATGGATACACCAGGTCATGTGGATTTTGCTTATGAGGTTTCGCGTTCACTGGCAGCTTGTGAAGGTTCTCTGTTGGTGGTGGATGCAAGCCAAGGCGTAGAGGCGCAGACGTTAGCAAATGTTTATCAAGCCATTGATAATTCCCATGAGTTGGTTGTTGTTCTCAATAAAGTTGATCTTCCAGCAGCAGAACCTGAGCGAGTTAAAGAACAAATTGAAGATGTGATAGGCATTGATACATCTCAAGCAGTAGAAATATCAGCAAAAACAGGTTTGGGTGTTCCTGATGTTTTGGAGGCAATTGTTGCACAATTACCACCTCCACATACAGGCGATGTTGCAAATCCCTTGAAAGCAATGTTGGTTGATAGCTGGTATGACGCATATCTTGGTGTCATTGTTTTGGTACGGGTGATAGATGGTATTTTAAAAAAAGGCCAAACCATTCGTATGATGGGTACAGGAGCAAAATATCCAGTTGAGCGCGTTGGGGTGTTTACACCTAAAATGGTACAGGTTGATGAATTAGGACCAGGCGAGATTGGTTTTATCACTGCTTCTATCAAAGAGGTAGCAGATACACGGGTTGGGGATACGATTACTGAAGAGCGTCGTCCTTGTGAAAATGCTTTACCTGGTTTTAAGCCGGCGCAACCTGTTGTCTTTTGTGGACTTTTTCCAATCGATGCTGCCGATTTTGATGATTTGCGTGCAGCCATGGGCAAATTACGCTTAAATGATGCGAGTTTTTCTTTTGAAATGGAAACATCTGCGGCTTTGGGGTTTGGTTTTCGCTGTGGTTTTTTGGGACTTCTGCATCTTGAAATTATTCAAGAGCGATTAGAGCGTGAGTTTAATTTGGATTTAATTGCGACAGCACCTTCAGTTGTTTATCGCATGAATATGAATGATGGTTCTGTTAAAGAGTTGCACAATCCAGCGGATATGCCTGATGTGGTTAAAATTTCTTCTATAGAAGAACCATGGATTCGGGCGACAATCATGACTCCTGATAATTATCTTGGATCAATTTTAGAGCTATGCCAAGAGCGGCGTGGGGTACAGGTTGGTTTGTCCTATGTTGGAACCCGTGCTATGGTAACGTATGATTTACCACTGAATGAAGTTGTTTTTGATTTTTATGATCGGCTAAAATCGATTTCAAAGGGTTATGCTTCTTTTGATTATCAAATGACAGATTATGCAGAAGGTGATTTAGTTAAAATGTCTATTTTGGTGAATGGAGAGCCTATTGATGCATTATCGATGCTTGTTCACCGCACGATTGCAGAAAAGCGCGGGCGTTCAATGTGTGAAAAATTGAAAGATCTTATTCCTCAGCATATGTTTCAGATTCCAGTTCAAGCGGCTATTGGTGGTAAAGTTATAGCGCGCGAAACGATTCGTGCTTTGCGTAAAGATGTAACAGCGAAATGTTACGGGGGTGATGTTACGCGTAAGCGCAAACTTTTGGAAAAGCAAAAAGAAGGCAAAAAGCGGATGCGCCAATTTGGAAAAGTAGAAATTCCACAATCGGCATTTATTCAAGCGCTCAAAATGAACAAATAATGAAAAAAGGAGTATTTTCCTTCATTAATTGTGTTTTGCTTTTGTCGGTTGGTTCCGTTGTTCAAGAGTGCTTTTTAATGGAAATTGCGCAATATTCACACTTTTGGATATAGTGTTTTTCATTGTGTCATGTTGCTTACGTAAAACAGAATGCTTTAAACAAAATACATTTATGTTGCATATTTGTGCACTTGTTTCAAAGAAACATTTCTCAATACATCAAACTCCATTTCACAACGGGGGATGTAACAAAATATAATGTAAAATACACTGTGAATGATATAAAATCCATTTGGCATTACCGCTTTTACGCGTCAGAAAGGTGCAAAGCGCACCCATCATACTCTTTTTCCGCTCAAAATATTATGACAGTCCTTATCACTTGAGAGAATTCATTAAAGGTATTTCACTCTTTTCTTAAAGTGTTTCTTACCCACACACCAACTGCGTTTGTAACGTGCAAGGAAATGATAGTGATTGATTCACTATGAAAGGATTTGAAATGAGAGAATCCTTGTATTCGAGGTTATTATTCAAGTTAAAAAACGATGAAATATTATTATGAATTAATCTTGTGTCTAAGAACGTAAAAGATCATTAATGGATGTTTTTTCTCGTGTTTTTTGATCAACGCGTTTTACAATAACAGCACAATAAAGGTTTGGGCCTGCTTCACCATTTGGTAAAGGTTTTCCAGGGAGAGAACCTGGTACAACCACTGAATAGGCTGGTACTTCACCAATAAAAATTTCACCTGTTGTACGATCAATAATCTTTGTTGATTTTCCAATAAAGACTCCCATTCCCAAAACAGCACCTTCACGGATAATACAGCCTTCAACAATTTCAGAGCGAGCACCGATAAAGCAATGATCTTCAATGATTGTTGGATTTGCTTGCAGTGGTTCTAAAACACCTCCAATACCAACACCACCAGAAAGATGGACATGTTTACCAATTTGTGCACAAGAACCAACGGTGGTCCATGTATCAACCATTGTGCCCTCATCGATAAAAGCACCAAGATTGATAAAGGATGGCATCAATATAACATTGGGTGCAATATAAGCAGAATGACGTACAATGGCTCCAGGAACGGAACGGAAATCAGCACTTTTAAAATCTGCCTCTTTCCAACCAGAGAATTTTGAAGGAACTTTATCCCACCAATGTGTCCCATTGATTCCACCAGTAATAATTTGCATAGGATTAAGCCGAAAAGAGAGTAAAACCGCTTTTTTCAACCATTGATGAACATGCCATTGTCCATTTTTTTGTCGTTCTGCAACACGGATTTCACCTTTATCAAGAAGGTTCAATGCATGTTCAACACTCTCACGTATTTCGCCTTTTGTGGTAGTATCGATAGAATCGCGATCGTCAAAAGCTTGTTCGATAATAATTTCAAGTTGTGTGATATGGGTCATGACGAGAGTTCCGTTAAACAAGTTGAAAGCTTCAAGATTTATTCTCTATGAACTACGCGAAGAAATGTGTTCAGTCAATAAAACGATGAGGAAGTAGGACAGGTGCATGAAAAAAAGCTGTAAAGAAAAAAGAAAAAGGGAGCAAGAAAACTGGACGCCACTTCTCCATACGAAGGATGCTCTACAACAGATCCATAAAGTCTCTAATTCAGCACAGGTGCGTTCGTCTACTTATCGTTTAGCCTATATCGATCAAGATTTTATGATGCGTCCAGAGCTGCGTTCACAACGTATTAGTCTTGAATTTTTAAAGCCGGAAATAACCCTTAAAGAATATGATATTCAATCAACAGTTGTTTTATTTGGTGGTGCGCGTATTCCTGAACCTGGGCAAGCAGCGTGGGCTGCAAAAAATGAAATACAAAAGAAAAATTTGCATGCTATGTCACATTATTACGATGAAGCAAGAGAGTTTGCGCGTTTGTGCTCACTCTATTCTGCTACGACACAATATCGTGAATTTGTGGTTGTTACGGGGGGCGGACCAGGAATCATGGAGGCGGGAAATCGTGGTGCTTGTGATGTTGGTGCCCCAACGATTGGCTTGAATATTATTTTACCACATGAGCAAGAGCCTAATTCGTATGTGTCGCCGCATTTATGTTTCAATTTTCATTATTTGGGGATGCGCAAAATGCATTTTTTAGTACGAGCGAAAGCCCTAGCCATTTTCCCTGGCGGATTTGGAACTCTGGATGAACTGTTTGAGACGTTAACTTTAGTACAGACGGGGCGTATGAAACAGGTACCAATTTTATTGTTTGGCAAAGAATTTTGGAGCAATACTGTCAATTTTGAGTATCTGTCTGCACAAGGTACAATTTCTCCTACTGATATTAATTTTGTGAAATTTGTTAATACAGCAGCAGAAGCTTTTGAAGAAATTCGTTCTTTTTATAAACTGCCTTAACGACTTTTGAGATGCTCACTCTTGAAGGATAATTAATACTCTACTTTGGTTAAATAAAGTCCTGAGGGGGGGGCAACAACACCACAACGTTTACGATCTTTAGCATGAAGAGCTGTTTCGAGATCTTGAGCTGTCCAACGTCCAATACCCACTTCCATGAGGCTTCCTGCGAATGAACGGATTTGATGATGAAGAAAAGAACGAGCTTGTGCATAAAGGAAAATTTCTTCACCTTCTCTTTGAATATCGAGACGTTCAAGGGTGCGAATAGGGCTTTTGGCTTGGCAATGTGCTGAACGGAAAGTTGTAAAATCATGTTGTCCTACAAGCTTTTGCGCAGCTTCATGCATGGCTTCAGCATGAAGAGGTTTTGGTATCCACCACACGCGTTTGGCATTTAAAGCTGGTGGAGAGCGACGATTAAGTATTTTAAAAAGATAATGGCGTTTTACAGCGGAAAATCGTGCATCAAAGTCATCAGGGACATTTTCTACATTTAAGATTGAAATCGCCTCTCCCTGTTTACGTAAAAGAGCATTGAGCGCGTCACGCACAGTATGGGAGAACCAGTTTTTTTCAAAATCAACATGCGCAACTTGTCCCGTAGCATGTACGCCCGCATCGGTTCTTCCTGCTGTTGTTATGGTCAATTGTTGTCCACTAAAGCAAAAAATTGCTTGTTCAAGAGCTCCTTGTATCGTGTGAAGTTTTGCTTGACGCTGCCAACCAGCATAATTTGAACCATCATATTCAAGAGTGAGTTTAAAACGTGGCATCTTAAAAAACAGCAGAAATATGAGCACCTCGCAAAAAGGTTGCGCACTCAAGAATTTTACCGCCAGATCTTTGGAGAGAGGTTATTTCTATCCGTCCTTGCCCACAATGGATAATCAAAGAATCTGGTTCTATCCGTCCAATTTCAAGAGAAGGACCTGTTGTTAAACGACTATCAAGAATTTTTACACGTTCTTCTCGTCCACCGATATTCATATTGCACCAGCAACTAGGAGAGGGAGAGAGCGCGCGAATATGCCTATGAATAAACTCTGCAGGTTTTGTCCAATCAATGCGGGTCTCTTCTTTTCTAATTTTGGCGGCATAGGTGATGCCTTCTTCTGATTGTGGGGTCAGTTTAAGTTGTCCTTTTTCAAGAGTGGATAAAGTCTCTACCATAAGTTCTGCGCCAATATGTGAAAGTCTGTTTGAAAGCTCAGCAGTGGTGGTGTTATCAGTAATGGGGATGGAGCGAGAAAGAGCGATAGGCCCCGTATCAAGTCCTTCATCCATTTTCATGATCATGATACCTGTTTCTTTATCACCAGCCATAATTGCTCGTTGAATAGGCGCAGCACCACGCCAACGTGGTAAGAGTGAAGCGTGGGCATTAAAACAACCAAAACGTGGCGTTTCGAGAATAGCTTTGGGTAAAAGGAGTCCATAAGCCACCACAATAGCAGCATCAACAGAAAGTGCTGCAAATTGCTCCTGTTGTTCGATTGTTTTGAGTGTTTGAGGCGTGAAGACAGGAATGGATTTTTCTTTTGCTACGGTGTGAACAGCGGAGGGGATTAATTTAAGTCCTCGACGTCCTGCTGGACGAGGGGGTTGACTATAAACAGCAACAACATCATGACCTGCATCCAATAAAGCATGTAAAATAGGAACAGAAAAATCTGGTGTTCCCATAAAACTTAATCGTAAAGCCATTACAAAACTGCTTCCTGCATGTTTTTTTCTTTTGCGCGTTTTTTAAATTTTCGTATCACCATATCGCGTTTGATCTTTGAAATGTAATCAATAAAAAGGCGCCCATCTAAATGATCAATTTCATGCTGCAAGCAAGTTGCTAAGAGATCGTCTGCTTCAATTTCTGTTTGTTTTCCTTCACGGTTCTGATAGCGAACACGAAGGCGTTTAGGACGTTCAACCTCTGCAAAATAATCAGGAATAGAAAGACAACCTTCTTTGTAAATATTACGCTCATCTGAAAGCCATAAAATTTCAGGGTTGATAATAACAAGTGGTTTTTTCTGCTCATCTTCAGAATTTCCAGAGACATCTATAACCAACATACGTAGCGGTATACCAATTTGAATAGCAGCAAGACCAACGCCTTTAGCATTATACATGGTTTCCAACATGTCATCCGCAAGTTTTTGGAGAGCTGAATCGACCTGCTCAACAGGTTTGGACACTTCCCGTAAAATCGGATCAGGTAAAGTAACTAAAGATCTCATTGGCATAAGTAGAGATTAATCAATGGTTTGTTATTGGTCAATATTGAATAACGGATTCTTGCGTTTTTTTACAATAAGAGCGTTATATTACAATTTATGTTTGATTCGTTTTTTTCCATACTCGCTGGTGATTTTTTTTCTAAACTAATGCTTTTGCTTTTATTTATACTTGTCTGTTTGGCATTTTTTATGTTGATACATTCTCATCGAAAAAAAGCATTTTTGGAAAATGAAATTGCTGAACGCGCACGTGAGGCACAAATGCAGATGGCTACCTTGCTGAAAACACAAGCTGAAATGCAAGGACGAATGCAAACGATGGCGGAAATTTTTGGTCAACGGCAGGCTGAATTGAATAAATCACTCAGTGAGCAACTCAATGGGATGACAACAAGCTTAGGCCAAACACTTCAGGTACAGACCAAATCCACTTATGAAAATTTGAATCGTTTGCAAGAGCGTTTAGCAGTGATTGATGCAGCACAAAATAATATTCAATCACTTACGGGACAAGTTGTTCAGTTGCAGTCCATTTTAAGCAATAAGCAGACGCGTGGTACTTTCGGTCAAGGGCGGATGGAAGCAATTATTGCCGATGCCTTACCAACAAACGCTTATGCTTTTCAGGCTGTTCTTTCCAATGGAAAGCGCCCAGATTGTCTCATTCATATGCCCAATAAAGCTCCTTCTCTTGTTGTTGATGCTAAATTTCCTCTGGAAGCTTGGAATGCTATGCGTGAGGCAGAATCAGCGCAAGAGCGTCAAGAGGCAGAACGCCAATTTCGTACCGATATGGAAGTTCATATTCGTGATATTGCACAAAAATATTTGATTCCTGGAGAAACCCATGACACTGCTTTCCTTTTTGTGCCATCTGAATCGATTTTCGCAACAATTTATGAGGACTTTGAGGCATTGGTACAAAAATCCAATAGAGCCCATGTGATTATTGTTTCACCATCTTTGTTGATGCTCTCTGTCCAAGTGGTACAAACCATTATGAAAGATGCGCGTATGCGTGAACAAGCGCATTTAATTCAATCAGAAGTAGCAAAATTGATGGAAGATTTTGGACGAATGGATACGCGTGTTCGCGCACTACAGAAGCACTTTCATAAAGCAGGTGAAGATATAGAGGGAATTTTGATATCGTCCTCCAAAATCATGAAACGGGCAAATCGCATTGAAACTGTCGAATTAAAAGAAAATTACTCTGAACCAACAAAAATGACAACATTGGCTCAGTCGCAAACATTGCGTTTTGCTGATGAGGAATAAAGCAAAGCAAGCTTCTTAGATATTACAAGTTAGATCATGTTCTTTATTGATTGGTAATCATTTTTTAGTATCTCTATCTTGTTTTATTTCTTAAACGAGAGGAATAGGAATATGCGACACCTTTTGTTTTTAGGGGCACTGGTGTTTTTGCTAGAGGGATGCGCAACAACCACTCCCATCCACACAAATAATGCTTGTGCTATTTTAGCACAAAAAAATGGTTTTTTTGACAATTGGGGTAAGGTGTCTCAAAGAGCGGAAATGCGCTATGGAATTCCTATGCCTATTATTCTTGCAACCATTAAGATGGAATCGAGCTTTCGTCACAATGCACGCCCTCCACGCAAAAAACTACTTGGTTTTATCCCATGGAAGCGTCGGTCGACAGCTTATGGTTATGCTCAAGCGCTTGATAGTACATGGGCAATGTATCTTCGCTCTACAGGAAAGTCTTTTGCATGGCGTACGAATTTCGCAGATGCTGCTGATTTTGTTGCTTGGTATCATAGCCAAAGTGTTCAACGCAATGGGGTGAGGTTTGATGATGCATATAGCCTTTATTTAAATTATCATATGGGGCATGGTGCTTATGCACGTAGTGGTGGGCATGTCAGTGCTGCGCTTTCACAGACAGCACAGCGCATGGCAAGGATATCGAGGCTCTATGAACAGCAATTAAAAAGATGTGGATGGCATTAGGGAAGATTTTTGAAAATCTCAATCAGGGAATTGATGGGATAAAATTATTCGAAAGCAAAATTCCGCATGATATGATAAAATAGTGTCGTTTTCCGATCGTTCAATGAAATAAATTGTTATTTTTTAGAATAAACTCAAGCAACAGAAAGTTTTTGCAATACACAATATATTTGAAGATACTCTCGACATTTTTACTTCCTTTGTTAAAAAAATTTATAATAGAAACCATTTTCTATTTAGTGTTGGCATTTCGCATTGGGCTAAGTACTAGAGGTTATTGAAGAAAAATTTTAAAATATAATATCATTTTTTATTTTCATTATGCGTATTACTGGCTGATTATTATATGAATATTTTCTTTGTTAAGCGTATAAAATAGCAATTAAAACAAATGCAATTCGGGCATCATAAAAAGGGTAAAATATTCAATATAAAAAAACGAGAAATGCATTAAACGAAAAAACGTTGTTTTGTATAAAGAGGGCGCTACAGTCTTCAAAAAAACTAAGTGTATTTAGTATTGTATGAAATAAAACATAGTCGTCCATCCAGTTCATCTTAATTGAAAGAAGTTATCTTATTGTATTGTAAAAATACTCCTGTTTATAGGATGATAAGGTATATGCAACTTTATACACAATGAATATTCAGGGTAGGGAATATTCAGAGAAAGATTTGTAACGCCTATGAAGTAACAAGTCAGTCTCCAATGTTGTGATAGCTTTTGCATTTGAGAATATTTATGAGAAGCATTTTTATTCTTTTTCTTAAATGGTTTAAGATATTGATTTATAAAGATAATATATCGTTATTCATATTAAAGTAAGAATCTCGAATGGCGTAGGGTTTTATCGTTTCAGATCTCTTGAGGTTGAATCAATAAAACCATTGGCTTGCACATAACAAGCACAATGGGTATGTGGATAAAAACTGTGAAAGAAAAGACTAAAAATGTTTTTTTATGAACATACATTCTCAAATGTAAGAATTATCCGTAACATTGGGAATTAGCACATATAATGATAGCACCACTTTGCTCTTACACCTCGACCTTGTTTATGACGTGCAGGGAAAAAAATTAATTGATTCAATATATTATTTAAGTGTTAATATACCTTAGTATTGAGCAGGTATACGCTACTCAAGGTGGATAATTTTTAATTGGCAGAACATCTGATCAGGCTAAAAATACTCGAAAAAAGTTCTGATTCGCAATAATTGAGAAGTATATTTTAATATTTTATTCTCTACTCTTTGTTTAAGTACTTCATATCTTTAAAAAAGATACCGGTAACCAACATATTATGATATTTGTGGAAATATTGTGGTAAAGGAAATTCAAATTTTGTCCTTTAAGACAAGGCGCAGGTTAAACAGCTCATTTTCTATTTCTGTGCAAAGCATAAAAAATTATCTACTTTCACGGTTGCGACAGTAAATTTTATAATCCAACAAATGATTAAAAATGTATTATAATATCATTAAGATGCAAGGAACAGGCGCTATTGGAATGATAATTAAATAGCACATAAACCTTTTAAATTGATGCACACATCTTTTATTATAATTGATTCCCTTGATAGAACAGTTGGTCTTTTTGGTGGAGCTAAGCGGGATCGAACCGCTGACCTCTTGCATGCCATGCAAGCGCTCTCCCAGCTGAGCTATAGCCCCTATAAAAACAAATTGTCCCAAAAAGACAGTATACAATTCCAGCTTTTCTAGAACGATCAAAATTGAAGATCAAGAAGAATTTACATTCAATAGAAAAGATGTCCTCTTTTACTTCTTTTAAGCATCGTCATCATTAGAAACACCGCCTCCGAGAATATCAGTAACGTCATCATCTTCATCGTCACCATCATGAGACAAAAATGTATCATCATCATCACCAAGATCTACATCACTATCTTCTAAATCAGGAAGATCGTCATCTTTAGAATCCACATCATCATCTTCAAGAAGCATAAAAGCAGATTTTTCAAGTGCTGTATCAAGCTCTTCAGTATCAACTTCTTCTTCATTATTTGCTTCCGCTGCTGCAACTTCAAAGTAAGAACGCGGATAAGAAATCCCTGTATAGGGCGACACAATAGGATCGCGATTTAGATCGTAAAATTTTTTTCCTGTTTCTGGATCAACACGTTTAGTTCCAAGTTCTTGTTTTGCCATAAACCGTGCCTCTTTGATTAACTATTATTCCATTAAAAGATAAATTTTATGGTGCTTAATCGAAAAATAATACCTTTGTCAAAGATAAATACACTGTTCCACAGTGATTTTTTCATGACGTCTTTTAAAGCATGTGCTAAAGGATGCACAATTTCATAAAAGTTAGATAGAATTAAATAGAATTTCCATGCAAAAAGCAATCCCTATAACCACCTATAAATCGAGTAGTCTCTCTGGAAAAATTCAAATACCAGGAGATAAATCAATCTCTCATCGCTCTCTTATATTGGGAGGATTAGCAAGTGGTGAGACATATATTCATGGATTACTTGAAAGCGCTGATGTACTCAATACAGCTGCTGCTATGCAAGCTATGGGTGCCTGTATTATTAAAAAAGAAGACTTTTGGATCATACGAGGAACAGGGAATGGTTGCCTTTTAGCTGCACAAAAACCTTTAGACTTTGGAAACGCTGGAACAGGTGCTCGTTTGGTTATGGGAATGGTTGGTCCGTATCATATGAAAACAACCTTTATTGGTGATGCTTCTCTCTCTAAACGTCCAATGGGACGTATCCTTGATCCACTGCGTCTCATGGGGGTTGAAATTGAGGCAACGCGCGACGATCACCTTCCTTTAACGCTTTATGGTCCGAAAATGGCTAATCCGATTCGTTACCGTGTTCCAATAGCTTCCTCCCAAATTAAATCAGCAATCCTGCTTGCTGGACTCAATACCGCCGGCACTACAACTGTTATTGAACCAGTTCTGACACGAGATCATACGGAAAAAATGTTAAAAGCATTCGGTGCGCAACTTGAAATAGAAAAAGATAACGAAGGTGCGCGTTTGATTCATCTTAATGGTCAACCCCATCTTACTGGACAAACGATTCATATTCCGGGTGATCCTTCTTCTGCTGCTTTTCCAATTATCGCAGCCCTTCTTATAGAAGACTCTGATATCACCATTGAAAATGTTTTGATAAATAACTCTCGAATAGGACTTATCGAAACATTGTGGGAAATGGGTGCTCAAATTGAATTTTTGAACCGACGTCAAACAGGTGGAGAGGATGTTGCTGATCTACGGATAAAATCATCGGTCCTTAGAGGCGTTACGGTGCCCAAAGAACGTGCTCCATCGATGATAGATGAATATCCTGCTTTGGCAGTAGCAGCTGCCTTTGCAGAAGGCAAAACAGTTATGCTAGGAATTGAAGAATTGCGTGTAAAAGAATCGGATCGATTGTCTGCTGTTGCTCAAGGATTAAAAATTAATTGCGTAGACTGTGAAGAAGGTCAAGATTTTCTTATTGTTTATGGAAAAGGTTCTGCCAAAGGTTTGGGGGGTGGGTATGTTGCCACACATCTTGATCATCGAATTGCTATGTGTTTTCTCATTTTTGGGCTTGTGTCAGAAAAACCTGTTACCATTGATGATAAACGAATGATCGCTACGAGCTTTCCAGAATTTATTCCTTTTATAAAACAACTTGGGGGAAAAATCGCTTGAAGCCTTTTGTTATCGCCATTGATGGACCTGCTGCCTCAGGCAAAGGAACCTTAGCACGCAAAATTGCTGCACATTATCGCCTTCGTCATCTCGATACTGGTCTTACTTATCGTAGTGTTGCTCATACGCTTTTACAACAAAATTTAGCTCTTAATGATGAAAAAAATGCTATTATTTATGCTAAAGAACTTGATTTTAATACCTTAAATCCTTCTCTTCTTTCTTCTCATGAACTTGGTGAAGCGGCTTCAAAAATAGCAATTAACCCTGCTGTACGCAAAATTCTTGTCGAAAAACAACGCAACTTTGCTAAAGTTTTGCCCGGCTGTGTGCTTGATGGGCGTGATATCGGAACGATTGTTTGTCCTGATGCCGATATCAAGTTTTATATTCTAGCCAATGTTCAAACACGCGCCAAACGCCGCTACCAAGAGATTTTAAAAAAAGGTGTTCAAGCAAATTATCATGAAATCCTAGCTCAACTTGAACAGCGCGACAGTCGCGATATAACGCGCAAACAAAGTCCACTAAAACCAGCAAAAAACGCCCACTTGCTTGATACGTCAGAATTGAGTATAGAAGCAACATTTGAAATTGCATGCAGTTTTGTTGATCCAATCATAAAAATGCATATAATTGGATAAATTCGTTAAGGTAACTTCCAGCCTAGCGCTAACTTTTTTCCTTTATTCAAGGAAAAGGCTAGGGAGTTACTCATGTTAACACTAACCTAGCGCTCATACCTTATAATACAAGGTATATATTAGGAGTTCTTATGTCACAATACAATCCCACAACAGCGGATTTTGAAGCCCTTTTAACAGAATCTTTTCAAACTAATGATCTTAATGAAGGATCTGTTGTTAAAGGTCGTGTTATTGCAATCGAAAAAGACATGGCCATTATTGATGCTGGTCTTAAAGTCGAAGGACGTATTCCTCTCAAAGAATTTGGAGCTAAAGCAAAAGATGGTTCTTTGCAAGTTGGCGATGAAGTTGAGGTTTACATTGAACGCATTGAAAATGCGATGGGTGAAGCTGTTTTATCGCGTGAAAAAGCACGGCGCGAAGAAAGTTGGGTCCGTTTGGAGGAAAAATTCAATGCTGGTGCACGCGTTGATGGAGTGATCTTTAGCCAAGTAAAAGGTGGTTTTACAGTTGATCTTGATGGTGCCGTTGCTTTCTTGCCTCGCAGCCAAGTTGATATTCGTCCCATTCGTGATGTTTCACCCCTCATGCATAATTCACAGTCCTTTGAAATTTTGAAGATGGATCGTCGTCGTGGCAATATTGTGGTCTCACGCCGCACTGTTTTAGAAGAAAGTCGCGCTGAGCAACGTTCAGAAATCGTACAAAATCTTGAAGAAAATCAAATCGTTGAAGGTGTGGTGAAAAATATTACAGATTATGGTGCCTTTGTTGATCTTGGTGGGATTGATGGTCTCTTGCACGTTACAGATATGGCATGGCGGCGTGTTAATCACCCATCTGAAGTGCTCACAATTGGCCAAACGATTAAAGTGCAGATTATTCGCATTAATCAAGATACGCACCGTATTTCTCTTGGAATGAAACAGCTTGAAAGTGATCCTTGGGAAAGCATCAGTGTCCGGTATCCGATTGGTAAAAAAATTACGGGTGCTGTTACCAACATTACTGATTACGGTGGTTTTGTTGAAATTGAACCAGGAATCGAAGGGCTGATCCATGTTTCTGAAATGAGCTGGACAAAGAAAAATGTTCATCCTGGAAAAATTCTGTCTACATCACAAGAAGTAGAAGTGGTTGTTCTTGAGATTGATCCTTCTAAACGGCGTATTTCTCTTGGCTTAAAACAAACATTTGAAAATCCATGGGAAGCTTTTGCCAATAAATTTCCTGTCAATTCGCAAATTGAAGGAGAGGTTAAAAATAAAACAGAATTTGGTCTGTTTATTGGGCTTGAAGGCGATGTTGACGGTATGGTTCATTTGTCTGATCTTGATTGGAACCGTCCTGGTGAACAAGTTATTGATACTTATAATAAAGGCGATATCGTTAAGGCTGTGGTCCTTGATGTTGACATTGAAAAAGAGCGCATTTCTCTTGGAATTAAGCAGCTTTCCAGCGATAAAGTTGGAGAAGCAGCTGCTTCTGGCGAATTGCGAAAAGGTGCAGTTGTAACATGCGAAGTGATTGCTGTTAACGACAATGACATTGGTGTGAAATTGATTGACCACAACCTTGAGACAACCATTCGGCGTGCTGATCTTGCGCGTGATCGTGATGAGCAACGTCCTGAGCGTTTCGCAATTGGGCAAAAGGTTGATGCTCGCATCACAGCATTTGATAAAAAAACACGTAAAATTTCAGTATCGATTAAAGCTTTAGAAATTGCAGAGGAAAAAGAAGCTGTTGCACAATATGGTTCTACAGATTCAGGTGCTTCTCTTGGTGATATTCTGGGTGCAGCTTTGAAAAAACAAGAACAAGATTAATCATCAATCATTAAAGTTGGTTTTATTATTAAGGTCACTCATTAGGAGTGACCTTTTTATTTTATAAAAAAATTGTCTGCTTATTTTTAAATTATTGAAACAAAAATTATAAATGCTTGCAAATAAAAACAAAAAGTTTGTTTTTTGTCTAACAACGGTTCACTATTCAGATAAAATGCTTAAAATTTAAATAAAAAACAATGTAATTGAATAACAATGGGACACTATGACGTGCATAATACCTTTCATAAAGTGCTTTTTTTCTCAAAAAGAGAAAAAAGATCATTTTATTAATACGGATTTTCCTCTTCGTGCAATTTATAAGGTACAGGAAGATCTTTATAACTTAGGGCATGATATAGCTTCTGGTAAAGAAATTTTACTCCCTGAATATGAAGGAGTAGGAGATTTTCGCAAGAGATTGAATGAAAATGCTAAACTTATTCTTCATGCCTTTCATACCAGTGATTTTGCTGCTCGAAATGATGAAACCATCGCACCATCTGCTCAATGGCTCATTGATAATCATTACACCATTGATAAAACCATACAAAAGCTACGTCGTAATCTACCCAAGTCCTTCATAAAGCAACTTCCTCTTTCTACACACAAAGCCGGAATACCACGAATTTTTGCTTTAACTTGGCTTTATATTGCGCATACCGATAGCAGCTTTTCACAAGAAACACTCACTGCTATGACCAACGGATTTCAAGAAGTTTGTGCGCTCACAATTGGTGAATTGTGGGCTCTTCCTTCAGTTATGCAAATGCTGCTCATTGAAAATGTCCGTCGTCTTTCAGTACGTATCGAAAAAGCGCGACATATGCGCCATCTTGCTAGTCAAGTAGCTGATAAAATTTCTCTTGTAGAAAATAAAACAAATCTACACTCTCTTTTTACGCAGTATAAACCATTTACTGTTGATCCAACTTTTTCAGCACATTTATTCTATCGCCTGCGCAGTGCATCTGTCGATTCAACCGTAGCATTAACTTGGCTTGAAAAGCAATTGAAAAGCCAAGGCAGTAGCTTAGAGATTGCAACAGCTGATGAACATACCCGACAAGCAGCAGATGGTGTGACCATGGGAAATATTATCCGTTCTCTTAAAGCTATAGATGATGTTGATTGGACAGCATGGTTTGAAACAGTGAGTTGTGTCGATTCTATTTTGCGTAAAAATAGTGATTTTTCTGAAATTGATGCTCACTCACGCAATATTTATCGACAAGTCATTGAAAAAGTTTCTCGCTTTTCGCCTCTTAGTGAACTGGAAGTTGCACATAAAGTTGTAGAAATGGCAAATTCCACTTCTAAAGATATGCCTCATCATTCTTGTGTGGGGTGGTACCTTGTTGATGATGGTCGTGGCATATTTGAAAAGGCTTGTGGGTATATTCCGCCCTTTCTCATAAAATGGACACGCGCTTCCTGTTGCTCAAAATTGAGAGTCATCGCCGTTCCTGTCTCTTTTCTGACGCTTGCTCTTTTGCTGGTAATTTACGCCCTTTTACAGCTATCTGGCATGACACAATGGATGTCTTTTTGCTTTACTGGATTGGCGCTTTTTCCTGCTATCGATGCTGCTTTTGCTTTATTTAACACTGTTGTTTCGTGGTTTGTCCCATCAAAACAACTCATTGGTTATGAATATAAAGAAGGTATTCCAAAACATGCAAGGACAATGGTTGTTGTACCTACTTTGATGACATCACGCGCTGACATTGATGAACAAGTGCGCAATCTTGAAGTGCACTATCTTTCCAATCCTAAAGGTGCCATTCATTTTGCACTCATTACAGATTGGGTGGATGCTCCATTGAGAGAAACGCAAGATGATCTTGATTTATTGCACTATGCGCAAAAGAGTATTGATAAACTCAATAGTCGTTATCATCGTGATAAACTTCCGCTTTTTTTCCTTTTACATCGCCGACGCCTTTATAATACAAGCGAAAAATGTTGGATGGGATGGGAACGAAAGCGAGGAAAACTTCATGAACTTAATCGGCTCTTAAGAGGCGATAAAAATACAAGCTTTTATCCTCCCAATCCACATCTTCCTATGGATTGCCGTTTTATTATGACGCTGGATTGTGATACACGTCTTACTCCAGAGAGCGTCGCGAAACTTGTTGGAAAGCTTAACCATCCACTCAATTATCCCGTTTTTGATCCACAAAGTGGAAAGGTTGTAAAGGGCTATAGCATTTTACAACCACGCATTATTCCTTCTCTTACAACAGGAAAAAAAACATCAATTCTCCAACGGGTTTTTTCTATAAACCGTGGCATTGATCCTTATGTTTTTGCTGTTTCTGATACTTATCAAGATCTTTTAGGAGAAGGCACCTTTATCGGTAAAGGTCTTTATAATATTGATGCATTTGAACAAGCACTTGATGGCAAAATTAAAGAAAATACTATTCTTAGCCATGATCTCTTAGAGGGAGGTTATGCTCGTACTGCTCTGGTAAGTAGCATAGAAGTCATTGAAGACTATCCAACCGCTTACAATATTGATGTTATGCGTTATCATCGTTGGGTCCGCGGTGATTGGCAGCTTTTGCCTTATCTTTTTCCCCACCGTCAAATAAGTTCCGTGACGCGTTGGAAAATGCAGGATAATTTACGTCGTTCTCTCACTCCACTTATGTGGTTAATCGCAGCATTTGCAGGATGGGCTTTTTTGTCTTTAAAGAGTGCAATCGTCTGGCAACTATTCTTGTTGTTTAGCTCCTTCATTTCACCCATTCTATGTGTATTAAAAACGCTTGTCTCATCCAATATAGATCATTCTTTGCGTGGACATTTTCAATTAATTTGGAACAAAATTGCTCTTACAAGCGCTGATATATTTCTTAAAACGACGTTTCTTGCTTATTCGGCGTATTTTATGACCGATGCGATTATTCGTACACTCTATCGTATGACGATTTCAAAACAGCATCTTCTTGAATGGAAAACTTCTGCCGCAACAAAATCAATACCCAATAGTTTGCGTTTCTATGTTTTTACAATGGCACCAGCATCGCTTATTGGTATTCTTACTATAGCACTCCCTCTTTTTTCTGATAGTTTTGCAAGCTTGGTTGCTTTGCCTTTTGGGATAGCATGGTTTTTTTCACCCTTCATTGCTTGGATTGTGAGTCAACCTTCAACCTTTCAAGATAGCCTTTATCTTTCTTCAAAAGATGAAAAAAAACTCCGTTCTATTGCACGGCGGACATGGCTTTATTATGCAACCTTTGTCAATGCACAAAACAACCATTTGCCTCCCGATAATTTTCAAGAAGATCCTGAACCTCTTGTTGCTCAACGTACATCGCCTACGAATATTGGGGTTTATCTCCTTTCTATTATTGCTGCACGTGATTTTGGTTGGATTGGTTTTGAAGAGACCATTACCCGTATTGAATGTACATTACGCTCTCTTGCAAAAATGGAAAAGTTCCGCGGTCATCTCTATAATTGGTATGAAACGGATACACTCAGGCCTCTTTTGCCTACTTATGTATCAACCGTTGATTCAGGAAATCTTGCCGGTCATTTGGTAACACTCTCTTCTGCCTTAAGTGAATGGGCTGAAAAACCTCATGTTTTTTTTCAAAGTGATCGAGAAGGCTTATCGGATGTTCTTGCTATTCTTGAAGAAACTGTCAGAGAAATTCCAGATCATCAACCCAGTTTACGCTCTTTACGCCAAAAAATCGAAGAAAACATCACTCGTTTTCATGATTCTATCTTCACTTTTATAGAACAAGAAAATACGATTCCTTCTCACATCATAGATCTTTCACTTGCAGCCCATGATATTGTGCACTTAGTCGGTGAACTTGACCACAAAATTCAAACGATAGAATCTGCTCGTGCGCTTTCTTGGGCTAAATGCCTTATCGACACCTGTAACGCTCATCATAATGATGCGACTGCTCATTGTGATACTGAAAAATTACGTAAAAAACTAAACAGGCTGGCTATAATGGCAAGGCAAATAGCCTTTGATATGAAATTTGACTTTTTAGAACAGCCTAAACGGCATCTCTTATCCATAGGATATCGTGTTCAAGAAAACAAACTCGATGAAAATTGTTATGACCTACTTGCTTCAGAAGCACGTCTTGCAAGCTTTTTTGCCATCGCAAAAGGAGATATAAAACTTAAACATTGGTTTCGTCTTGGTCGACTTCTCGTACCCATAGGTGGGAAAGGTGCACTCCTATCATGGTCTGGATCAATGTTCGAATATCTTATGCCATCTCTCGTAATGCATGAACCTTTAGGATCTCTCCTAGATCAAACAAATCGATTGATTATTCGTTGTCAAATACAATATGCCCATAAACGGGAATTGCCATGGGGTATTTCAGAAGCCGCATTTAATGCTCGCGATCATTTAATGAATTACCAATACGCTCATTTTGGTGTTCCAAACCTCGGACTCCAACGTGGTCTTTCACGCAATGCTGTCATTGCTCCCTATGCCAGCCTTCTAGCGGCACAATATGCTCCTGCTTGCGCTGTCGCTAATTTAAAACGACTCCGTGATCTTGGAGCTTTAGGAACATATGGTTATTATGACTCTGTTGATTTTACTCCAACACGCGTGAAAACAGGGGAAAAATACGCCATTATACGCAATTATTATGCGCACCATCATGGCATGTCTATCCTTGCTCTTAACAATGTTATTTTTCAAGGGCGAATGCGTGATCGTTTTCACCGTGATCCCGTTATTGAAGCAACACAATTGCTCTTACAGGAAAGAGCGCCTCATCTCATTCCTATTATTCATACCAAAGCTGTTAATCGTATGCGCAATAAGTCTCAAGCATTTGACGCAGCCCCTTTGCGCATTATTACAAACCCGTTACTCAAACCACGAGCAACTTTACTTTTGTCTAATGGCTTTTATTCTACCATGTTAACAGCGAACGGTTCTGGTTACAGCCGTTGGCACGATTATGCGATTACGCGCTTTATTCCTGATGCAACAGAAGATCAACAAGGTACTTTATTCTTCTTACGTGATACGCATAGTGGACGGTGGTGGTCTGTTACTGGTGAGCCAACACGTGTTATTGAAGAAGACGCTGTCAGCATTTTTACAGATGAAAAGGCTGAATATACAAAAATGGTTGATGGTATTAAATCAACACTTGAATGTCTTATTACATCTGAAGGATGTGGCGAAGGGAGACGTATTCAACTGATGAATACGACAAATAAAGACCGACTCATTGAAGTGACTTCTTATGGTGAATTAGCACTTGCCACGACGGATACAGACCAAGTTCATCCTGTTTTTTCTCGTATGTTTATAGAGACAGAAATTGCTGAGGAAGGCAAAACAATTTTTGCCAAAAGGCGTAAACGCTCACCTAGCGACCCTGATATTCATATTGCTCATTTTGTTTCTAGTACAACAGATACTCTCCAAGAGACAGAAGCTGAAACAGATCGCTCTCTGTTTATTGGTCGGGGGCGATCTATTCATCGTCCCGCTGCATTTGACCAAAATACTCGTTTTAGTAACAGTCAAGGTTGTGTTCTAGATCCTATTATGTCATTGCGCTGCTGTGTACAAATTCCAGCCCATGGCAAAGCAGAACTTATTTTTTGGACTTTCGCTGCTCATACAAAAGAAGCGTTGCATAATCATATTAAACATTATCGACAACCTGATATGTTTCAAAAAGAACTTTCAATGGCATGGACGCGCTCACAAGTTGCACTGTATCAGAGTGGAACTCAGCTTAAAGAAGCCATTGTTTATCAAAAATATGCAACACCGCTTATCTATCCAGACCGCACATGGCGTCTTCCTTCTGAAATATTAGCAAAAATGCTTGGAAAACAGTCTGATCTTTGGCCCATGTCCATTTCAGGAGACAATCCACTCTGTCTTCTTAGATTAAATAACGAGGGAAATATAACTGTACTGCGTGAGCTTCTTAAAGCACACGAATATTGGCGTATGCGCGGTCTTATTGTTGATTTGGTCATTCTCAATGAACAAACATTTTCTTATATACAAAGTACACAACGCGCTCTTGAGTGGGTCTGTGAATCTTATTATCACCACACGCAAAAAGCAGATGAACGCCAACATATTTTCATGCTTCGACGCGATCAAATGAGTGAACAGAGTTTTAAAACGCTTCTTGCATCAGCGCGTATCGTTCTTGATGCCCAAAATGGCTCTTTATCTGAACAACTTAAACGACTTGATGAGAATGATTTTAATCTCACAGTTCGTAAAAATTATCAAGAACCTTATGATCAATTAGACTTGCCAAGATATAACGAAGGACAGCAATTTACAACACAAACTGAACAAAATCTTTTTTCTTCCATTGGTCTTATTAGCCAACAAAAACCATCCTCTTTTCTCCCAAATGGAGAAGATCTAAGATATTGGAATGGTTACGGTGGTTTTAATCAGCACAATCATTATGTAATACGTCTTCATGGACGTACCACTACACCGCATCCGTGGATTAATGTCATTGCTAATCACAGATTTGGTTTTCATGTCTCTGCTGAAGGTGCAATTTTTACTTGGGCTAACAATAGCCGCGATTATCAACTAACTCCTTGGGCGAATGATCCAACGTCTAACCGACCAGGAGAAGCTCTTTATCTGGTTGATCGCCAGTCTTTAAAACGTTTCTCACCCGTTTCTACTGTTGAATGTGACGAAAATATTGTCTATGAGGCGTGTCATGGGTTTGGATTCTCAACTTTTAAATCAACACATTCAGAAATCGCATTAGAACTGACTCATACACTTGATCCCGAAAAACCTATTCGCTTTTCACGTCTTATCCTTACGAATGAAGGGAAAAAACCACGCAGTTTACGCCTTTATAATTATGTTGAATGGGTTTTGGGAAATGTCCGTACAAAATATGCCCCCTTTATTGTTTCCTCTTATGAGACCAGATGGGGTGCACATTTTATTCAAAATCCCTATCACATCGAGAAATCTCAACAAGTTACATTTTTATCAGCATCCGAAATGCCAACCAGCACGACGACCAATCGCGCTGAATTTATTGGTGCAACGGGAACCGTAACACGTCCAAATGCGATCCGTAAAGCCGCTGCTCTTTCAAATACCATTGAAGCAGGATGTGATCCTTGTTCAGCATTCGCCTATGATATTGATCTTCAACCAGGGCAAACAAAAGAAATCATCTTCTATCTTGGCAGTGCTGAAAATAGGCAAGAAGCTGAAAAATTACTCAATCAAGTACGTGCAAGTGATTTTGAAATTCAGCTCACAAAACAAAAACAGCAATGGAGTGATTTTGTTTCTCCTTTCCAAGTCAAAACACCTGATGCTTCTTTTAATCTTATGGTCAACCATTGGCTTCCTTATCAAATCTACGCATGCCGCATCATGGCACGCGCAGGCTTTTACCAAGCGAGTGGTGCATTTGGTTTTCGTGACCAGTTACAAGATAGCTTGTCTTTGTTATTGCTGGAACCACAATTAGCACGTGAACAATTGTTAAATGCAGCAGCGCACCAATTTCTTGAAGGTGATGTGCAACATTGGTGGTTGCCTGACACAAATGCTGGTGTTCGTACATACATTTCTGATGATATCGTTTGGCTTGCATATGCAACAGCTCTTTATGTCACTACCACTGGTGATGACGCTTTTCTTGATACGCTCATTCCTTTTATTGAAGGTGATGTTCTCAAAAGTGGGCAACAGGATGCTTATTTTCAACCCACCCAATCCCCAAAGGTTGCAACAGTTTATGAACATTGTGTTTTAGCTTTAGACCTTGCCATTAAACGCTGCGGACCACATGGTCTCCCTCTTATTTTAGGTGGGGATTGGAATGATGGCATGAATTTGGTCGGTGTGGAAGGAAAAGGCGAAAGCATTTGGTTAGGATGGTTTCTTGGGTACACATTACAAGCATTTATCTCTTTAGCCAAAAAACGTGCTGACAATAGCCATATGCAAATATGGAGTACGTACCTTGAACATTTAACAAAATGCCTAGAGAAAAATGGTTGGGATGGTGCTTGGTATCGACGTGGTTATTTTGATGATGGAACACCTCTTGGCTCTAAAATCAATGATGAATGTCAAATTGATACCATTGCTCAATCTTGGGCTATCATTTCTCAAATGGCATCGCCTGAACGTCAAAAACAAGCAATGACATCAATGTTGGAACATCTCTATGATAAAAAAGGCGGACTCATTCGCCTTTTTTGGCCGCCTTTTGATAAAAGTACGCTCGAGCCTGGTTATATAAAAGGTTATCCTCCAGGAATTCGAGAAAATGGTGGTCAATACACGCATGGTGCCATTTGGAGTATTTTTGCGTTGGCTGAAATGGAACAAAACGATAAAGCTTATGCTTTATTTTCTATGATAAACCCAATTACCCATGGACAAGATCCTGAAATTTATCGTGTTGAACCTTATGTAATGGTCGCAGATATTTATGCTGTTGAACCACGATGTGGTCAAGGCGGTTGGACTTGGTATACAGGTTCAGCCGGTTGGTTTTATCGCGCCGCAACACAAGCTATTCTTGGAATACAGCGTCAGGGAGACCTATTGTTTTTGCAGCCACATTTACCCTTTATTTGGCCAAAATATGAAGCAACAATGAAGTTTTATGATGCCGTTTATTGCATTAAAGTAAAATGGGGACCTAAAAATATGCTCTATATTAATAGCAAAGAATATACCGAAGTTCATATAGGGATAAAGTTACAAAAAACAGGTCAGCATGAAATTATACGTATTGTCAAATCTTAAAGATTAAAGATGAAAAAAGAGAGCAGACTTTTTATTCTTGTCCAAAACTGTAGAGTTGTTATATTGCACCGCCTATATTAGCCGTGTTGGTGCATAATATTTTAGATTTTATGAAAATGAAAGAAAAAGGTTATGAATCATCCGGATATTGCTAGACGTGTTTACAATCACACTTGGAAACTTGATCCCATTATTCGGTCACTTCTTGATACGGATTTTTATAAGCTTCTAATGGTGCAGATGATTTGGGGGTTATATCCTAATGTTAATGTTACTTTTTCCCTCATAAATCGCTCTAAAACAATACGTCTTGCCGACGATATTGATGAGAGTGAATTGCGTGCCCAACTTGATCATGCTCTTAGTTTGCGCTTTACAAAAAAAGAAATGATTTGGCTTGCTGGTAATACATTTTATGGACGCAAACAAATTTTTGAACCGGATTTTCTTCAGTGGCTTGAGAATTTTCAACTTCCAGAATATGAACTCACCCGCAAAGATGGCCAATATATCCTTCATTTTCATGGACCCTGGGCCCATAGTTCCATGTGGGAAATTCCTGCCCTTGCTATTATTAGTGAATTACGTTCACGTGCTGCTCTCAAAAAACTAGATCGTTTTGCTCTTGATGTACTTTATGCGCGTGCTAAAGCAAAAATGTGGAGTAAAGTTGAACGTCTCAAAAAATTGCCTGATATTAAAATATCTGACTTTGGGACAAGGCGTCGCCATTCTTTTTTATGGCAGCGCTGGTGTGTGGAAGCATTAAAAGAAGGCATTGGTCATTCTTTTACTGGAACTTCTAATGTTCTTCTTGCCATGGATACGGATTTAGAAGCTCTTGGAACCAATGCACACGAATTGCCTATGGTTATTGCGGCTCTCAGCAACAATGATGATGAATTACGCAGAGCTCCGTATCAAGTCTTGCAAGATTGGAATCGTTATTATGGTGGAAATCTTCTCATTGTATTACCTGATACCTTTGGTACAGAAGAATTTTTACGCAATGCACCAGATTGGGTCGCTGATTGGACGGGTTTCAGACCCGATAGTGCGCCTCCTATTGAAGGTGGTGAACGTATTATTCAATGGTGGAAAGAAAAAGGAAAAGATCCACGCAAAAAACTTTTAATTTTTTCTGATGCTCTTGATGTCAATACAATTGAAAAAACCTATCATCATTTCCATGGTAAAGTGCGCATGAGTTTTGGATGGGGCACGGATCTTACCAATGATTTTACAGGCTGTGCACCTCAGGAAATCGAAACTCTTGATGCTCTTTCCCTTGTTTGTAAGGTGACCTATGCCAATGGTCGACCAGCCGTAAAACTTTCAGATAATCCTGAAAAAACGATCGGTGATTCAAAAGAAGTACAACGTTATCTCAATTTTTTTGGTAATAAAAAGCGAATTGCTAGACCTATAAAGACATAGTTTCCGGTTCTTTAAAACAAGTATATTGATCCATCATATTGTTTATAAGATTGATTTTTGTCCTACCCTAAGGACGAGGATTCTTAACCTTTGCTGGTCTGTAAACAGTTCGGCTGTTTTTGAGCAGATTCTACTTGGCCTACCACGCATACGCTTCACTTACATAAGGCGCGATAGATAAGACTTAAAAATATTTACGACGCATTAAAAAAATACTTAACGTGCCAAGGAAGTTTAGCCAAGGAGATTTTCTTATATCATTGTCATAAATAACGGTGCTATACGGCATAACAAGATACTATCATTTTTCATGTTGAATGAGCGCGCGCGAATATCATAAATTTTTCTCATTTTAACCCTGTTAAATCAAGCACACTCATCTCCTTGCATGTATGAAGGTTTTCAAGTTCTAAGGGTTATTGTTGTAGTTTGACAGTAGGTTTTATACTAAGTGGGAAGAGGTTGGATTAAGTAGGAATACGTGGTAATTTGTTGTTTTTATGTACAATTTTGACCATTCAATGCGCGTTTTATCAAAATAGATTTTGACACCTAAAATTGCAAAAATTACCGAAAATCAGAAAAAAGTGCGTTTCCATAAGTAAAAATGAGAAAAGGCTTTCAAAACCCTTTGAGAACATCTTTAAACTCTTTGAAAAAAATAAATTGGTACAAAATCTAGTGTCAAAATATACAAAACCAGATGACAAGCTATAATTGTAGCATTAGGAATTACTAAGGCAAAATTGGAGGATGACAAATAGCATGGTGACTATTGGTGTGCATTTTGAAAGGCAAGGATGATGGTGCTCAAATAGATTTTATACATGTTACAGGAGATTTTACTTTATCCATGTATAGTCTGCTATTATGAAATGAGTAAAGCGTTGAGAAATGTTTCATTAAAAATAAATGTGTAAATAACATGATTTGGGAGACCTTTTGTTTTACGTGAGGGGCATGACTTCATTAAAAAACAGAGAATGCAATAATATTTTTATTTCGAATAAGCTTTATACAAAGACAGAGAAATTATTTATTCGCATATTATAATAAGAATGCGTGTATATATAAAACCATTTGAAAAACTCTGTTGTTTCTTATGAATTATTCTTAAGTTAATAACAGATGTAACATTAAAGATTGATATAATAGACCGGCTTCTTAACTGTATAAGTATAAAAATGATGGTGTTTAGTAAGCTTTGTATTATATCCTCATTAAGAGATATGAAAACAAACGAAATGTCTTTTAGAAAGAAATGACTATCATATCAATGACTTTTTAATGATGTATATGTAGAGATTCATACAAACATGCTTTACAAAAATAATGACTCTCTTCCATGAATGTGATTTATCATTGTTTACCAAGTGAGAACATTTTGAGTGTTCATAAAAATTATTTCACAAACATATTATTAATTAATTGCGTTCAAAAAGCTTGCTATTTCATATGCATTTTGGAAATGGAGAGCTTATATTCAAAACTTAAAAGTTCTCATAGTTTTTACAAATAAGTTGAAGCTAAAAAGAGTATCCCATAAAGCCTTTTTTATCATTAGGAAGATGGACGTGTTACAATATAAATGGCAATCAGCAATAATATAACCGCAACAAGTAAAGAAATCCACAAAGGAGGGTGTAGCATTACAAAAAAGGATAAAAATCCTCCTGTCATACTCATCATTGCAAAAACTTTAACGAATGGAGAGATTGCTTTTTTTTCTTCCCATCGCTTAATAGGGGGACCAAAAATACGATGATTATTCAACCATTGATGAAAACGTGGAGAAGAACGCGTAAAACACCATGAGGCAACCAATAAAAAAGGCACAGTTGGCATAATAGGTAATACGACACCGATAATACCTAATATAACCATCGCCCACCCTGCTATATAATAGCAGATACGTAAAGGGTGCGATATCTTCAAATCTTTTTTCATTTTCTCGTACTATTTTCCTCTACGCAAAACCCTATACAAAAACATTGTATCTGTTTTTTTCTGTTTACATGTCTGAGTGTACAATTACGCTCTACCCCTTCATGCGTAAGTGTCTTTGCTGTTATAAGTTCCTTGAAAATACCGAATAGCTTACACAATATTATAATCATTTTAAATGATTTCAAGAAAAGAGGAGAGATTTTAGAAAAACAAAAAAATAAAAAGGCTGCAGAAGAAATCAATGCAGCCTCTTAATTAAGAATGCAGTGTTGGGGGGGAGAAAATTTACTGCATTCACCTGCTAGATATTAGGAGGAAAAATAACCTAGCACCCCAAACTCTAATTAAAATAAAAATGAGAAACAATATATAAAAATGCATGGCTGATATGCATGAATTTTAACACTTTCAAGTCTCTTGAACTGTGTTTCGACGAAAGAAAATCATCATGAAAATAGCCATAAAAATCAACGTCAAGATCAACACAATTGTGGAAGCAGAATCAGAGCCGATAAATAAGCTGAGATAAATCCCTAAAAAACCAGAAAAAGCTGCAACAAGTATCGCGATCATTAACATAAAAGAAAACCGCTTTGTGACAAGATAGGCAATTGCTCCTGGTGCTATCAGTAAAGAAATAACGAGTACGATACCTACAGCTTTCAAAGCCGCAACAATTGTAAGAGAAATCATCGTTAGCAGGGTATAGTGGAGTAGAGATATTGGTAACCCCATTGCACGTCCTTGAACTGTGTCAAAAATATACAGCATAAAGTCGCGCCATTTTGCTGCTAAAATAAAAGTGACAACAGCAGAAATGATTGCCGTCTGCGTTATATCAAGCCAGTTAACACCCAAGAGATTACCAAATAGAATATGATTCAAATCTAAGCTACTATAAATAGACGTGGCTAAAACAAGCCCTAAACCAAACATTGAAGAAAAGACCACGCCCATCACCGTATCCTGTTTGATACGGCTATTGCTCCCTAAAAAACCCGTTAATAGTGCACACACCATTCCTGCAACAAAAGCACCGCAAGTAATCAAAGTCATTGTAATATTCTCTGGACGCATATGCTGAAACCAAGCAAATGGCAAAGAAGTTAAAAATGCGATTACCCATGGTGTTGTCATATAACCAACAACAACACCTGGAAAAACTGCATGAGAAATGGCATCGCCTAACAGCGCCCATCCTTTCAAAATAAGAAAACAGGAAAGCATCGCCATGGGAATAGAAAGAATCATGACAATAAGCATACCCTTAAGCATAAAAGAAAACTGAAACGGAAGCAGTAATTGATCAATCATGATAATATTACACCCTTTTTTGCCGCATTTATGCGTAAGCGCGCAGCAATAAACCCATGTTTAGGAGCAAAAATAAAAGCCAAAACAAATAAAGATGCTTGAAAAAGCACTACAACCCCCCCCGTTTGTGCATTCAAAAAATAACTCACATAAACACCCAAGACACTTGTGAAGGTTCCAATTACAACTGCAATAACCAAGATGTTTACGAAACGATCACTTAAAAGATAGGCCGTTGCCCCAGGTGTCACAACAAGACAAATGACTAAGAACGCTCCAACGGTTTGCATCGCAGCAACGGTACAAGCGGCAAGCAATGTGAAAAAGAGAATCTTTAAAAATTTTACGTTTAATCCAATGGCATGCGCATGCGTTTCATCAAATAACGAAACAAGAAGATCTTTCCATTTCAAAAGCAATATAAGCAACGAAACAAAGCCGATAAAAGCCAATTGTAGAATATCTGTTGAACTCACTGCTAAAATATTTCCCAAAACAATCGTATCAATATTAACAGCCATTGGTTTTAATGATTTGAGAAACAACCCAAAGGCAAAAAAGGAAGAAAAAATGAGCCCAATAATGGTATCTTCTTTAAGCTTTGTCCGGTGGTTAAAAAAGAGCATTGCTGCTGCTGCAAGACCACCAGAAAAAAAAGCGCCGAGTGAAAAAGGTAACCCTAAAAGGTAAGCTCCTGCTACACCAGGAACAATCGAATGGGAAAGTGCATCACCAATCAATGACCAACCTTTTAACATCAAAAAAGCCGAAAGAAAGGCACAAACACACCCAACTAACCCAGAAACCCACATTGCATTCACCATATATTGATAGCTCAGTGGCTCAAGCAACCAAGAAATCATGCAACGTGCTCCACTCTTTCAATATCTTCACAAACGGCAGACTGCTTTCTTCCCATGAAAACATCATTTTTTTTTGTGGTTTGAAGATCAAAAATATGGTGGTGCAAAGATCCTCCAAAAGTTTTCTCCAGATTTTCCTTTGTAAAGATTTTTTCTGTTAACCCAGAAGCTAAAACGGTCCCTTTTATTAAAACTGTATGATCACAAAATTCGCGAACAGAACCCAAATTGTGAGTTGAAACCAAGATCACTGCTCCTTCTTTACGAAGATCTTGTAACAAAGCAATGATTTTATCTTCTGTTGTAACATCAACCCCTGTAAACGGCTCATCTAATAAAATAGCTTTTGCTTTCTGTGCAAGAGCGCGCGCTAGGAAAACACGCTTTTTCTGTCCACCAGAAAGTTCTCCAATTTGGCGCTTGGCAAAAGCCAACATATCAACGCGTTCTAAGGCAATACGAACGGCTTCATAATCTTGTGTACGGGCATAGCGAAAGAAATTCATATGACCATACCGCCCCATCAATACAACATCTTCAACCAAGACAGGAAAATTCCAATCAACATCTTCACTTTGAGGAACATAAGCAATGAGGTTTTTTTTCAAAGCTATATCAACAGGTAAATCAAACATGCGAATTTTTCCCTTTGAGGGGCGTACAAACCCCATAATCGCTTTAAATAACGTTGACTTACCGGATCCATTAACACCAACCAATGCCGTAATAGAACCCTTTGGACTTTCAAAATTCACTTCGCGCAAAGCTGTATGTCCATTACGATATGTTACCGTTACTCCTTGGGCAAATATTCCACATTCCGTCATTGGCTTTTTACTCCCTCTACTAAAGCATTGCTAATACGCCCACTCGTGACACGTAATAAATCAATATAAGTGGGTACCTCACCATTTTTCTCACTTAAAGAATCAACATAAAGAACACCACCGTATTTAGCCCCTGTTTCTCTGGCAACCTGCTTAGCAGGCGCAGGGGAAATAGTGCTTTCAGAAAAAACTGCATGAATATTGTATTTGCGAACCATATCAATAACATGCTTGACCTGCTGTGGTGTTCCTTGTTGGTCAGCATTGATGGGCCATAAATAAAGTTCTTTTAGATCAAAATCACGCGCCAAATAGCTAAAAGCCCCCTCACTTGTCACAAGCCAACGTTTGTCTTGCGGTACAGCTTCTAATTCAGCCCTAATTGGATCAATCGTTGCACGAATTTTCTGTTTATAAATTTCAGCATTCTGTTTATAAATTTCAGAATGTTCAGGATCATATTTTACAAAAGCATCGCGAATATTATCAACGTAAATCAAAGCAGAGGTCGGTGACATCCACGCATGAGGATTAGGTTTACCGCTAAAGGGGCCTTCACCAATTTTAATGGGTACAATACCTTTTGAAACAACAACACTTGGAACATCCTTGATATTTTGAAAAAACTTTTCAAACCAAAGCTCTAACTCTAAACCATTCCACAATACAAGGTTAGCTCCCTGAGCACGCATAAGATCGCGTGGGGTGGGTTGATATTCATGAATTTCCGCACCTGGTTTTGTAATGGATTCAACATCAGCGGCATCACCTGCTACATTGCGTGCCATATCAGCAATGATAGTGAATGTCGTAACAGCTTTAAATTTACCAGCACACAAAGCAAAATTAGGTGTAAAAAAAATAACACTTCCAAAAACTATGGTGAAAAACGTTCTTACGTTCATTGATTCTCTCTTTCCTTTATATGCCTTCTTTTTATTGCAAATAATTTGCATTATCATTTAGCAATAGCAGTTATCTTTTACATTTGCAATGAAGGATTAAGAGAAAAATAACTTTTCAAAATGTTTAAAAACAGTTTTTTCATATTGAAAAAATTGATGATTTAAGCAGCTTGTTTTGGTAAGGAGGTCCCCTTTCAAGAAGTTCTATAGCTCTTGAATGCCAAACAAAAAGGGAGCACTCAAAGATGCTCCCACTTCATGTAAAATATCTCATAAAAAATGAGAATACTCAGTAGCGTAAATATGCACCTGTCATTTTGGTAACATTATCCACGATCTTTGAGGCAAGCTTTTCTAAATCTTCATCTGTTAAAGTCCGTTCTATGGGCTGAATAGTTACTTCAATTGCAACAGATTTTTTATCTTCACCAAAGCTTAAATCTTCAAAAATATCAAAAACCTGCACTGAATGAATAAGTTTTTTATCGGCTCCACTTGCCGCCCGAATAATAAGAGAAGAGGCAACAGTTTTATCCGCTATAAAGGCAAAATCACGCCGCACCATTTGAAAAGGTGAGAGTTTCAAAGGAGGACGGCTTTTGGTCGTTTTTTTCTTTGATTCTGGAATTCGATCTAGAAAAATTTCAAAGCCGCATAAAGGGCCACTGACATCTAACTTTTCTAATGTAGCAGGATGAAAAACACCAAAAAAACCAAGAATAATCTTTGATCCAAGTTTTATGACACCTGAACGACCAGGATGATACCAATCCGGTGCTCCAACTTCAATCTGCACTTTCCCAACATCCATATCGCATGCTTCTAAAATAGCTAAAGCATCTGCTTTGGCATCAAAAACATCAACGACGGTTGCATTTCCATTCCAAAAACGCCCAGCCCCTTTAAATTGCTCTGTTCCGCGACGAATTCCACTAACAACACGGTGTTGTTTATCAGGGGTGTCGCCCTCATAAATACTTGAAACTTCAAACAAAGCAAGATCGGAAAAACCACGATCAGCATTTCTTTGTGCCGCCATAATCAAGCCAGGTAAAAGGGAAGGACGCATCATTGACATATCAGCAGCAATAGGATTAACTAATTTAAGCTCTTCTTGACCTCCTCCAAAAGCAAGAGCTTGATTTTCAGAAATAAAAGACCATGTCACCGCTTCTTTCATACCACGTTGCACTAGAGCCAAACGTGTAGCACGTGAACGAATTTGTGCGCATGTTAAAATTTGATCTTTTCCTTCTGCAAAGTTTTCCAAAGGAATAGGTTTAATTTTATCTAACCCATAAATTCTCATAACCTCTTCCACCAAATCGGCTTTACCCATAATATCAGGGCGCCATGATGGTACTTTTACCGTAACGACTTCTCCTTTTCCTTCAACAAAAAATCCAAGTTTTGTTAAAATAGAGATGACTTTTTCAGGTTCTATTTCCAAATTTGTTAAACGTTTAATTTCAGAAAAAGGAAAAGCGATCTGTTTGATTTCTTGTTGCTGATAGCCAACGATCCTCTTTTTAGATACTTCACCACCACAAAGACGTAAGACCAATTTTGTTGCAATCTCAAGTCCTGTGTCTATAAAAGCCGGATCAACACCTCGTTCAAATCGATAACGTGCATCACTGATAAGACCTAATGCTCTTCCTGTTTGTGCAATGCTTCGCGCATCCCAAAGCGCCGATTCAATAATAACGCGATGTGTTGTTTCATCACAACTCGTTCTTTCTCCGCCCATGATACCGGCAATCGAAACAACCCCCTCGTCGTCTGCAATGACACAATTCTTAGGGCCCAGATGATAGATTTTTCCGTTCAGTGCTTGAAGCTGCTCTCCTTCACGCGCGCAACGTACACACAAATTACCTTTAATTTTATCTGCATCAAAAACATGGAGCGGACGACCAAGGTCAAAACTGATGTAATTGGTCATATCAACAAGCGCATTAATCGGTCTCAGACCAATTGCATTCAAACGCTGTTGCATCCACTGTGGTGATGCACCATTTTGAACATTGCGCACTTCACGCCAAGCAAAACCTAAACATAATGATGAATCTTGCGAAAAATCTAATGAAACATCGAGAGGTGTTTCAAAGGAAGGATCAAATTTTGACAAGGATAATTCTTTTAATTTTCCCATTCCAGCGGCAGCAAGATCACGTGCAATACCACGAACACCTGTGCAATCGGAACGATTAGGGGTCAAACCAATATCAATAACCGGATCATCTAAACCAGCATAAGCTGCAAATGAACCTCCAATAGGTGCATCTTCTGGAAGTTCAATAATCCCATCATGCTCATTTGATAATTCAAGCTCCGCTTGTGAACACATCATCCCAAAACTTTCAACACCTCGGATTTTTCCTACAGATAATGTTACATCAAGTCCTGGAATATAAGTGCCTGGTAGTGCCAGAACACCAACAAGACCTGCGCGTGCATTTGGTGCTCCACAGACAACTTGAACAGGTGTGGAAGTCCCTGTATCGACTGATAAAATTTGAAGTTTATCTGCATCAGGATGCTTTATTGCTGTTAAAACTTTTGCAATCACAAAACCTTTTAAAGAAGACCGATCATCAACGTAATCAACCTCAAGACCTATAGCGGTTAATTTTTCACAAATTTCATTCAAAGATGCATTTGTTTCTAAGTGATCTTTTAACCAGGACAATGTAAACTTCATTTTAAAACCTCACATGAAAGCGATGACTAAGATCACACATTTCTATTAGGAAAAAAAGCAGGCATATCAAAGCAACGAAAGCCATAATGGTCTAACCAACGCAGGTCAGCATCAAAAAAAGCCCGCAAATCAGGCATACCGTATTTCAACATGGCAATACGATCAATGCCCATGCCCCATGCAAAACCTTGATATTCATCTGGATCTAAACCAACATTTTTCAACACCTGGGGATGCACCATTCCGCATCCTAAAATTTCCAACCAATCCTGCCCTTCTCCGAACTTTACTTCTGAACCAGAACGATCACATTGAATATCTACCTCCATAGATGGTTCGGTAAAAGGGAAAAAAGAGGGACGAAAACGCATTTTTACAGAGGGAACTTCAAAAAATGCTTTACAAAAAGTTTCATGCAGCCACATCATATGTGCAATGGTGGAGGTTTTATCAATGACAAGACCCTCGACCTGATGGAACATGGGAGAATGTGTTGCATCCGAATCCATGCGGTAAGTTTTTCCAGGAATAATGATTCGTATCGGTGCTTTTTGTTTTTCTAGTGTGCGAATTTGTACGGGTGATGTATGGGTTCGCAATAATTTTCGTTCTCCCATTTTATCAACATCAAAAAAGAAGGTATCATGCATTTCACGCGCTGGATGCCCTTCAGGAAAATTCAATGCTGTAAAATTATAATAATCTGTTTCAATATCAGGTCCCTCTGCAAGAGAAAAACTCAACTTTGTATAAATGGCAATAATTTCCTCAATCACTTGTGAAATAGGATGAATGCGTCCCCGTTCTATAGGTGAAGAGCGAACAGGCAAGGTAACATCAACTGTTTCACGAGAAAGACGGGCATCCATTGCCTGTCTTTTCAGAAGATCACGCTTTTGTGCCCATAATTCTAAAATGCGATTTTTTAATCCATTAAGAACTGGTCCAACTTTATGGCGCTCGCCAGCATCCATTTTTCCTAATTCTTTTAATTTTTCAGAGATACTACCTTTTTTACCCAATGCTGCAATACGCACTTCTTCAAGTGCTTGTTCATCACCTGCTGCCTCTAAGGCTAAACAAATTTCTTGTTCCAGACGCTCAATATCATTCATATTTTTGCCTATTTTTTAATAAAGAAAAACCCGCACTCGCAATAGCCAGCACGGGACCTCGAATAAATGAATGCTTTAAGAGAACACGACTGGCTTATTTGACAGCGCCTTCGAAAGCATTAGGTGTCGTATCTTTTAAATATTCTAAAGCTTTTTTTGCCGAAGCAACTAAAGCAGAAAATGCTTCTGCCTCATGGATTGCTATATCTGAAAGAACCTTACGATCAACCTCAATACCGGCTTTTGATAAGCCATCAATAAAACGTCCATAAGTTAAACCTTCTGCGCGAACAGCCGCATTAATTCTCTGAATCCACAAAGCACGGAAAGTACGTTTCCTATTTTTGCGGTCACGATAAGCGTATTGCTTTGAACGATCAACCGCTGCTTTAGCTGCACGAATGGTATTTTTACGACGACCGTAAAAACCTTCAGCCTGTTTAAGAACTTTTTTGTGCTTAGCGTGTGCTGTCACACCTCTTTTCACACGAGCCATATTATAATCTCCTCAAAATCAAAAGCGTAAGGTTTAAATACCATTCGGCAAATAATGCTGAATGACTTTTTTAGCATCTTGTTCACACAAAACCATTGTTCCACGTGCATCGCGAATAAATTTATTCGAACGCTTAATCATGCCGTGGCGCTTACCGGCAGCTGCTACTTTAATTTTGCCTGACGCAGTGATTTTAAACCGCTTTTTAGCGGATGATTTGGTCTTCATCTTGGGCATTTTGCTACTCCGTACATTAATTTATTCAATCAAACATTTTATTCACTCAAGCGGACCAACGCTTGAACAAGCATTTAAACAGCCACGGCATGCCCTGCCGGGCGGCTCTTAAAGACGTTTTCATAAGCTAGTATACACAAAATAGCAAGACCGTATTACAAAAAAATCGGCGCTCCATTGCCTTGAAGCTCAACCAAAGGTGCTGGAATTGCATTTGTTTTGATGGCTGCTTTACATAAATCGGCAATAATGCATTGCGTACATTGTGGTTTACGGGCTTGACAAATATAGCGACCATGTAAAATCAGCCAATGATGCGCATGGCGAATATAATGAACCGGTATAATCTTTAATAATTTTTTCTCAACAATTTCTGGTGTTTTTCCAGGCGCCAAACCAAGACGATTGCTTAAGCGAAAAATATGTGTATCTACTGCCAATGTAGGCTGACCAAAAGCAACATTCAAGACCACATTAGCCGTTTTGCGCCCCACTCCAGGAAGGGCCATGAGTGCTTCACGCGTATCGGGTACTTGACCGCCATAATAATCAATTAAACAGTTGCAAAGCGCATAAACATTACGTGCTTTTGCACGCCAAAGGCCAATTGAACGGATATGATTTGCTATTTCTTCTTCCCCTAATGCAACCATTTTTTCCGGTTGATCAGCAAGGCAAAATAATTCTTTTGTCGCTTTATTAACGCTTACATCTGTCGCTTGAGCCGAAAGCACAACGGCAACTAAAAGTGTAAAAGTATTTATGTAGTTAAGATCACTCTTAGGTGTTGGGCGTTGCACAGAAAAACGGCGAAATATTTCCGCAATTTCATCTTTATTATACAATATACTAGATAAATTTCGCACCTTTGATAATTTTATGTTACTTTGAGGCATTGAACTCTCTTAAATCTTCTCTCTTGAAGTTATCATTCACGCTCGCCATATGAGAGGAGTGCAGCGAACACTTTTATAGAGTTTGGTCAAGTAAAGCCGTTTTAAAGAGGATACTCATGAATGACACATGTGACGCCTTTCTCCAATCCTTTTCTTTTAGGGTTTGAAACCGTAGAAAAAATATTGCAACGTATCGGTAAAGCTGATGAGGCTTACCCAGCCTATAATATTGAACGTTTGCATAAAAGTGATGATGCAAATCATATCCGGATAACTTTGGCTGTTGCTGGATTTAAGATTAACCATCTTAATATTTTACTCGATGATAATCAATTGGTTATTCATGGTAAACAAACAGACAACCAAAATCATCAATATTTATATCGCGGTATAGCTGCGCGACAATTCCAGCGAACCTTTGTTCTCGCGGAAGGGATGCATGTTACAAATGCAGAGTTGAAAAATGGTCTTTTATCAATTAATCTGTATCAACCAAAATTAAAAAAAGAAATAAAACAGATTCCAATTAAAGTCAGTAGTGGTGAGTCATAAAAGTTAAGGCGTAAAGGAACAGTGAAATGGGAGAACACAAACAAAACTTGTCGTTTCAGAACACATCCTACTCTGATGCGGGACAGATTGCCTATTTAAAAAAAGTTTGTACGGATGATCTGGCTAAAAACTTTCCAGATCTTCCACCAATGACCCCAGGCATTACGATATGGGCTCTCTTTGGTGAAACAGGTTATCCTATCATTTTATCCGATGAGCGTTCTATCGCCCTTGCTGGAGCCAATGAGCATGAACTACAAATTGTAACTCTGCACTAGATTACCTTACGAGAAAAAGCTGTACTCTTTATAAATTCTATCTGTTTTTTCGTAAAGGGTGTAATGTGAGTTATAATTAGATTAAGTATTGATTTATATTCATAATTAATTTTTTACAACTGGAATGAGAGTCCCGAATATCATAAGGTTCTCTCATTTGAGATCTTCTTATATTGAAACAATTAAAGTCACTTGCTTGATGTCATAAGCAGGGAGAGCCATGTGGATAAAAACACTTGAAGAAAGGAATAAAAATATCTCTTTTTAATTGTCTCAATTACCAAGGACGTTCACGATATGGGGATAAAAAAATGTATGATGGTGTCAGTTTTCTTCTTCATAAGTGTGAAGATGTCCCTTATAGATTTATATTATTCACGGGGGCTGTTATACCATTCATAGGCGCTATCGTGAAATGGGCTCGAGTGCATTGAAAGATGTCTCTTTAAAATGAGTATAAAGGCTATACAAGTGTATTTTGTTTGGTGTGTTTTGTTCTTCCTGAGGGGAGTAGCTCTATTGAAGAGTGTAAAAACAAAAGCATGAGATAATGCGTCATCATTATTTAAAAGATATTTTTATGAATGCGTTTGAAAGGTGTAAAGCTGAATTATAAGGAGATGATAGATTTTTATCACGATTTCTTTATATTCTTTCCAATTCCAGAAATTACGCAAACAGATAGATGCAATATGCTAACCAAATCTGGCATACAAAAATCTGGAACAGTTCGTGTCATACTGAAGCGTTTTGATATTTGTCTCAAACGTGGACTTGCACAGGGATTAGATGTTGATTAACAGGTAATAAAAAACAAAGGCTTTATGAAAAAGTTTATGCAGAGCTTTTAATTTTGTGCTTCAAATGCCGCAGTACAAGGTATTTTTCTCTTTTGAATATTAAAGCTCTTGTTTTTATAATGAAGTTACAGCACAACAAGCAAAATGGAATTATTTGAGGGGAAAAAAATAATGCCTTCTTACCGTTCAAGAATATCAACCCACGGGCGTAATATGGCAGGAGCCCGCGGACTTTGGCGTGCAACAGGGATGAAAGATACTGATTTTGGTAAACCCATTATTGCGATTGCGAATTCTTTTACACAATTTGTACCAGGGCATGTTCATTTAAAAGATCTTGGGCAATTAGTCGCACAACAGATAGCAGTTGCCGGTGGTGTTGCGAAAGAATTTAATACCATTGCTGTAGATGATGGAATTGCGATGGGGCACGATGGAATGCTCTATTCGTTGCCCTCACGTGAAATCATTGCTGATTCTGTAGAGTATATGGTTAATGCACACTGTGCAGATGCACTTGTTTGTATTTCTAATTGTGACAAAATTACACCTGGTATGTTAATGGCTGCTTTACGGTTGAATATTCCGACAATCTTTGTTTCAGGCGGTCCTATGGAAGCAGGTAAGATTAAATGGAAGGATCAAGATCTAACGGTTGATTTGGTCGATGCCATGGTTGCAGCAGCTTCAGAACAAAATTCAGAAGAAGAAGTTGCTGAAATGGAGCGTGCTGCTTGTCCTACATGTGGTTCTTGTTCAGGAATGTTTACGGCCAATTCTATGAATTGCTTAACGGAAGCATTGGGGCTTTCTCTTCCCGGAAATGGATCAATGTTAGCAACACATGCAGATCGACGAATGCTTTTTGAAGAAGCTGGAAAACAGATTGTTGCATTGGTTAAACGTTATTATGAAGAAGATGATGAAACAGTTTTGCCGCGCTCTATTGCTTCACGCAAGGCTTTTGAAAATGCAATGACCGTTGATATTGCCATGGGGGGATCAACCAATACAGTACTGCATCTTTTAGCTGCAGCGCAAGAAGGTGAGGTGGATTTTACCATGACGGATATTGATCATCTTTCACGTTGTGTTCCTGTTTTATGTAAGGTTGCTCCTGCTGTTGCAAATGTACATATGGAAGATGTTCATCGCGCTGGTGGTATTATGGGGCTTTTAGGTGAACTGGATGCGGCAGGACTCATTGATACATCAACTTATACGGTTCACGCAAAAACAATGAAAGAAGCTCTTTACCGCTGGGATGTAAAGCAAACTAATGAGCCAACAGTTCATGCATTTTATCGTGCCGCTCCAGGTGGTATTCCAACACAGACAGCTTTTAGTCAATCTTGTCGCTATGAGACCCTTGACCTTGATCGTGAAAAAGGTGTGATTCGCGATAGGGAACACGCATATTCACAAGATGGAGGATTGGCAGTTCTTTATGGGAATCTTGCAAAAGATGGCTGCATTGTAAAAACAGCAGGCGTTGATCAATCAATTTTAACTTTTAAAGGTCCGGCAAGAATTTTTGAAAGCCAAGATTCAGCTGTTTCAGCTATATTAACTGATAAGATTAAAATAGGTGAAATTGTTTTAATCCGTTATGAAGGCCCACGTGGTGGACCTGGAATGCAAGAAATGCTTTATCCAACGAGTTATCTCAAATCTAAAGGATTAGGCAAGGTTTGTGCACTTGTTACAGATGGACGTTTTTCAGGTGGAAGTTCAGGGCTCTCAATAGGACATATTTCACCAGAAGCTGCTGAAGGAGGAGAAATTGCGTTGGTGGAAGAGGGGGATATCATAGAAATTGATATTCCAAATCGTAGAATTCATATGTTGGTGGATGACGTTGAGATGAACCAGCGCCGTTCTAAGATGGAAGCAAAAGGAAAAGGCGCTTGGCAACCGATTGAGAAGCGTCAGCGTAAAGTTTCAAAGGCTCTCAAAGCCTATGCAGCGATGACCACATCTGCTGCAAAGGGTGCAGTACGTAATATTTGATGAGTTGAATAGAGATAGTGCTCTGATTTTTTGCATCTTTTGCACGATATTCTAAGCTAATTATTTTATGAGTTTATGAACTTATCAGAATATTTCGAGTCATGATGAGTATGATTAAAAAGCTATCAATACAACTAAAAACTGCGGTAGATTGCTTATTTTAGCAGCTATGTAAGACAGATACAGTATAATTACTTTTCATATCATATTCCAATCTTATATGAGATTATGATTTCTTATTACTCATAATTTATGAAAGATATTTATTGTACTGGTGGCATTATCTTGTTGTACCGTAAAAACACTGTCATTTAGAGCTGTGATATACGGCATCTTCCTTAAATATTAAGTGTGTTTTTAGTGTGTGGTGAATATTCTTAGACTTGTTTGTAAAGCTTTGAGTTTAAGAGAAGCACATGATTAGGAAGTCAAGGAAAATTCGTTAGAAGCTGGACTATTTGCAGACTTTATTCGAATGAAAATCCTTATCCATTAAGGTGTGGGAAGGAGTTGAAGGATGTTTATGAAAATAAAGTACAGCTGTGATATATCTGATTATATGTTTCATATGAAAACAGTAAAAGAGCTCTTTATAACTTAAAATGTGAAGAAAATACGAGACCCATTATCTATGAATTTATTATGCAAAATGGGATGGCATTCCAACACCAACAGCTTTAAACTAGAAATGTTGCTATGATAACAATAATATCGATCGTGAAAAAGCATAATTCACTAAATATGGCGTATTTGCAAGGTGGAGGAGATTTCATGACAATCTTTACAAAAAACGACTATCTTGTAAAAATAGTCGATCTTGACCAATTTTTTGTATAAGAGCCAATATTAATCTAAGGGAATATGAAATATAATGCATAGGGTTTTGCCTATAGGCAATTACACTTATCAAAATATATTATGTAGAAAAGCGATGGGAATACGATAAATAACTGTTTATGCTGTGGTATATCAAAAATGGTTACGTTATCTCCTATTAAGAAGGTTTTTTAATAAAAAATAACATCTGTTTTCTATAAAGGGTTACTCTTTTCAAGCTGTTTGAGGTGGTAAATTGCTTCTAAAGCTTGTTTAGGAGAGAGTTCATCGGGATGAATATTTTTTAAAGCTTCGTGAAGTATACAATGTTTGTTTTTTGCTTCATTGACGGGAGATGTTGCTTTAAGAGAAAAGAGTGGTAAATCATCAATGAGTTTATGTCCTTTTCCAGCCATTTCGCCTTGTTCTAATTGATGGAGTACATCTGTTGCTCGTGTAATAACGGCTGGGGGAAGTCCAGCAAGCTTTGCGACTTGTACACCATAGGAACGGTCAGCGGCTCCTGGTGTGACCTCATGAAGAAAAACTACATCACCATCCCAATTTTTGACTTTCATGGTTACATTATGCAGTCTGTCAAGTTTTTCGGTAAGTGCAGTCATTTCATGAAAATGGGTAGCAAGAATAGCACGACAATGGTTAACTTCATGGAGATATTCAACAGCAGCCCAAGCAATAGAAAGTCCATCAAAGGTTGATGTTCCACGTCCTATTTCATCAAGAATAACAAGGGAATGGTGGCTAGCATGATTGAGAATCGTTGCTGTTTCAACCATTTCCATCATAAAGGTTGAGCGCCCTCGTGCAAGATCATCGGAAGCCCCAACGCGACTAAATAGGCGATCAACGACACCAATATGTGCTGAAGTTGCTGGAACGAAGGACCCCATTTGCGCCATAATAGCAATAAGAGCATTTTGCCGCAAAAAAGTTGATTTTCCTCCCATATTAGGCCCTGTCAACAGCCAGATTGCTGCATATTGCTGATTTTCTTGCACAGAGAGATCACAATTATTGGCAATAAAAGGTTCTGCTGCTTGTTTGCGGAGTGCTTGCTCAACGACAGGATGGCGTCCTGCTGTAATGCGAAAGGTAAGTGAAAGATCAATTTTAGGGCGGCAATATCCTTGTTCTTCAGCAAGATATGCTAAAGCGACAGAGACATCTAAAATAGCAAGTGCTTCAGAGGCTTTACGAATAAAATCAACTTGTTTGGTAATTTCATGAACGAGAATATCAAAAATCTCTAGTTCAAGTGTCAATGCGTGATTGGCAGCATGGGCAATACGGCTTTCAAGGTCAGCGAGCTCTGTTGTCGTAAAACGCATAGCGTTTGCCATTGTTTGCCGATGAATAAAACGTGCTTTAGCTTGTGGATTATTTGTAAGGGAAGATGCTTGTGTGCTGGTTACTTCAATGAAATAACCTAGAATATTATTATGCTTTATTTTAAGCGTCTTAATATCTGTTTCTTGGGCATATTGCGCTTGAAGTTCAGCAATGACACGGCGAGATTCATCACGTAAAGCACGCATTTCATCGAGCTCTTTATGATAATTAGAACGAATAAAACCACCATCACGTTTAAGGAGTGGGAGATCATCAGCTAATGCCTGTTCTAAATGAAAGTATAACGCTGTGGGTAATTTTGAGAACACCTGTTGTACATCACTTATTTCTTGAGGCAGAAGCTCATTATCAAGAAGTTGATGCAATTCATGAATGATTTCAAAGCCACGCTGGATTGTCGCCATATCACGGGGACCTCCTCGTCCAAGAGCCAAACGTGAAACGGCGCGGGGCATATCTGGTCCCCCCTTTAAAATAAGCTTTATCGCTTCTGCAAGAGAAGGATTACGTAGAAAAAAATCGATAGAATCCAAACGCGTATCAATAGCTGAAGGAGTTGTGAGGGGAGCAATAAGGCGGTCAATAAGAAGGCGTGATCCTCCTCCTGTTACAGTGCGATCAATAGCTTTTAATAAACTTCCATCCCGTTGACCTGATGTCGTACGAATAAGTTCAAGGCTTAGTCTGGTTGCAGCATCAATAAAAAGAGTTGCACTTTCATTTTGGCGCTCAGGCTGCATGAGGGGAGGGCGATGCGTGATTTGTGTTTTTTCGATATAACGAATAGCAGCTACAATTGCAGAGAGTTCACAGCGTGAATAATCGGCAACGCCTTCAAGAGTTGAGAGTTTAAAATAATTGCAAATATCGCGTTCAGCGGTGAGTGCATCAAAGAGACAAGCAGGTTGAGGTGAAACGATACGATCAAGAACACTAAAAAGTGACTTGTGAGATTTATCATGAAAAAATGAATCAGAAACAATGATTTCTTGTGGATCCACACGCATAATATCTGCTAAAAGTTTTTCTTGGCGGCTCTCTGTTACACGAAATATGCCTGTTGAGATATCAATCCAAGAAAGAGCAAATTCCTCTCCATCGCTAGTTTTTATACGGGAAAGTGTCATCAAATAATTTGCGCGTGTTGGATCAAGGAGTTTTTCTTCTGTTATTGTTCCAGGTGTTACAAGACGAACAACATCACGCCGAACAACAGATTTTGAGCCACGTTTTTTTGCTTCAGCAGGATCTTCTATTTGTTCACAAACAGCAACTCGGTAACCACAAGCAATCAGTTTTTGTAAATAATCATCTGCAGCATGAACGGGAACACCACACATAGGAATATCTTGTCCTAAATGTTTTCCGCGTGCTGTGAGTGTGATTCCTAAAGCCTGAGCAGCTTCAATCGCATCATTAAAAAATAATTCATAAAAATCCCCCATTCGGTAAAAGAGAAGGGAATCATGATGGACGGCTTTGATTTCTATGTACTGCTCCATCATAGGTGTAAGACGTTCTTGAGAGGAAGCAGATGGGGAGGCAGGCTGTGGAATTAAATTATTTTTATGATTGTTTTTTTTATCCATTTGTACGAGGCCTGTTTCCTTTAAGTGAAGTTTTTACTCTTTTTTGTTTACTTCAATATCTATTTATCTCTAAATTGCAACGCATCATCAGATTTGCTAAGGCAAGAATAGCGATTTCTAATATATGAATCAAATTTAATGACTATACGCATTATCAAGCAAAATTTACACTGTTTTTGGAGAAAATAAAGTGAGATGAAAAAGAGCGAGCAGGATCAGAAAATGTCTCAAACTGTTTACAGTGCGAGCGAAAGAGAAGCTCTAGATTTTCATAGTCGTGGTCGACCAGGAAAGCTTGAGATTATTGCAACAAAGTCTATGGCAACACAGCATGATTTAGCACTTGCTTATTCACCAGGTGTTGCCGTTCCAGTTAAGGCAATTGCTCAAAATCCAGCGCTAGCTTATGATTATACAGCAAAAGGTAATCTTGTTGCTGTTATTTCAAATGGAACCGCTATTTTAGGGTTAGGCAATTTAGGTGCACTTGCCTCTAAGCCGGTCATGGAAGGCAAAGCAGTGCTGTTTAAGCGTTTTGCGGATATTGATTCCATTGATTTAGAAATTGATATAAATGATACGGAAAGTTTTATCAATTTGGTGCGTCATTTAGAACCTTCTTTTGGTGGAATCAATCTTGAAGACATTAAGGCACCTGAGTGCTTTATGATTGAAAGCCGCCTACGCGAGGTGATGAATATTCCTGTTTTTCACGATGATCAACATGGTACAGCGATTATTGTTGCTGCGGGTGTTCTCAATGCTTTGACTTTAACAGGGCGCGATATGCAAAATACGCGGTTAGTCTGTAATGGTGCTGGTTCTGCTGGGATTGCTTGTATTGAACTGATTAAAGCAATGGGCTTTCGTTCTGAAAATATCATATTATGTGATACAAAGGGTGTGGTCTATGAAGGTCGTAAAGAGGGAATGAATCAGTGGAAATCTGCGCATGCTATTCAAACGGATAAACGTACGCTTATGGAAGCAATGGAAGGAGCAGATATATTTTTCGGGGTTTCTGCTAAAGGTGCTCTTACCCCTGAAATGGTAAAATCCATGGCGCCGCAGCCGATCATTTTTGCTATGGCCAATCCCGATCCAGAAATTACACCGGAAGAGGTTATGCAAGTGCGTCATGATGCTATTGTTGCAACAGGGCGTTCCGATTATCCAAATCAGATTAATAATGTTCTCTGTTTTCCTTATATATTTCGTGGTGCGCTTGATGTGCGTGCAACAGTTATTAATGAAGACATGAAGATTGCTGCGGCAAGGGCTCTTGCCGATTTAGCGCATGAGGAAGTACCTGACAGCGTTGCAGAAGCTTATCGTGGAAAGCGATTAAAATTTGGTCCTAATTATATCATTCCCGTTCCTTTTGATCCGCGTTTGTTCACAGTTGTTTCAATAGCGGTAGCAAAAGCAGCAATGGAAAGCGGTGTTGCACAAAAGAACATAGATGATTTAGAGGCCTATGAGCGTGATTTAAATGCGAGGCGTGATCCTACTTCTTCGATAATGCGTGGGGTTTATAACCACGTTCGTCAAGCGCCAAAACAAATTGTTTTTGCAGAAGGTGAAGAAGAACAAGTTATGCGGGCAGCCGTTTCTTATGTTCATCAAAAATTAGGACAAGCGATTTTGGTTGGTCGGGAAGAGCAAATAAGAGAAGCAGCTGTTATCGCTGGAATTGATTTGGAGCGTGAAGGTATTTCTATTATAAATGCCAAGCTTTCTTGCCGTACAGATGCTTATGCGAATTATCTTTATAAAAAGATGCAGCGTCAAGGCTGGCTGTTGCGTGACTGTCATCGTCGTATCAATAATGATCGCAATTATTTTGCTGCGTGTATGGTGGCACTAGGAGATGCTGATGCAATGGTTACAGGGGTGACACGCAATTATGAAACAGCGTTGATCGATATACGTCGGGCAATTGATGAAAAACCAAAAGAACGATTGATTGGTATTTCAATGGCCATTTGCCGTGGCCGAACTGTGTTTATTGCCGATACAGCTGTTTATGAAAATCCTAATGCTGAAGAATTTGCTGATATAGCGGAACAAACAGCTTCGTTTGTACGTGGATTTGGGTATCAACCACGGGTAGCATTTTTAGCATTTTCTACGTTTGGCTACATGAAAGGGCAGACGACGCAGCAAATTCAGGATGCAATTAATATTTTGCACGAACGCAAGGTTGATTTTGAGTTTGATGGAGAAATAAGCGCTGATGTGGCGCTCAATTCCAAATTGATGCAGCAATATCCATTTATGGGATTAACGGAGCCTGCTAACATTTTGGTTATGCCTGGATATCACGCATCTTCCATTGCAAGCAAAATGTTACAAGAACTCGGTGAAGCAACTATCATTGGTCCTATTTTAATTGGATTGGAAAAATCTGTCCAAATTGTACCGTTTAGTGGGAGCGATACAGATGTTGTCAATATTGCAATGCTTGCGGCTTATCATGCCGCAAAAGTCGTCTAAAGGAAAAAAGCCCCTAATATACCAATAATATATCAAGGGGCTTTTTGATAGCAAAAAAATAAATTTTTTAAGAGGGCTGTATTTGATTGTCTTTTTGCTCTTCAGAAAGACGCTTTTGGAAGAGTGCTGCAAAATCAATAGGATCAATCCACAAAGGTGGAAAACCACCACTTTGAGTAGCATCAGATATAATTTGGCGAGCAAATGGAAATAAAAGACGGGGACATTCAATAAAGACCAGTGGCATAACATGTTCTTGTGGAATGTTTTTAAGGTGGAAAACACCACCGTAAATAAGTTCTACATGAAATAAGGTTTCAGTTTCATCATTGGCTTTGACGGAGAGAGACAAAACGACATCATAATTGTCATCACCAATTGGGTTAGCATTGACGTTAATATTGATATCAATTTGTGGTGATTTTTCACGTGCACGTAATGAACGAGGAGCACCAGGGTTTTCGAATGATAAATCTTTTAAATATTGAGTTAATACAGCAAAAACCGGCTCTCCACCACTGTTATTCATTTCATCTTCGGCCATACGACAAACCTCTTCCATTATAATATGTATATTTATTTTAGATCTAAAGACCAGATTGGTTATCACGCCTTGCAAAAGGTTGCAAGAAATGCGCTCTTTATCTTGAATATTTTTTTAGTTTGTTACAGATTTTTTAGGTATTTCAATGGTTATCATCATTTTTGCGCCATGGAGATTCTGTCGTATCATGAATTGTGTAATCTTCTGCTTTTAGATCAATTATTTTTTCAGAGTCATTTTTTCTTTTAGTATTGGGATTCATTTTGTTTTTTAATGATGCAAAGAAATACCAAGCAACAGAGCGAATTGGTTTAATAAGAAGTAATATTCCCAAGAGGTCAGTTACAAAGCCGGGAAGAATAAGTAAAATTGCACTAAACATGATGAAAGCATCATTAATAATATTATTCTCTAATGTGCGTCCTTGGATAAGTTCATTTTGTATATTTTTTAAGAGGCTAATCCCTTGAATTCGCAATAAAACAACCCCAACTATGGTTGTGAGAATAACCAAGCTCAAGGTTGCCAAAATACCAATTTCTTGACCAACAAAGATAAAACCAGCAATCTCGATTAAAAGAATGCAAAGAAAGATAACAACAAAAAAACGAGGATTTATAGAATAAAGTTTTATCACATGAAAGTTTCCTTCTAGATGAGTAGGGGGAGAAATTCTTAAGAGAACTCCGTTTAAATACAAAATCTATAAAAATATTTGAATGATAAGATTCCTTATTTTACATATTTATTGATAAATGGTATTGACTGCAATGTTTATTAGAGACTTAAGCTTTGGAGATTGATAGCGCCTATGGAATTTGACGTTATACTTGTCATAGCTCTTGTTGTTATGGTTGTTATTTTTGTGCAACTCCGTAATGTATTAGGGAAACGAATTGGGTTTGAAAAGCCACCCTTTGATCCTTATTCACGACGTTCTAAAAAACAAGTTGAAGCAGAAACGGCTGATAATATTGTTTCGTTCCCTCATCAGAAAAATTCACAAAAAGACGACTTTAGTGAAATTGATAAAATTTCACCGGAGGGGAGTGTTTTGAATAAAAATTTGCGGGAATTTCATAGAATTGATCCTCATTTTTCTCCTCAACTTTTTATAAAAGGTGCACAAATTGCGTATGAAATGATTGTAACAGCTTTTGCCAAAGGTGATCGCAATCAACTTAAAAGCTTGCTTTGTCAGGATGTTTTTGAGAGCTTTTGTATGGCTATTGAGCAACGAGAAAAAAATAAAGAAAGAATAGAATTCACTTTTGTTGGAATTAATAAGGCCGAATTTGTTGCGGCGGCAATACAAGAAAAAGATGAACTTTTAACAATACGTATTGTCAGTGAGATGATTTCTGTTACTTATAATGAACAGGGCGAGCGTATAGACGGTGATCCTGATGCTATTGTAGAAATCAGGGATATTTGGACTTTTGTTCGCAATAGTTTATCGTCAGATCCCAACTGGAAGCTTTTTGCTACAGAAAATGAAAATTAAAATACTTTTTGTTTTTCTTCCATAAGCATTCAATGATTTATGAGAAATTAAAATGTCCTCAAGTAAATGGAGACAAAAAAGAGATTTATTGGCTTCACAAGATCGTCTTTTATGGGAGATGGTTTGTCGTACGATAACACCGCTTCACGGTAAGATGCTCTCTTCTGCTTCAGAAACTATTGCAAATATTAATGATAAAAAACAGCCTGTAACTCAAATCTCCTCATTGTCTCAGGAAAATCAACAACCCTCGACAATTATTAAAAGAGAAAAGAGGTCAGTTACACAAGCACAAAAGATTCATTTCTTTGATCATGTTGCATATCGTAAAATTTCCCAAGGTCGTTGTCCTCTTGAGGCGCGTCTTGATCTCCATGGTTATATGCAGGAAGAAGCTTATTTTTTCTTAAAAAAATTTCTACAGTCCTCTCAGCAGAGAGGATTGCGTTATGTCCTTGTGATTACAGGAAAAGGACGATCCGTTGGGAGCGATGGAGCTTTGTATAGATTTGTTCCGTATTGGTTATCAACACCAGCTTTTCGATATTATGTCCACGCGTTTGAGCAAGCAGCGCGTCAGCATGGCGGAGAAGGTGCGCTTTATGTTTGGTTACGCCGTTTTGTGTCGGGAGAAGGAAAGTGATGTTATTGTGGTCGCTCTAGATTTTATATTTATTTATACTTATAATTTATTGTTTTTGTATATTTCGTAAGAGCCTTGAATACAATATTCCCTTCTTTATAATTTTTTATAAAAAATTATAAAGATATTATTTTACATTCTACGTATTGCTTCACGCTTTTGTTTATCGCATTCTTTAACGGGGCACATCCCTCACGCAAAACAGAATGACATTGAATTGCATGTATTCACAGGCTTGTTTTAAAGAAACATCTCTCAACGCTCCCAAGCCTATTTTGCGACGGCATCCGTGAAGAGTATAATGATAAATCCATGAAGCACCCCCTATCTTTATACTTAATAAAAGGGCAATCTGGCATCATCATACACTTTGCCATCTCCCAATGTTGCAACAACCCTTTAAGTCCTTGGCACTTGAAAGCATTTATAAGAGGCATGCCTTTCTTTAAGTGTTTTTAACTCTCCACAGTTCTCATCTCGCTCGTGACGCCCAAACAAAAGATTTTGATTGATTCAATATAAGAGGACTTAAAATGAGAGAGATATAAATGGATCTCATTCAGGTTGCAAAGCGATAAATTATTTTTATAAACCACAGCATTACTCTATTAAATACACGAAGCATAAAAACATGAGAAATTGAGAAACTAGCTTATTCAAAAGATGTCGCTATGGATAGTGTTAAAAGCAGTACAACTAAATTAAAGAAAATTGTGAAAATAAACAGGAATATAACTTTACAACACACAGCTGCGCAATAGCACCAAAAGATACAGTTTCGTTGAATAGTTTCATGAAGAAATTTTTTCATTCATTAAAAGCTCCATTAAATTTCTTTCTCATAATAATTCGATAATTAAAATTTAATAGCGAAGCGCAGAAGGCGTAGAATACGAGATTCAATTGAGGATATTACACTCTTATCCGACGTCTTTCAGATATTGGTTGAAATGCTAGCTTAGCATGAAAGGCACAATAGGGGCTATTTTCATCAGAATCTGCACCACAAAAATGAAAATCTGCTGATAATGGATCGCCAACCGGCCATCTACATGTATTTTCACTCAATTGTAGAAGATTAAGTTGACGTGATATAGGCACAACTACATTGGATTTTGTGGACATATCAACTTCTTTTACATCTTCCACTACAAATTCTGTCTTTAAAGCGGTTTCTTCAATACTTACAGATGATGTGTTTATTGGCGATACCGTGGATGTGTTGCGACGCACACGTGGAGATGATGGGCTGCTACTTCCCACGGGAGTTTTTTGCGCACGCGTGGTGCTTCCTTGTGCTGTCTTACCACGTCCTGGTAACTTTAATCGATGTACTTTGCCGATGACTGCATTTCTGCTGACCCCACCCAATTGAGCAGCAATTTGACTTGCACTTAACCCTTCACTCCAAAGCTTTTTAAGAAGCTCAACGCGTTCACATGTCCAACCCATACCAGCACTCCATTCCGATTACGTCACTAAGATGCTCTCCCCCGTTGCATCTTCAAATGTTTAAATAATGTTTTCATTACGCTGAATGAAAGAACTTTACACTCTACGTGAGCATAAAAAAATCATCCAACCTGTGGATTTACAAATCAAAACACATCATCTTGCTTATTATATTGTAAATTACAATATGCACTCACTCTATGACAAGAGTCTTTACCTCTTAAAGAGTTTATTTAGAATGTTTTCCCCAACTTGCAAATCAATCATAGGTTAAACTTTCACTTTTGTTTAAGGCTTTTTCCCAAAATGCTTATTTGTAGAACCTTCATTGACTTTTTTTCAATTGGTGTAATGATCTATTCTATAGGTGTAATCACTAATCGTAATGAAATGTTGAAAGCACCGTAACGAAATATACCATGCTGTTTTATTTGTAGTGTTGCTTTGTATATATATATTGAAAAGACTAAAATATAAAGGGAATTATGATGGATGCCGTCTCTATACAACCACTTTATGAATGCTTCGCAAGACGAAATTTGCATTTTGAACAAGGGCATGGTGTATGGCTTATTTCCGATAAAGGAGAACATTATCTTGATTTCACATCTGGTATTGCTGTTAACGCATTAGGGTATTCACATCCAAAATTGGTTGATACGCTCAAAATACAAGCTGAAAAACTTTGGCATATTTCTAATATTTTTCAATCTCCTGAACAGGCATCTTTTGCCACGCGGCTTTGTGCAAATAGTTTTGCGGATAAGGTTTTTTTCTGCAATTCAGGTACTGAAGCATTGGAGTGCGCATTCAAAACGGCACGCCATTATTACTATGCTGCTGGTCATTCAGAACGCATTGAAATAATTACTTTTGAAGGGGCATTTCATGGACGTACACTTGCTGCACTTGCTGCGACTGGGCATGAAAAATATCTTGAAGGCTTTGGACCTAAAGCTGGTGGATTTATTCAAGTACCTTTTTGTGATGAAGTCGCTTTGCGTAACGCTATTAATAAAAATACCGCCGCTATTCTTATTGAACCTATTCAAGGAGAAGGAGGAATACGAACGGTTTCTCATGAATATTTAAGGTTTTTGCGTAAAATATGCGATGATAATGGTCTGTTGTTGATTTTGGATGAAGTGCAAACGGGCATGGGACGAACAGGAAAGCTTTTTGCTTATGAATGGAGTGATGTCACGCCTGATATTCTTACCCTCGCAAAAGGACTAGGAGGTGGATTTCCATTGGGCGCTTGCCTTGCAACGGATAAAGTTGCAAAAAGTATGATACTTGGAACGCATGGATCAACCTTTGGAGGAAATTTGCTTGGAATGGCTGTAGGAAATAGTATTCTTGATGTTTTGTTAGAGCCAAGTTTTCTCATCCATGTTCAGCGCATGGGTGATAAACTAAAAAGTGGGCTTTTGCACATTCTCAATATCTATCCTGATATTATCTGCGCAGTTCAGGGGATGGGGCTTATGTTGGGTATTCAGTGTATTGTACCTTCAAATCTTGTCGTTAATGCTTTGGAAAATGAATATCTCTTAAGCGTTGCAGCCAACAACAACGTTGTGCGCTTATTGCCTCCTCTTATCATTAGGGAAGAAGAAATAGATGAAAGTTTACATCGTATTGAAAAAGCAATAGCGTATCTTTCACAAGTAAACAAAGAAAGACAAATATCACACACATGACAAATGCTCTTCGTCATTTCACGGACTTATCCATTTTAACGCCAGCAATAGCACGTGCACTGATCGATTATGCAAAGATCCTTAAAGCATCTTTTAAAGCAGGAAAAGGTTCAAAACCTTTTATAGGTAAAACACTTGCGATGATTTTTGAAAAACCATCCACACGAACCCGTATTTCATTCGATATCAGTATGCGCCAGCTTGGCGGAGATACAATCATGCTCACGGGTTCAGAGATGCAACTTGGTCATAGTGAAACCATAGCTGATACGGCGCGCGTTTTATCCCGTTTTGTGGATATCGTGATATTGCGAACAACGAAACACCAACGTATGCTCGAATTGGCACAATATGCACAAATTCCTGTCATTAATGCCCTTACAGATGATACACATCCTTGCCAAATTCTAGCAGATATCTTAACCTATGAGGAGCATCGGGGGCCAATTGCTAGCAAAATATTTGCGTGGATGGGGGATGGTAATAATGTGCTTCATTCCTTAATTGAAGCTGCAGCTCTTTTTGGTTTTCATTTGCGTATTGCCACACCAAAGGGCAGTGAACCACAGGAAAAATTTATCCATTGGGCACGTGAGCGGGGAGCACATCTTATGCTAACCCATGATCCCCAAAAAGCGGCTCAAGATGCTGATTGTATTATGACCGATACATGGGTCTCCATGGGACAAGAATTTCGTGCTCGCAGTCATTCTATTTTTCAGCCTTATCAAGTCAATGAATCTCTCATGAAATTAGCAAAATCTGATGCTCTTTTTATGCATTGTCTTCCTGCTCATCGTGGTGAAGAAGTGGTTGATTCTGTGATTGATGGACCGCACTCCGTTGTTTTCGATGAGGCTGAAAATCGTCTTCATGCTCAAAAAGCAATTCTTTCTTGGTGTTTACAAGATGCGTTTTTCTCTCCACAATAGCCTCCCTACAACAAATTATATAAAAAAGGCAAAGCTATGAGTGAACAAGCTAAAGATGAAGCCTCTCTCAACAACAACTTCTTGCATGAAGATGATAGTGTTATTCCCTTTCAAGTTGAAGAACTTGATATCCGTGGACGTGCCGTACAACTTGGGGAAACTTTAAATTCTATTCTTAACAGACATCAATACCCTGAACCGGTTTCTTATCTTCTAGCAGAAGCTTTACTTTTAACGGTTCTGTTTGGAACTTCTCTAAAACTTACGGGAAAATTTATTTTACAAACTCATTCCGATGGACCAGTTAATATGTTGGTGTGCGATTTTTTGCCTCCTTCAAGTTTACGTGGATACGCTCGTTTTGATAAAGAACAGCTTAAACAAGCCATAGACAATGGTCAAACCTCTTCAGAAACACTTTTAGGAAAAGGCACTTTAGCTTTCACAATTGATCAAGGTCCCCATATGCAACCCTATCAAGGGATAGTTGCATTAGATGGATCAAATTTACAAGAAGCTTCTCGTATTTATTTTGATCAATCAGAACAAATTCCTACCGATATCCGTCTGGCTGTTGCTATATTAATTAATCGTGACCAACAAGGAAAACAGCAGAAAAGCTGGCGAGCTGGAGGTATTTTGATCCAACTTTTACCCCAAGAATCGTCTCATCATAAAATAGATGCCCCTCATCAAAAGCGAGAAGAAACGAAAACTCATACCCAATTGGATAACCAATGGCAGGAAGCTAAAATACTCATGGCAACGATTGAAAGTTCAGAATTAACAGATCCCCAAGTCGGTAGTAAACAGCTCTTGTTCCGTCTTTTTCATGAACAAGGTATTAGAGTTTTTAACCCTTTTTCTCTTGTCGATCAATGTTCTTGTTCACACGAAAAAATTAAAGGAATCCTAGAAGGCTTTTCTATTGATGAACGCAATAAAATGGTTAAAAATAAATATATTTCAGTCACATGTGAATTTTGCTCAAAAACATATTGTTTTACACCGCAAGAATTTTTAGAAGAAAAAACATAATCAAATATTTTTCATAAAAAATGATGATTGCAACAAAAGCCTATTTTATTTGCGTCATAAAAGTTTACGCATAAGCTCATATGAACTTCTAGAATATTTCTTGTCTTAGAGTTTTTTTAGTGTATACGAGTGATCGTTCTGTTGAGATCGGTAATTACGTCATAGAGTGCTTAAAAAAGAGTTCTCTGTAAAATATATTTTCTCCTCTCGAAAAAGCTTCTTTTGTACTTTTTACATCTCAAAAGTTTATTTCTTACAATGAATTCTTTTATAATTTTCATTGATAAATTGAGTATGTACTCATAACTTATCTTCTCTGTTAAATGAGACTTTTTGATTGTAGTCATATTTTCTTACTCGAATTTATCTTATTAAGACTCAATAAAGCTTATTAGTTATAATCATAAGGGAAATTATCGAGAGAATAAGAATGTATAGATTCAATATAGACTTTATGGAGTCTATTACGAACAGATAAGTGTAATGGGAATAAATATAACAATGACGCTGCAAAAGAGCAGATTTATTATTTTATAAAGATGAGAATAGTGGTGAAGTCCCCTCATAACAATGTGTATTTCAGATAAAAAAGCGGAGAAAAAATACTATATGATTTTGAAAACAATAGTTGGTTGCTGTCACTAAGCTAACGATGGTTCTATAGCAATATTGTTTTGTCCAAATAATCAAAAATAAAGCTCCCAAACAGATATTTCTTTACACATGTTTTTGAATCAACAATGGTAATGCTCTTGTAAAATTTTTCTAAGAAGAATGATGGTCCGTATAAATAAAATAGCATACATAGCATGATAAAACGTTATGTTTTTACAAACCTGCATTATTTTTCTTCTGTCATAATCGCTTGTTCAATTTTTGGTAGAATTTTTTTTTGATAAATTTGCCATGTTAAGGGACCAACATGTTTGGCAATAATGATGCTCTCTTTATTCAAGAGAAAGGTTTCTGGGGGGCCATATATTCCCCAATCAATGGCTGTATATCCTGAAACATCAAAGCCAATAAATTTAAAAGGATTACCAAAACTGTTTAAAAAACGCAGAGCGTTTGTTTTATTATCTTTATAATTAATACCAATCAGATCAAAACGTTTATCTTGTGCAATTTGCATAAGAATAGGATGTTCTTCGCGACAGGGCAGACACCAAGAGCCCCAAAAATTGACCAATGTGACACGTCCTTTAAACTGTTTTGAATTGAGATAACTTTCTTTATCAAGAAGAGGAAGATAAATATTGGGAGCAGGTTTTTCAGCTAATGCGTTTGGGAGAAGAGAAGAATCTTGAAGGTGTTTTTTATCCATAAAGTTGAAAAAAAACATCATGAGAAGAAGAAAAAGCACAAATGGTCCAAAAAAAACAAGCAGAACAGGCAAAGATATATTTTTTTTAAGTTTTGGAGGGATGTTTTTCATTATACTTTTCTTTTTGTGACAGCTCTTTTTTGTTTAGCTGTTGGAGAATTTTTTTTTGGTAGAGGGCTTTGCAAAGAATATATCCAATAAGACATAAGAGGGATATTGCAGAAAGCACATAGCTTAAAACAACAATTTGCTCGTGTTTAAGGGTGCTCAGGAAAAAATCAATTTTCTGAGATAGATTTCCTAAAAGTCCGCCGTGGATGCCATTTAGGTCGAGCATGATGAAGCGTCCTGTTGTTGTGCACGACGGGATTTTTTAATCTGAAGTATTCGGATATAATGACGATTGATTTCATTTCGCATAGCCATCAAATAAAGAGCAATAAACATAAAGATGAAACAAAAGAGCATTGTTATAAGGGGCCATAACATAGCATTGTCGATTGTTGATCCTCCAGCACGTAACAATGATGCTGGTTGATGCAATGTATTCCACCAATTAACGGAAAATTTAATAACAGGGATATTAACAAATCCAACAAGTGTAAGAATTGCAGTAGCACGAGCGGCTTTTACTTGGTTGTCAAAAGCACGCCCAAGCAGGATAATGGAGAGATAGATAAAAAGCAGAATTAAAACTGATGTTAATCGTGCATCCCAGACCCACCATGTTCCCCATGTAGGTCGCCCCCAAAGCGCTCCTGTCATGAGAGCCAAGGCGGTAAAAATTGCCCCAATAGGCGCTCCACATTTAAGTGCTACATCAGCAAGATGATATTTCCAAATCAGATTTCCTAAAGCCGCTGCACTCATCGTTACATAGCAGAATGTAGACAACCACGCAAAGGGTACATGAAGGTACATAATCTTAACAGTAATGCCTTGTTGATAGTCATCAGGGGAATGCATCACTAGAATAAGCCCTAAGATAAGGAAACACAATGTTATGCCGGCCAACCAAGGTAAGACGACTCTGCTTATTTTCATGAAAAGGGTGAAACTTGCAGGGAGTAACCTGATTTTATATGTACGAGATAGTTTATTCATAAAATTCATAATAGGCAGAGTTTTGCTATGCGGCAATCATCTTTTATTATTCTGATAAAAGTTTAAGCGTTATCGCAGCAACAAAAGAGCTAAAGAGACTCAAAAGAAGTGAAAAAGCGCTGAGAAGAGCTAGAGAAGTGAGAAAAGAGGTATTTGGGTTTATTGGGGCTGTAGCAGCGGAAACACCAAAAATCATAATTGGAATGATCCACGGCAAGATAATGATAAAAATAAGCAAAGTACTGTGCAACAATGAGGTTGCGAGTGCAGCGCCTATAGCACCAATAAAAATAATAGCTGGTGTTCCGCATAAAAGGGTAAGTATTGTTGTAAAAGTTATTACTACATCTAAATGGAGCATGAGGGCTAAAATAGGTGTGGCAAAAATAAGAGGAAGCATTGTTCCTACCCAATGGGCAAGACATTTTGTAAAGACAATTAGTGTAAAACTTTGTCTTTTTCCTGAAAGGATAAATTGGTCGAGATTACCATCATCGCGATCGATTTGGAAAAGTTTGTTCAGATTGAGGAGCCCTGCAAGAAGGGCCCCAAACCACAATATACCTGGTCCTATTTGTGCAAGAGTTTTGGGATCTGGTCCAATGGCAAAGGGGGTTATGACAACAACAGCGATAAAAAACAATAATCCTGTTAGTGAAGTGGCTTGTAGCGCTAATAATAGTTTAAGATCACGCCAGAACAGTGCTTTCATTTTATTCTCTCCTAGAGAGGTAAAAATTTTTCCAGAGCGATTTTATGGTTTTCTGGAATGCCTATGGAATTATGAGTTGCAGCGATAATCATACCACCTTGATTGAGATGACGCTGGAAAATACGAGCAAGGAGTTTTTGAGCATGGTTATCAAGCCCAGATATTGGTTCATCTAAAATCCAAAGAGGACGATAGGAGAGCAAAAGGCGCGCAATAGCTACGCGTCTTTGTTGTCCAGTTGACAGAGCGTTAAAGGGTAAATGTTCAAGGTTAGAAAGACCAATATCGGCAAGAGCTTCATGCGCAAAACGTAAATGTTGACCGTAAAAATCTGCCCAAAATTGCAAATTATCAATGACAGATAAGAGAGGTTTCATAGCATTTTGAGGACCAAGATAATGACAAGCAGTTGCAACAGGGTATATTTGATCATGGTCTTTAAGTATTATATGACCTTCAGCAGCTTCAAGAAGACCGACAATGATTCGGAGTAATGTAGACTTTCCGATACCATTAGGACCGGTGATTGTCATAAGTTGCTGTGAAAATAAACAAAAAGAAAGACCTTGAAACAGAATTTCCTCGTTTCTGTAAGCGGCTAAATCTTTGCCTGATAACACCATGTGATTGCCTATTTTGTTTTTATTTTCATATTCTTTATTGCATTATAGAATAAAAAACACATTTTTTATGCAATTGTACCTAGAATAGTTCTAGAAATAGTTCTATAAGGGATACCTTACATCAATATCTGGTGTAAAATGGTTTCTGGCGCTGATTTCCGCATTATGCCTAGAGGGTGGAGGGGGAAATGGATGGCGGAGGTAATTGCGTCTGCGCTCAAGCTGCGACCTTGACTCGTAGTTTGTGTTGTTCATTCCTGGAAATTGGGTGGTTATAGTATGAGGGTGGACAGTCATGACTCAAATTGATAGCTTTAATTGTCGTAGAGTATTAAATGTTGGTGGCAAAGAATATACTTATTATAGCTTGATTGAAGCGGAGAAGAACGGACTTGAAGGTGTTTCTCGTTTACCGTTTTCGATGAAAGTTATTCTCGAAAATTTATTGCGATTCGAAGATGGTCGCACAGTTAAAAAAGAGGATATCTTCAATGTTGCTAAGTGGTTAAACGACAAAGGGAGCGCTGGGGCAGAAATTGCTTACCGTCCTGCACGTGTTCTTATGCAGGATTTTACAGGTGTTCCAGCAGTTGTTGATCTTTCTGCAATGCGTGATGCTATGGTTAAACTTGGCGGTAACGCTGAAAAAATTAATCCTCTCATTCCCGTTGATCTCATCATTGATCACTCAGTTATTGTTGATGCTTTTGGCAATTCCATGGCTTTTAAGGAAAACGTTGAGCATGAATATGAACGCAATGGTGAACGCTATCGTTTCCTTAAATGGGGGCAACAAGCCTTTCAAAATTTTCGCGTTGTTCCTCCAGGAACAGGGATTTGTCATCAGGTTAACTTAGAATATTTAGCACAATGTGTATGGATGAAGAATGAAGAGGGCTGTGAGACGATTTATCCTGACACCTGTGTGGGAACTGATTCGCATACGACTATGGTAAATGGTTTAGGGGTTTTAGGTTGGGGTGTTGGTGGTATTGAAGCAGAAGCAGCAATGTTAGGCCAACCTGTTTCTATGTTGTTACCTGAAGTGATTGGTTTTCGTCTAACAGGTAAACTTAAGGAAGGTGTAACAGCCACCGATCTCGTATTAACGGTGACCCAAATGCTACGTCGGAAGGGTGTTGTCGGTAAATTTGTTGAGTTTTTTGGTCCTGGTTTGGAGCATATGACGCTTGCTGATCGGGCAACGATTGGAAATATGGCACCTGAATATGGAGCAACGTGTGGTTTTTTCCCAATTGATAAGGAGACAGTGCGTTATCTCAATATGACAGGGCGTGATGAAAATCGGATTGCCTTAGTGGAGGCTTACACCAAAGCACAAGGGATGTGGCATGATGAAATGGTGGCTCATCCCATTTTTAGTGATACAATTGAATTAGATATGGGAACCGTTGTCCCTTCTATGGCTGGTCCTAAACGTCCTGAAGGACGTATTGCATTGGAAAATGTTGGACAGGGTTTTGAGAAGGCATTGGTCGAAGACTATAAGAAGACTTCTGGACAAGATAAACGTTATCAGGTCGAGGGTGAAGAATATACGCTTGGTCACGGTGATGTGGTGATCGCTGCGATTACGTCGTGTACGAATACATCGAATCCAAGTGTTCTTATTGCAGCGGGCCTTTTGGCACGAAATGCTGTGGCAAAGGGTCTCAAGAGCAAACCATGGGTAAAAACTTCTCTTGCACCTGGTTCACAAGTCGTTGAAGCTTACCTTCAAAATTCGGGTCTGCAAAAAGATTTAGATGCATTAGGATTTAACTTAGTAGGATTTGGGTGCACAACATGTATTGGGAATTCTGGTCCTTTGCATCCAGCTATTTCCAAAACGATTAATGACAATGGTATAATTGCATCTGCAGTTCTTTCAGGAAATCGTAATTTTGAAGGGCGTGTTTCCCCTGATGTGCAAGCGAATTATTTAGCGTCACCACCGTTAGTTGTTGCACATGCGCTCATCGGGACGGTGTGTAAAGATTTAACTAAGGAGCCTCTTGGTGAAGATACAAATGGCCACCCCATTTATTTGAGAGATATTTGGCCAACTTCTCAAGAAATACAGGAATTTATCGAAAAAAATGTCACGCGTAAGGTTTTTGCCGAAAAGTATGCAGATGTTTTTAAGGGAGATGAAAATTGGCAAAAAGTTCAGATTCCTACGGGTTCTACCTATTCTTGGGATGAGCAATCCACCTATGTACGCAATCCACCTTATTTCGATGATATGCAGAAAACACCTGATATCTTACCAGATATTAGAGATGCACGGATTTTAGGTTTATTTGGTGATAAAATCACAACGGATCATATTTCTCCTGCTGGTTCTATTAAAGCAGCTTCTCCTGCCGGAAAATATTTAATGAATCATGGTGTTAAAGTGGCTGATTTTAATCAGTATGGAACGCGTCGTGGGAATCATGAAGTTATGGTACGTGGGACCTTTGCCAATATTCGCATTCGTAATTTCATGTTAGGGGAAAATGGTCGAGAAGGAGGTTATACGGTTCATTATCCGTCAGCGGTAGAACAAACCATTTACGATGCAGCAATGGCGTATAAACAAGAAGGTATTCCACTCGTTGTTTTTGCAGGTATTGAATATGGTAATGGATCATCCCGCGATTGGGCTGCCAAGGGGACCAATCTTCTTGGTGTCAAAGCAGTGATTGTGCAGTCTTTTGAAAGGATTCATCGCTCTAATCTTGTTGGTATGGGCGTTGTCCCTTTTGTCTTTGAGGAGGGGCTAAGTTGGAAATCTTTAGGCTTAAAGGGAGATGAACAGGTGACAATTGAAGGGATTCATAACTTGAAACCTCGTCAAAAGACTGTAGCGAAAATTACTTTTTCTGATGGTACGGTAAAAACTGTTCCATTATTATGCCGTGTTGATACTGAAGATGAGCTAGATTATTTGCATCATGGTGGAATTTTGCAATATGTCTTGCGTAAGTTAGCCGTTTAAATTCTTTTGTTTGTTAAGGAATATCTATTATTAAGCTATAAAGTTGCGGATCAAAGAGTTTGGCTTCGTTTTTTTATGGCTATCTTTGAAAATCTAATTGACGTTAGCTTTAGGATTGCGCTATAACCCACACGGTTATAGGCAGCTTTATAGTTTTGCTTGAGTTGGATTTATTTATATTGGTAGAGTTGTTATTGAGACTCATTTTACCAAGGTGTTGAAAGAGAGATTATATTTATGGCGAATACACCTTCTGCTCGAAAAGCAGTGCGCAAGGTTGCGGCGCGCACACAGGTTAATAAGGCCCGCCGTTCACGCGTTCGTACTTTTATACGTAAGTTTGATGACGCTTTAGCGGGTGGCGATAAGGCATCTGCAGAGATTGCTTTTAAGAATTTTGAGCCTGAAATTATGCGTGCAGTTTCTAAAGGGGTTTTTCATAAAAATGCTGCTGCGAGGAAAGTATCACGTTTAGCTAAACGTTTGAAGGCTCTCAGCGTTTAAGCTTTTTCTCCTTTAATTGAGAACAAAGCCAGTATCCATGAGGATGCTGGCTTTTTGTTTATTATTTCAAAAAGTTTCTATTGAAAATAAGAATCGATAATGATTCTCCACTTGAAAAAGGAGAGAAAGTTTATAGAGGGAGGTATGGTTATCCACAAGCTTTGTGGATTTGTACAGAGTCTTTTTTGTCAAGCATTTTATTTTTTTTTTTTAAATCTGAAGAGATTCTTTAATTATTGGTAAATTTAGAGAAAAAAAATGAATTGAATCAATATTTTTTTCAGTCCTCATTAATATAAGCATTTTTTTCGGGTTTTTTGATTTTATTTTGACCTCTTGCATTTTACCTCTGCTGTTTTGTATGGTTCTTATGAAGACTAAGAAGCATGAAGGGGTCACATCAGCGCATTATTCTGTATTTTGTTGAATACAAGATGTTTTGATTTAGGCTTTTCGAAATTTTTGTGTTGGAGAGGTTTTCTGACGGTTTTTTAGTTTTCTTAATGGATATGTTTACCATTTTAGAAGGGTGGGTCATATCATGAGTGCAAGTAAATCTTATTGGTCATCTTTGTTAGTAGGGTTGTGATGAGGCTATCCTAGGGGAGGGTGAGTAATCTTATTTGGGGTAGGGCGTTTTGCCTTCGCTAGATTTATTTTAGTTGTTTGGCAGGACAAAATTTTATTTTTATCAGGATGGAAGATGGTGGATAAATTGAACTCTAAAGCTAGTTCCTTTAAAAGGGTTTCGGTAAATATCCTGTCGGCAGAGAACATAATAAAGAATAGGATGACGGAAAGTGATGAGAACGTTTGTAGAAATGCTTCTATAGGGCATTCTATTGTTTCAGAGGAGGAAAGTGCGGCGGCTTTTATACGTGTTATGGCGCAATTAAAGGTGCAGGTTGGTGTTGAGGCTTATACCAGTTGGTTTGGACGTGTGAAGCTTGCTGAATATAGTCATACTCTTGTAAAGCTTTCTGTTCCTACTGCTTTTTTACGTTCATGGATTAATAATCACTATGGTTCTCTTTTGACTCATTTATGGAAACAAGAGAATTCAGCAATTCTTCGTGTTGAAGTTATTGTTCGTGGTATGGAACGCGTTTCAAGAGATGTCGTTTGTAAAAGAAGTGTTCCTCCTGTTGTGCTAGAGGAGCAGGCGACTTCATCTTTTGTTGAAAGTTGCGCAGAGCATTCAGTTAAGAATTCTCAAACGGGAGTTTTTGGATCTCCACTTGATTCTCGCTATACTTTTGAAAGTTTTGTTGAGGGGGCTTCTAATCGTGTTGCTTTAGCAGCTGCGCGTTCCATTGCAGAGGGGCATAAAAGTGCCTTACGTTTTAATCCTCTTTTTATTCACGCATCTGTTGGTTTAGGAAAAACACATTTGCTTCAAGCGATTGCTGCTTCTGCATTGAAGCGTTTAACGTCTGCGCGCGTTATTTATTTAACTGCTGAATATTTTATGTGGCGTTTTGCAACAGCTATTCGTGATAATGATGCTCTTTCTTTTAAAGAACAGCTTCGTGATATCGACCTTTTGATTATTGATGATATGCAGTTTTTGCAGGGTAAGTCGATACAACATGAGTTTTGCCATTTGCTTAATATGTTACTTGATAGTGCAAAACAGGTTGTTGTCGCTGCAGATCGTCCACCAGCAGAATTAGAATCGCTTGATCTTCGCGTTCGCTCTCGTCTTCAGGGAGGGGTAGCTCTTGAAATTGAAGCGCCAGATTATGAAATGCGTTTGCAAATGTTGCGCCAGCGGTTGAAGGTGGCACAACAAGATGATGGCATGGTATCAATTTCTGATGATATCTTGGAATATATTGCGAAAACGGTTTTAGGGTCGGGGCGTGATATTGAAGGTGCGTTTAATCAGCTCTTGTTTCGTCAATCTTTTGAGTCTGATTTATCTTTAGAGCGGATTGATGAATTATTAGGTCATTTGACACGTCCTGGTGAACCTAAGCGTATTCGGATTGAAGAAATTCAGCGTACGGTAGCACGCCATTATAATGTTTCTAAACAGGACTTGTTATCTAATCGTCGAACACGTACGGTTGTGAAGCCACGGCAAGTTGCAATGTATTTAGCAAAAGTATTAACTCCTCGCTCATTACCAGAAATTGGGCGCCGTTTTGGTGGGCGTGATCATACAACAGTTTTACACGCTGTGCGTAAAATTGAAGATTTGGTTTGTGGTGATCAGACCTTGGCTAAGGAACTTGAGTTGCTTAAGCGGTTGATTGGAGAACAGGCTGTATAGTGTTTATCGTTTCTTTCTTTGGAGAGACTTTAAAGAATTTAATGAAAAGATTTATTTTTTCTTATGCAGGAGTGACTTGCCATTTTAAGAGAGGTTTAATAAACTCTAGCAGGCGATTCTCTAAAGGGATCTATTCTTTAAGTCTAAAGAATTCTTATAGTTTTTAGTAAATCATACGGGGCTTTTATGCGTATTACAGTTGATCGCAGTCAATTTCTCAAGTCTCTTGGTCGGGTTCACCGTGTGGTAGAGCGCCGTAATACTGTTCCTATTTTATCGAATGTGTTGATTGATGCAGAAAATGGCCGTGTACAGTTAAAAGCAACAGACCTTGATTTAGAGGTTATGGAATCTTTTGCAGTTAATGTTAAACAAGCTGGAGCAACAACTGTTCCGGCACATTTGCTCTATGATATCATTCGAAAACTTCCTGATAGCAATGAAGTTGTATTATCCCTCGATGAGAATCAAGCAGGTACAATGTCCGTTGTTTCGGGTTGTGCACATTTTCAGCTTCAATGTCTTCCGAAGGCAGACTTTCCAGAGTCGCTTCCTGGGCAATTTGGTTATCGTTTTTCTTTATCGGCATCAGGCTTAAAACATTTACTTGATTGTACACAATTTGCCATTTCTACTGAAGAAACCCGTTATTATCTTAATGGTATTTATTTCCATATTATTAATGATGGTGTTTTGAAATTGCGTTTGGTTGCAACTGATGGTCATCGTTTGGCACAAGTTGAGATGGAAGCTCCTTCGGGAGTTGAGGGAATGCCTGGTGTTATTGTTCCCCGTAAAGCTGTAGGAGAATTGCAAAAACTTCTTTCAGAAGAAAATGATAGCGATGTATGTATAGAGCTTTCGGAGACAAAAATTCGTTTTTCTATAGGCTCTGTGATTTTTACATCAAAATTAATTGATGGAACATTTCCAGATTATCAACGTGTTATCCCTCTTGGAAATGATAAAGAATTAATTGTTAATAGGCAGGACTTTTCTTCTGCAGTTGATCGTGTTTCAACGATTTCAAGTGATCGGGGGCGTGCAGTTAAATTAACGATTGAGCATGGACAGTTAAGGCTTGTTGTTAATAGCCCAGATTCGGGCAGTGCAGAAGATCAATTATCAGTAACTTATGCATCTGAACCGCTTGAGATAGGATTTAATTCACGTTATCTTTTGGATATTGCTGGGCAGCTTTCAAGTGATGAGATGGTTTTTATGTTGGCTGAGGCTGGAGCACCAGCTCTGATTCGTGATAATGATGATGCGGATGTGCTCTATGTACTGATGCCTATTCGCGTTTAGGGGCCGTTGTTTTGCAATGCATGGCCAGTCATGTGCACAAAGTGGCAGTGAGGCAGCTGAAGCTTTTACGTTATCGCAATTATTCTTTTTTCAATATTCATTTTTCTGGTCAGCATGTGGTTTTTACTGGCCATAATGGTGCTGGTAAGACGAATCTTTTAGAGGCGTTATCTTTTCTTTCTCCTGGTCGTGGTTTGCGGCGTGCTGTTTATTCTGACGTTAGTTTTGTAGATGGTGGTGGTGGAGGATTTGTTGTATTTGCGCGTCTTGAATGCGCTCTTTATGGTGAAGTAAAGATTGGTACAGCTTTTGAGGTTAGCGATAACAGTCGAAAGGTCCATATTAATGGTGTGAATGAGTCGAGTGATTGCCTAACAGATTATTGTCATATTAGTGTCCTAACACCGTCTATGGATGGTCTTTTTACAGGTCCTTCACTTGAGCGCCGTAGTTTTTTGGACCGTATGGTTTTGGCGATTGATCCCTTGCATAGGCGCCGCATAGCCGATTATGATAGAGCTATGCGCGCACGTAATCGTTTGTTTTTAGATGGAAATGAAGATTGTGCTTGGTTTGATGCTTTAGAAAAGCAAATGGCAGAATTGGCGACAGCTATTTCTGCGGCGCGTGTTGATGTTATTCGTCTTTTAAATGACATGTTTACACAAATGCCCTCACAGATACCTTTTCCACGAGCTTTTTTGCAAATTGATGGTTTTTTAGAAACAGCTCTTAGTGAAATATCAGCAACTGAAGTTGAAGAACAATTTTGTGATCGATTGCGGCATAATCGCGCAATGGATCGTGCTGCTGGTCGGACGTTAGAAGGACCACATCGTGCAGATTTGCAGGTTTTTTATGCTGATAAAAATAGAGCAGCAACATCTTGTTCAACAGGTGAACAAAAAGCGCTGCTAACAGGTTTAGTTTTGTGTCATGCACGTCTAACAGGTATGATGTCGGAAAGATCTCCTATTCTTCTTCTTGATGAAATGGCTGCCCATCTTGATTCGCATCGACGTGCTGCTCTATTTGATATTCTTGATGATTTAGCTGTACAAACATTTATGACAGGAACAGATCGTCTTTTATTTGATGACTTAAAAGGACGCGCAGAATTCTTTGAGATTAAGGATGGAGCTTTATTGCCGTAAAAACATGCTAAATATTTTTTTAATAAGTGATAGGTCTGAAAGAAAAGGCTTGCTATGTCAGAGATAATAACGATTTTAAATGGTCCTAATTTAAATTTTCTAGGTCAACGTGAGCCAGAAATTTATGGAACTGAAACTCTAGAAGATATTGAAAAAAGATGCAGAGAATGGGCAAAAAAAAAATGATATTATAATAAATTTTTATCAAAGTAACTATGAAGGGCAATTAGTGGCATGGATACAAGAAGCAATAGAGGCAAGTTCTGGATTGATCATTAACCCAGCGGCTTACAGTCATACATCTGTTGCACTTCTTGATGCCCTAAAAATGTTTTCAGGGCCGAAAGTAGAAGTTCATTTATCTCATATTTATCAGCGTGAAGCTTTTCGTCACCATTCTTATACATCTGCAGGTGTAGACGCTATTATAACTGGGTGTGGAGGTGATGGATATCGGTTTGCACTTGAGTATATTGCAAAACAATTAAGCAAAACAATTAAATTGTGATAGGTAAAGAGTAAGCGTTTAATAAGAGTAATATAGGCATTTTATTCTCTTGATAATTATTTTCAAATCTGTACAATGTGAGGTATATATTTATGACAGTTTTTAGTGCGTATGACGGGGGTAAATAGAGATGAAAAGCTTTGTTAGACAATTAGAAATGCTTGTGATTTTAGGGGGAGCACTGCTTTTGTCTGGTTGTAAAATTGATGTTATGCAGCCATCAGGTTATGTTGCACGTCAACAGCTCATTTTGATCGTTGTTTGTGTGGTGGTGATGCTTTGTATTGTTATCCCAGTTATGGTGAGTGTGGTATTTTTAGCTATAAAATATCGTGCATCGAATATGAAAGCGGACTATTCTCCTGATTGGGCACATTCAAATAAAATTGAAGCATTGATGTGGGGTATTCCAGTTGTAATTGTAATGGTTTTAGGTTCATTAACAGCTTATTATACCTATAAGCTTGAACCTACAAATCCTCTTCCAGTGGAAGTTGTAGGTGAAGGAAAGCCATTACAGATTGATGCTGTTGCTCTTGATTGGAAATGGCTTTTTATTTATCCTGAATACGGTGTTGCATCGATTAATGAGATTTATGCGCCTGAAGGACGTCAAGTTTTATTGCAATTGACGTCAGAGAATTCTGTCAATGCTTTTTGGGTTCCCAAATTGGGTACAGTTCTTTACGCTATGCCGCAGATGAATGCTAAGTTGCATTTGGTCGCTGAAGAGCAAGGAGTATTCAAAGGAGCCTCAGCAAATTATAGTGGTGATGGTTTTTCGGGTATGCGGTTTAAGTGGCATTCTGTGTCTTTGCAGGATTTTGAGGATTGGATTGTAAAAGCTCGGGCTAATGGTCGAGTACTTGATCGTTCATCTTATCGTCAACTTTCTATTGCGCCTCGTATGGGTGATATTGCTGCGAAGGAAAAAGATGCTGAAGTTCGTTATTTTGCACCTGTTGAGAAGCGGCTTTACTATCGTGTTGTGAATCGATGTGTCGATGAAAAGACGGTATGTAATGAAGATTTAATGAAACGTGCTGCTGCTCAGACGCTATGGGGTGCACTATGTTCAGTATTTGATCCTGATGTTATTTAACAGAGTCAATAAAGTAAAGAGCCCTTTTAACAAAGGTTTCTTTTAAACTTGAATTTCATTTGAAATGGGTTGAGAAATGTTTGGAAGACTTACAGATCCTACGGCAGGTGCTTTTCATGCGCTTGCACATGAACCGATCGTTTTGTATACATGTATTGCGATTGTTTTGGTTGGTTTAATTGCTGTTATTGCTCTAACAGTACTTGGGTGGTGGGGGATTCTATGGCGAAATTGGATTACAACGGTTGACCATAAACGCATAGGTATTATGTACATCGTTCTTGGAATTATTATGCTTGTTCGCGGTTTTGCGGACGCACTTATGATGCGAACGCATCAAGCTTTAGCTCTTGGGAGTGAAACAGCAGGTTATTTGCCCCCTGAGCATTTTGATCAAATTTTTTCGGCGCATGGTACGATCATGATTTTTTTCATGGCCACGCCTATTTTATTTGGTCTTTTTAATTATCTTATACCACTTCAAATTGGTGCGCGTGATGTTGCTTTTCCCTTTGCAAATAATCTAGGTTTTTGGATTACGGCTGCAGGGGCGATATTGATTAACATATCCCTAGGTGTTGGGAATTTTGGTCGTGGTGGTTGGTTGATGTATCCACCTTTTACAGAATTGCAAACGAGTCCAGATACAGGGGTAGATTATTATTTATGGTCACTTCAGCTTTCTGGTATTGCAACAACAATGGGATCAGTGAATTTTATTGCAACGATGATTAAAATGCGTGCTCCTGGAATGACAATGATGAGAATGCCTATTTTTTGTTGGAGTGCTTTTGTCAGCAATGTTCTTATTGTAGTCATTTATCCTGTTTTGGCTGTAGCATTTGCACTCTTGGCATGTGATCGTTATTTGAACATGAATTTCTTTACCAATGTTGGTGGCGGAAATCCGATGGTATGGATTAACTATGTTTGGGTTTTTGGTCATCCTGAGGTTTATGTTTTGGTTGTTCCTGCTTTTGGAATTGTTTCTGAAGTTGTATCAACTTTTTCTTCAAAACGCCTCTTTGGTTATACTTCAATGATATGGGCCATGTTGGTTATTTTGATTCTTTCGCTTCTTGTTTGGGGCCATCATTTCTTCACAATGGGTGGGGGTGAAGCTGTAAATACCTTCTTTAGTATTGCTACGATGATTATTGCAGTTCCAACCGGTGTAAAAGTTTTTAATTGGCTGCTTACGATGTATAGAGGTCGGATTCGCTTTGAGCCTCCTATGCTTTGGTGCATGGGTATGATCTTTACATTTGTTGGTGGTGGATTAACAGGTGTTTTATTATCTATTGTTCCTGCTGATTGGCAGTTTCATAATTCGCTCTTTTTGATAGCACATTTCCATCATACAATTATTGGAGGTGTGGTTTTTGCGTACTTAGCGGGGATTGCATTTTGGTTTCCAAAAGTTTTTGGTTATAAACCAAATCGCATACTAGGTATTACATCTTTTTGGTGTTGGTTTATTGGTTTTTACCTTGCCTTTTTCCCCGTTTATGCGCTTGGTTTAATGGGGGCGACGCGTCGTCTTCAGCATTACATGGAACCTAGTTGGCAGCCGATGTTTATTATTGCTGCATTGGGTGCTTGTATTATCTTACTTGGTATCCTTTGTTTTGTGCTACAGGTTGTTTTGGCGATTTGGTACGGTATTAAGCATAAAGGGCACTTACCGGTAACATTAAATGATTCTTGGGGTGATGCACGTACACTTGAATGGTTTACCTCTTCACCGCCTCCTTCTTATAATTTTGCCCTCCTTCCAAAGATACAGTCTGATGATGCTTATTGGAATATGAAGAAAAGTGGTTATCAACGGCCGACAAGTGGATTTACAAAAATTCATATGCCATCGAATACATCGGCTGGAATTATTGCTGGCTTCTTCTCATTAGTTGTTGGTTTTGCGCTTGTTTGGCATATTTGGTGGCTTGTTGCGGTTGGACTGGTTGGTTTTATTGCAACGCTTGTGTGTCATTCATTAACAGGTGATCATCATGGTTACTATATTCCAGCTGAAGAAGTGCAAAAAACTGAAGATGCCTTTACGGCTGTTCTTAAAGAACAAGGAGTGACAGTATGAGTGCTGTAACAATGAATAACGCGAGTACTATAGATGAACTTCACCACGATAGTAGTTCGGTAATGACGTTTGGTTTTTGGGTCTATATTCTTTCAGACTTAATCCTGTTTTCGACACTGTTTTCAAGTTTTGCTGTATTTTCTGCTTCTTATGGTGGTGGTAAAGCGGGCAGTGAGTTTATAGATTTAAAGTTTGTTTTGGTTGAGACTGCTTTCTTGTTGTTTTCGTCCGTCACTTATGGCTTTGCAATGGTACAAGCACATAAAAATAACATCAGTGGTGTGCGTTTATGGATGGCTATTACCTTTGGATTGGGGTGTTGCTTCATTGGTATGGAACTTTACGAATTTCATGAACTTTTGAGTGAGGTTTTTTATTTTGATCCAAATGCTTATGCGGGTATTGATCCTGCAACAGGTTTACAGCTTTTTGGACGGGAAATTCTCTCTGCTTATTGGTCAGCATTTTTTGCTTTGGTTGGCACCCATGGACTTCACGTAAGTGTTGGCCTTCTTTGGATGGTTGTGATGTTTTTTCATCTTCGTCGTAATGGCTTGGATCAGAACAATAAAACACGTTTAGCATGTCTTTCCATTTTTTGGCATTTACTTGATATTGTATGGATTGGTGTTTTCACCATGGTTTATCTATTAGGAGCGTTGTGATGAGCGTGCAAAATGAAACACATGGTCCCAGTACTGGTTCCTATTTGGTTGGTTTTATTCTGGCTGTATTTTTCACTTTGGGTTCTTTTATTCCTGTGATGTATGGAATGATGGAAAGTTGGGCAGTTAGTACAAAGGTTGCGTATCTTATTGGGATGGCGATTATTCAGATTATAGTACAAATTGTTTTCTTTTTGCACTTGAATTCTGGTCCAGACGCCAAGTGGAATTTAAGCGCGTTGTGGTTTGCTGCTATTTGCGTTTTTGTTATTATTGGGGGAACTTGGTGGGCTATTTCTCATTTGAATTATAATATGATGGGTGGTTCAGGACGTGTTATTGAACCGGAAATATCAAGTAGAGATGATTCTTCAGTGTCTGAGCAGTTATCAAACAAAGATATATCCGTAAGAAAACAGCCAGAAAAGATACAGGGCTCAGAGGTTTCGATGGAGCAAGGTGCAAGTACGCAAACTCCTGTAGATCAAGCACTTGGTTCAGAAATGCCTATGGGGCAGGGTCTAAGTACGCAAACTCCTGTAGATCAAGCACCTGGTTCAGAAATGCCTATGGG
>NZ_JBHIPG010000032.1:0-1590 GCF_042195905.1 Bartonella sp. AP331QHHD
AATCCTATAACATTGCGTCATAGGACGGATTATGCTATCTCTAGATTGATGAGTTTGAGAAAGCCTTGTCCGTCCTTACGTGACAAGGTTTTTTTTATGCCACGTCGTTATAACGTTGCTGTTTTGCTTGTTCGATTACATTTAAGAGATCCGATTGTAACCAACGGGATAAAAAACCAAATTTTAAAGGTTTTGGGAGAGAGCCATTAGTAACATGACGCCGGAAAGTTGAGACACTCATATGAAGCAATTTTGCACTTTCACGGTCTGTTAAAAGAATATCATTTTCTGTCATTCTAAAATCCTTTCACTATAAAAAATAGAAACAAATCATGCCTATTTATTAAGCACATTTTGGTTTATTTTTGAAGGTATTTTATTTATAGAAAACAATATTTTATCATATAAATTCTGATGTGATAATTTATGAGTCTTATTGAGAAAGAATGAGAGAGAAGAGAGAGAAAGTTATCCACAGATAATGGGGTTATTCACCCCATATCTTAAGATTGACCTGTGACATAAGCCGCCCATTTATCCATATAAACGCGGCGCTGTTCTAAATAGTCAGTCCGACGATAGGCACGTTCTACTTGTCCTCCTACTGTATGACTTAGAATGGTTTCAGCGACCTCATAGGGGGCATCGGTTGTTTCAGCGAGCCAATTGCGTAAACTAGAACGAAATCCATGCGGGCAGGCTTCAAGTTTATTGTCTCTCATATATTGAGCCATACACTTCTCAGCGAGGGGACCGCGACCTTTAGCAGAAAAAAAGAAATCATTACGAGAAAGCAATCGTGCTTGTTTTAAAATGTCTAATGCTTCAGTTGATAAAGGCACGCGAAATTCTTTTGTTGTATCACGCTTGCCTTTCATATTTTCAGCAGGTATGGTCCATATATCCCCATCAATTTGATCTTTATGAATATGACGTAAAGGATTGGTACGAACGCCTGTCAAAATAAGCAAACGTAAAGCCAGTTGTGTTATGGTTGATGCTTCACAGAGTGTTTTATAAAAAGCCGGAACCTCTCTCCAATCCATCGCTGGTCTATTAGTGACCTTATGGCGTTGTTTTCCTAAGAGAGCTTTTGCTTTTTCTACAGCTTGTAAATCAACATCTACACCTAATGCAGCCGCATGTTTGAGACAAAGATTAAGACGTATCAATGCTGTTCGAGCAATTACAGCCTTTGTATGCCAAATGGGAGAAAGGGTATTGCGTATCTCTGTTTGGGTAATCTCTGAAACGGGTAGACAGCCTAATTTAGGGAGAATATGAAGTTTTAAGGGTGAAAACCAGTTTCCATTTTTACCATCCCCTTTTAATTCAGCTTTACGACTTTCAAAAGTATCCAAAGCAATATCTTTTAAATAATGAAGATTACGCATTGCTTCACGCTTTTGTTTATTGCGTTCTTTAATAGGGTCACGCCCTTCACGTAAAACAGCCCGCCATCCTGTTGCTAATTCACGGGCTTGTTTTAAAGAAACATCTCGCAACGCTCCCAAGCCCATTTCACGGCGCCGCCCATGAATGGTAAAACGGTAAATCCATTGAGCACCTCCATCTTTACGCTTATGAAGT
>NZ_JBHIPG010000033.1:0-2157 GCF_042195905.1 Bartonella sp. AP331QHHD
ACAGTATTTATCTAGAGATAAGCATAATATTTGATGAGGCTATAGACTGTGAGGTTTTATAGAAGATTTTCTATATTTTGTTGAAAAAAGATCACAGTAGAATCCATATTGCTAAAAAGTTATATTTTTATGTTGCTATTTTCTTGAACAGCCTATAGCTGTATGAAAATGTATATTAGTAAGACTCATTTTGATAAAATAATTCAAAGGGGGGATAAGTAGTGCGTAAAGATAAAAGGTACATCACAGGACCACGCATATATCATTATATGATATATTAAAAAGAAAAAATCCAACTAAAAAGCCAGTTATCCAAAGAAGAATATATTCCGGACATATTACAATTTCTTTTTACTTTACTTATTATTAATAAAACCATGCTTTCTAATAAAAATAAAGTCTATAGTTAGGAAAATACATACTAAAACCTAGTACAAAGGATTTTATAGTAACCACTACCAAGTAAAATGTAATATTAAATATAAAGACCCCTTTTTAGTTAGAAAAAACAGCACACTAAAAAACTTAGACTCTAAATGTGTCATCTTTATGTCCACAAAACATAATCAAAAAGACAAGCATTTAGATCTCAATACAGAGAGCACAAACAAAACAAAACTAAAGACTCAAAATGTTCACACTCTAAGCAATGATCCTCTACTCTGAATTCCAAAGAGATCAATAATGCTAAAATGTGTCTTTTTTATGTTTTGGAGGTGTTTTTAAGTTTTTTCATTGGAGAGTTTGTTATGAAAAAATTATATGCCCCACAAGCTGCGAGTGAATTAAAACGTTCTCGTTTTTCTTTTGTTAAAGTTCTTTCGTTGGCTATAGCGGCTACATTCTTATCGAATGTTACGCCTGTTTTTTCAGCAAATCCTGATTTTAGAAACACGTTTCTTGAAGGTGTAAAAAGTCCCGGCGTGTCTTATCCACAAAGCATTCTCTCTGTTGCTGGTTTGAATGCTTCTGAAGATTACGCAAATTTTTTAACCAAAACCCTTTCTGGTAAGAGCGATAAGAGTTCTATCGTAAATGTTCTTGCGGACGATAGCAAAAATTTATTGGTCAGAACCCTAGATACAGACGAGCAATATAAAAAGTCTCTCATTAGTCCACGGTCGCTTGTTCGTGATAGCTCTACAGCCCAACAGTTTGCAGGGAATAATGAGAATGCAACCCCTGTTAATGTTTCTGACCTTTTGCGGAGTGGTGCAACTGAGGGAATGCAACGAGATACGCGAGCGAGTGACACTGTTGTTATAGGTGATGATGCATCTGTAAAGGGAAAGAGAGGTATTGCTATAGGCTATAAAGCTCAGACACAAAACAAGGATGATGCTATTGCTATAGGTTACATGTCTCACGCTATGGGAACAAGCAGTGTCGCAATAGGTTCCGAATATAATCCAGGTAAAGGTCCGGACGATCATACAATTGCGGGGAGTGATTATTCAACGGCTGTGGGTGCTGTTTCTAAGGCTTTGGGGTATGGTTCGACTGCTGTTGGTCATCGTGCACAGGCACTTAGTAAGCATGCTATTTCTCTTGGATTTTATTCGAAAGCAGAGGGAGAGGGAGCTATCGCTATAGGTGCCGATTCTGTGGTTTCGGTGAAAGATGGCGTTGCTATAGGGAGAGATTCTGTAGCTAATAGGGCTGCTGGTAAGTTTGGCTATACTTCTTTGTTGCAGGGGCCGACAAAAAACACTGAAGCGCAATGGAAAAGTACGAAAGGTGCCGTGAGTGTTGGTGATACTGATAAAGGAATAACGCGGCAGATTACAGGTGTAGCGGCTGGTAGTGAGCCTACTGATGCAGTAAATGTTGTACAGTTAAAAGACTTAGAAAGTGTCGTAAGAAATGGTGGTTGGAAACTATCTGTTGGGGGTAAGGATGCTAAGACCGTTATCATGGACAGCGCGGTAGATTTTTCCGCTGGAAGTACAAATCTTCAAATTAGCAAAGGCAAAGATAATAATAATATAAAATTTGATCTAGCTAAGGATATTGCAGTCAATAAAGTAACTGCAGGAAACAGTACCTTAGATGCAACAGGCTTAGTGATTACAGGTGGACCGAAAATAATCATTTCTGGGATAGATGCTGGGGGTAAAAAGATTACAGGAGTGTCGGATGGCACTGGAGCGAACGATG
>NZ_JBHIPG010000034.1:0-143818 GCF_042195905.1 Bartonella sp. AP331QHHD
CAAGGGAAAAGAGGCTTTAAATGATCTTTGAAAGGCCTTTGAAGACCCTTTGAGAACCCCTTAAAAACTCTTTGAAAAAAAATAAATTGGTACAAAACCTAGTGTCAAAATATACAAAACCCGCTGGCAAGCTACAGACAAGCTACACACAATAAAAAAGCAATGGTAGCGGAGGAGGGATTTGAACCCCCGACACAAGGATTATGATTCCTCTGCTCTAACCTACTGAGCTACTCCGCCAAAATAAGCAATCATAATTGTCAATAATTACATCTTTTGCGGATATAAGGGGTAGAATAGTAAGATGTCAAGCGTCGTTTTTAAGCTTTTCTCTTGTCATTCTATTTTATCCTCGATATGTAAAAGTGTAATTTTCATATGATAAAGTAAGGTAAGGCATGAAAATGGTGCCACGTGTAGCGGTTTTAGGATGCGGTCATTGGGGTGAAAATCATATACGGACACTCCACTCTCTCGGGGCTTTAGCAGCAGTTTCTGATATTGATAATGATCGTGCTGCTAGTTTTGCAACACTGTATGGTGTAGAGGTTGTTACACCAGATGATCTTTTTACTCATCGAGATATTGATGCGCTGGTATTAGCGTTGCCGCCACAATTGCATACGCAAAATGTGCTCCGTGCTGTTAAAAATGGTAAAGATGTTTTGGTGGAAAAACCAATAGCCTTGAATGTTTCTGATGCTAAACGCCAAGTTCAGGAGGCTGAGGCCTATGAGCGAGTTTTTATGGTGGGCCATATTTTGCGTTTTCATCCAGCTTTTGAAAAAATGTGTGAATTGGTGAAAAACGGAGATGTGGGAGATGTGCGATATATTTATTCTCATAGATTAGGCTTTGGAAAATTTCACACACACAGTGATGCTTTATGGGATCTTGCCCCTCATGATCTTTCAATGATTTTGGCGTTGACAGGATGTGAACCTTCCGAAATTCGTGGTGAGGGCGCTGCTGTCGTTGATCAGATTTCTGATTTTTCTCATATTCATATGACTTTTCCAAATGGTGTGCGTAGTCATCTTTTTACTTCACGCTTGAGTTCTTATCGTGAGAGGCGTTTAATTGTTGTTGGAACAAAGGCTATACTCGTTTTTGATGATATGGAACCGTGGAGTCGTAAATTGGCAATGCACCATTTTGCCGTTTGGAAAGAAAATCAAGAGTGGGCTTTTAGCATGGATGAGCTGAATTACATTGATGTTTGTGAAGATTTGCCGCTTACTTGCGAATTACGGCATTTCCTTCATTGTATTGAAACGCGTCAATCACCTCGTACAAATGGTGATGATGCTATTGCGGTTTTACGGATTTTAACAGCTGCTGATATCAATTATGATAGATAAAAGAGATAGGTAGCGCTTTTGCATTCTTGTGATGATCAATGGAGTTAATATGCAATTCATCGACCTTGGGGCGCAGCGTGCGCGTATTGAAGATAAAATTAATTCTGCAATTGCGCATGTAGTCGCTAGTGGTAAGTATATTTTGGGGCCAAAAGTAACGGAATTTGAAGAGAAGTTGGCAGAATATCTTGGCGTTAAACATGTGATTGCATGTGCTAATGGAACAGATGCTTTGAAGATGCCTCTTATGGCTAAAAATATTGGTCCAGGGGATGCTGTTTTTTGTCCTAGTTTTACGTTTTCTGCAACGGCTGAAGTGGTTGCTTTGGTGGGGGCTAAACCTGTTTTTGTTGATGTTTTACCTGATACATTCAATATTGATGTTGAAAAACTTTCTCATGCAATTGAAATGGTAAAAAAAGAAGGACGTCTAAAGCCAAAAGCTCTTATTGCTGTTGATTTGTTTGGGCTGCCTGCTGACTATGTGCAAATTGCTCAAGTAGCAGCAAAGGAAAATCTTTTTGTGATTGAAGATGCTGCACAATCTATGGGCGGAAGAAGCGGTAATACTATGTGTGGTGCTTTTGGGGATGTAGCGGCCACAAGTTTTTATCCTGCAAAACCATTAGGATGTTATGGTGATGGAGGCGCTATGATGACCAATGATGATCATTTTGCAGAACTTTTACGCTCTATTTTGTTTCATGGTAAAGGTGAAACGCAATATGACAATGTACGTATTGGTATGAATTCGCGCCTAGATAGCATTCAGGCTGCAATTTTACTAGAAAAGTTTGCGATTTTTGAAGATGAAATGGAAAAGCGTGTGGAAATTGCTCAACGCTATTCCAATGGCTTAAGAGATATTGTTACAGTTCCAGAAATAGGAGAAAATATTCGTTCTGCTTATGCACAATATACGATTAAGGTAAAAGAACGGGATAAATTAAAAGATTTTTTACAAAAAAATTCTATCCCTACAATGATTTATTATAAAACTCCTTTACATCAACAGCCAGCTTATAAACACTTCCCTTATGTAAAAGATTCCCTTTCTGTTTCAGAGTCTTTAGGAGAGTGTGTTTTAAGTTTACCAATGCATCCTTACTTGACACAAACGGATCAGGATATGATTATCAAAAAAATAAGAGATTTTTATCACTCTTGAGAGCGTGTTTTTATCCTTAAAATTATGGTCAAAGCTTTATTGGTGATCCATCTTAGAAGGTATTTTTTGTTAGAGTGTGTGGCCAATGTTTGGGTATTATTTCCTTTCTAGGACCTGTGAAATGTTGTCCTTTAGAGCGGTGATATGATTAGAAAGTGAAGCTTCTAGACAAGAAGATATTTTTTAACAGAACGGTATGGGCTAAGAAACTTTGTCCTTTAGCTTAGCAAAAAAGTCACGTTTAGTAAAAGGATTTGGGTTATGAAAGTTACAATGAACCTTTGTTGATTTTACTCTTCATTTAAGGTGTTTTAAAAGATAACTTATTTAACAGGGCTTTTGGAGAGAAAAGTTATTTTTTGGCGAATACGTGATGCTAGGTCATTTTTGCTTTTGGATTTTTGAATCAATGTGTTGATGGGTGATGTATTCCCCTCTTGTAGCGCTATTTGAGCTGCCAATGTTGCTGCAAGTTCTTTTGTTTCTTCTCGGAGTTCTTCTAGCAATTGGTGGTTAGCGGTCGTGTCCAGCTCATGAGTTTGGATTTTTTGTAAGCGTTGCTGATAGTGTGCGACTTTTTCACGCATCATTTGTCTTTCCTTTGGAAGTGTATAGTGTGGCGATATTTTGTTTGATTGCTATCGCTTCTTTGGTGAGAGTATCTTTTGTGGGGAGGCATAGCCGATAAAATTGTTCTGTTACTTGGCTCAGTTGTATTTTTTGTTGGACATATTTTTTTTGCAAAAATTCGTACTTTTGTTGGTTGTTTGCTAATTCTACAGCATGTTGTGCACGAAGAAAATCGTGATTTGCTTCTATTTCCGCGAGTGATAATGGCATTTTCGCACAAACATCTTTATACGCAAAATGAACGGCTTTACGCCAAATAAAAGGAGATAAAAGCACCAGTAACCAGGAAGTGAAAGCAACTCCAAGTATAAAAAAAAGAAATGATTGAATAAGCATAATACCCCTTTTCAAATAAGAAACCGTTTAAAACGGATTCCATGTCGGTCTATGTGTTAATTTTAAATATCCTATATTGATACCAAGGCGTGCGCCGACTCCTGTACGTATTGGGATTAACAAGGTATTGTGGTATTTTAGGACATGAAAACCAACACCTGCAATTAAATAGGCCGAACCTGAAATACCACCATAGCGTCTCCATAAATTATTTATGCCATTAAGATTGTAAACTAAGATCATTAAACGGGAGCCTTGGCCGCCAAAATCCCATCCTACTGAGGGACCTTGCCAAAAAACTTTATGTTGACCATAGCTTTTGGTAAAAACCATTCCTTCGCCATAGGTTAATCCAGCAAAAAAGGCACCAGAAGCTTCTTCTCCTAAAATATAGGCATTGGGATAACCGTATTTTGAAAAAATATTTTGAATTGCAACAGCCAGACCACTGGCTGTTTTTCCAAAAAAAATATGACCAGAATCAATAATTTCTTGGAGTGAATAATGAGGTTCGTTTTGCTCTATTGGTTTTAGTCGAGCTTGTGTAGTGTTTATGGTGATGAATAAAAGGAAGATTAAAGATATAATATTTTTGTACCAGTATTTGAGCAGAGAGAGAGCCATGGAGTTTTCTCCTTTTATTAGTGATAAACAAAAAGATAATATTAGAATTTTCATTCTATTCAAATAAAAAATAAGATATAAGGTTATTTAAATTCTTGAATTTATTTCTGAATTTTTTAGCATGATTGTTAATGTTTCCTATTATGCATCAGATGTTAAGAGTTTTTCTTTAAAATAAAGTTTGTTTTTTTGAATCTAGGAGTTTTCAATCATTATGACGTTAGATATTTCTTTGAAGCCTATGGATCTTGCTGCTTTGCTTTGTAGTCGTATTTGCCATGATTTGATTTCACCTGTGGGGGCTATTCAAAATGCAATGGAGCTTTATGATGAAGGAGGAGCTGAAGAAGATGCTTTACAATTGGTGCGTTTATCCGTTGCGAGTGCTGCTGCACGTCTACAATTTGCGCGATTGGCTTTTGGTTTTGCTGGTGCAAGTGGAGGACAAATAGATACACGGACTGCAGAGCAGGTTGCTCAACAATATATGAAAGAAGAAAAAGCAACTTTAAAATGGCAAGCTTCTTCTTTATTGTTAGAAAAAGATGAAGTTAAACTTTTGCTTAATTTATTATTGATTGCAAACGCAACAGTTTCTCGTGGTGGTGAAATTGTTGTTATGATTTTGCAAGAAGAAAATAAACGTTCTTTTCGATTTGAGGTTTTCGGTAGAACTCTCCGTATACCCCCTCATTTTCTTGCGTTATTTCGTGGAGAAGTTCAAGAAGAGCTTATTGATGCACATGTCATCCAATTTTATTACACAATGTTACTTGCTCAGATGACAGAGATGAAAATAAATATTGATGAAAGTGATGGTTGTATTGTTTTAGAAAGTGTAAAAAAGCTTTGAATAAGAGAGAAGCGCTTAAGCTGTGTTGGGAAAAGTGGTTTCGATTGAACTTATGAGCGATAAGGTTATATGTGTAAATTGGGTGTGGTTACTTCTTAAGCTTTAAGCGCTTTCTATATGAGATTTTTAGTGCGCGAGTTCTCTACTTTTAATAGAGAAAAGATCTCGGGAAAAAATCTCGGCCCGCTACACTCCGAGATTTTACAATGTGCATGTTCACTGCTTAAGCGGTTTTTCGTACGTTCTCTTCAACTGGATCACGTAATACATAACCACGTCCCCAAACTGTATCAATGTAATTTACACTGGAAGAGACTGCTTCCAATTTTTTCCGCAATTTACAAATAAAAACATCGATAATCTTTAGTTCTGGTTCATCCATTCCACCATAGAGATGATTGAGAAACATTTCCTTGGTAAGGGTGGTACCTTTGCGTAAAGAGAGAAGCTCTAACATTTGGTATTCTTTACCGGTTAAGTGAACAGGGCGCCCTGCAACTTCGACAGTTTTTGTGTCAAGGTTAACGGTGAGATCTCCGGTAACAATAACCGATTGTGCATGTCCTTTTGAACGACGAACAACTGCATGGATACGTGCAATGAGCTCATCCTTATGAAAAGGCTTCGTCATATAGTCGTCTGCTCCAAAGCCAAAACCACGAACCTTATCTTCAATGGCATTCATACCAGAGAGGATTAGGACAGGAGTTTTTATTTTTGCCAACCTTAGAGTCCGCAAGACATCATACCCTGACATGTCAGGCAAATTCAGATCAAGCAAAATGATATCATAATCATAGAGTTTTCCTAAATCGATACCTTCTTCACCCAGATCAGTGATATAAACATTAAAGTTAGCCGACTTTAACATCAACTCAATGCTTTGAGTAACTGCTCTATCATCTTCAATTAATAATACGCGCATTTTAGATCCCTCACTTTGCTCCTTCACGAATCATAAGGAGCATTTCTATTTTATATCAGTTAGCAAAACCACTGTTATAAAAACAATTCATTAAATCAAACACTTATAACAAAGCGTTTATGAACATTTCAGTAGTACGCGTAACAATCACTACTAAATTCCCCACTATCCATGATAGTGGTTAACAAAATATTTTTATTTTTGAAAGAGGCTACAAAATTATTTTAGAAAAATCCTATATTTTTTAACATAATAAAAAAGGAGGGCTTTTTCTATAAACTTTAACTTAAAAAAATTTGTAAAAGAGCTTTATAAATTACTTTTTTACAATTTCAGTGTTTATTTACTGAGCTTTAAACCTCTTCAGTTTATAATGGGGGAAAAGTTAAAGAAATAGTTATTGCTCTTTAAAGCAGATTGTATTTTCAGATGCTTTAATGCAAGGCAAAAATTATTATAATTTCAAGTTAATAGACTGTTTTTGTCGGATAGATATATAACTAAAAGATATTTATTGGGTGTGAATGCGAGTTTTGAGTTGGCGCAATCAAGGAGTAGTGAGTATGAAGCCACGAGAAAATATGGTGCGATTGAGGATGTTTCAAGTGCGTGGAAAGCGCCGTGAAATTGCACAGCTTGAGATGATGATCGCAGAATTTGAACGAATGGTGTTAGAGTTGGAAGCACAGATTACTCATGAAGAACGTAAATCTGGAAACAATGATGTTCACCATTTTGCTTATTCTGCTTTTGCGCGTGCAGCGCGGCAAAGACGTGATAATCTGATCAATTCAATTCGTGATTTAGAACTTCAAAAAACAAATGCTGAAATTGCTCTCCATGAAGCTAATACAGAGCTGCAACGTGCACAGCTTTTGGAAGCACGAGAAAAGAAGATTGCTGCGGATGATAAGGATATTTTGATTCAATCTAATTCAATGGTTGGCTAATTTAATGGCTGGATGATAAAAGCAATTATTGAAAAATCCATTCTTTCAGGTTTATCTTTTGGATATAGTATAAAACAGCCAAACTTTTATCAAGTTTGGCTGTTTTATAGATTGCTTTATGTTATTAATCAATGGCAACTTAATGCCTGTAGTGTTGAATCTTGGTCGTTCGTAATCCCGCTAAACCGTGTTCATCGATTAAACTTTGCCATGAAAGAAATTCTTCTACAGTCAAAGTATAACGGTGGCACGCTTCGTCAAGACTTAACAATCCACCTCTGACAGCCGCAACAACTTCAGCTTTGCGACGAATCACCCAGCGCCGTGTTGTTTGCGGCGGTAGGTCGGCAATTGTAAGCGGACTTCCATCTGGCCCAATAACATATTTCATTTGTGTTTTTATCAAGTTGCTCATTCGTATCCTCTACCTTTAGTCAAGGACTTGATTCGTTTATAGAGCATGAAATTTAAAAAAGAGCTAAAAGCGCTGAAAGAAAAAATTAATAAAGTGATTGGGTATGTAAAAAGAAGCTCAAGTTGAAGTGTGTAGAAGAGATTCTTGCAATATTTTACCGGATTTTTCAAAAGAGAAAAAAGGTTTTCTCCTAAACGATTACCATTATGCCTTATTTCCATCATTCTTTTTTTGTTTGCAGCAGCTTTTAAGAAAGTAATGCCTATGGTTGTGGAAAGGATAAAAAAATAATATAAAGACAATCAATCGTGTAAAAGTGCTAAAGAGCGTGCATCAGAATGTCAACATATGGCTAGCCATTAAACAGAGCATTAAATAGAGAATGAATACATGTTTTTAAACAGTCTTGATTTACCAGGACAACCTGAGGATTCTCGCATTGTTGTTGCAATGTCGGGGGGGGTTGATTCATCGGTTGTTGCAGGTCTTTTGAAAAAGGAAGGGTATAATGTTATTGGCATTACGTTGCAGCTTTATGATCATGGGGAAGCAACGCATCGGGTGGGGGCGTGTTGCGCAGGACAAGATATTGAGGATGCACGCCGCGTTGCAGAAACACTAGGAATACCGCATTATGTTCTTGATTATGAAAAGCGCTTTCGCGAAGCTGTTATTGATCCTTTTGCAGAAAGTTATGCTCATGGAGAGACCCCAGTACCATGTATTGCATGTAATCAAACGGTTAAGTTTGCTGATTTATTAACAACGGCACGCGAATTGGGAGCAGATGCTTTGGCTACGGGACATTATATTCGTTCGCGTTCCCACGGAGCGCATCGAGCACTCTTTCGTCCTCTCGATAATGATCGTGATCAGAGTTATTTTCTCTTTGCAACGACACAAGAACAGATTGATTATTTGCGTTTTCCACTTGGTGACCTTCCAAAAGCCCGCGTTCGTGAAATGGCAGCAGAAATGGGCTTTGTGGTTGCCAATAAGCATGATAGTCAGGATATTTGTTTTGTTCCACAAGGAAAATATTCAGATGTTATCGCAAAACTGCGTCCAGAAGCAGCTAATCCTGGCGTTATTGTCCATATTGATGGAAAGATTTTAGGTAAACATTCGGGAATTGTTAATTATACGGTTGGTCAACGTCGTGGTATTGGGGTATCAACGGGTGAAGCGCTTTATGTGGTTTATCTCGATGTGGAAAATGCACGTGTTATTGTTGGACCGCGTGAAATGTTAGAAACGCATAAGCTTTTTTTACGTGATGTGAATTGGCTTGGTGATGAGTCGTTAGATAATTTCCCTTCTCAAGGTATTGAGGTGGCTGTAAAGGTGCGTTCAACGCGTCCTCCTCACCTTGCGCGCTTACATTATAAAGAAGGTATTTTTTCCGTTGATTTATTGGAATGTGAAAATGGTGTGGCACCAGGGCAAGCTTGCGTTCTTTATGATGGAAATGGTCATGAGGCGCGTATTCTTGGGGGAGGATTTGTAACACATTCAGAACGTGCAGCCGATACTGAAATGATGTTGAAGCGCGTTTTATGTAATCTCGAAACAAAAGATTCTGTTTCCTCAGAACTAAAAACAACAGCTTTATAAAGCATAGTAAATTGATTTATAATGATATTTTTTAATCTTAAACTTGAATGAGAGACTTCCGGAAGATTTTCTCATTGAAAGTTTGTTTTATGATTGAATCCATCAAAATTATATCTTTTACACGTCATAAGCGGGGTTAGGGTGTGGAAAGTGATGATAAAGAAAATGTAAAAATGTTTTTTATCAATGCTTTCAAAGGCTAGGGAACGGCAATATTATTGGAGACTGATAGATAACATACAACATTGGGTATGTTTTATAACTTGAAGTGTTATCATCTTTAGTGGTCAAAGTTGGTAAAATGAGCAAGTGCAATACCTGAGGCTGTGGCAACATTAAGGCTGTCAAAACCGTCAGTCATGGGAATACGTAAGGTGTTTGATTGTTGTAGTATATGGGGTGGTAAGCCATCGCCTTCTGTTCCAAAAATAAGTGCCATTCTTTTGGTTTTGTTGGCTTGCTTGAGAGTGTGTGAGGCAGAAGGGGAGAGTGCATAAAGATGAAAGTTTTCATCGTTTAGAGCAGCTATAATGTCATCTATATCAGCGTTTTGCGTATAGGGTACTTTTAAAGCAGCGCCGGCAGACACTCTTATTGATTTGCGATAAAGTGGATCGCATGAGGTTTTGTCGACAATAATGCCATTACTGGCAAAGGCTGCTGCATTACGAAAAATTGATCCCATATTATCGTGATTCGAGATACCACATAAAACAAGAATCAAAGCTTTTTCTGGAAGATGTTGTAAAAAACTTTGTAAGGGTGGCAGTATTTTGCGTTTACCAATACCCAGAACACCACGATGAACATGGAAGCCGGTGATATTATCCATAACTTTTTGTGGAACGCAATAAATGGGACATAGAGGCTGTGTTTTTTCTAAAAGCGGTAGAAGTCCAGAGAGACGGTTTGCTACGATGAGCAGTGAGATGGCAGAAAACTCTTTCGAATGTAGTAATGCGGACAATGTTACTTTGCCTTCAGCAATAAATTGATGTTGCCGTCCAACAAGATCTTTTTCACGGATATTATGATAGGCTTTTAGGCGTGGATCATCTGTTTCATTGATTGTTATGATATTCAAATGCATGCGAGATTTTTAGTGCTTTTTTCTTATGATTTCCAGATGTTAGAATTTGTTTTATTTAAAAAGAAGAGATAAAAAAATATTTTTTAAAACTTATGGTAGAATTTATGTTGACAATATACAACCATAGGTATAATGTAAAAATACTGATACGGAATCATATATTTTTCTTGTATCGGGTGCAGTGTCTTGGGTCCCCGCTATTTCCCAAGTTCTGTATGCCCTTAATTTCTAAGGGAAAAGAATCTGGGTCCCCAATGCCCAGATTCTTTTTTTTGAGGGTAATCATTGTTATTCTTTTTATATCTAAATTTTTTAGTAAATCATATTTTAAAATCCAGTTGACCTGTAAAGTTACCGTAGAGTGCTAAGATATTTTTTCTAAGGTGCAAAGATGGCTTATAGATGGGTTATAATGCACATCATAAGACTGAAAAATAATGCATGATCATGATAGATTTGAGCAAAAACAAGTTTTTCGTTTATGAGAAGTGAGATGGCTTTAAGTTATTCAGAAAACGATTAATAATGAAGGTTATGTGTTTGATTGCTCTTGGGAAAACTCTTCTTTCTATTATTTTCTCTCTTCTTTATTTATTGGTGCTGTTCGTGTAACTGAGCAGTTTTTACGATAATAATGGTGAGCTGAGGCGTTTATTGTATGATGAAGCTTCTGTAATATTGAGGAAAGATCGTCGTTATGCCAAAAGTATAATGATATGGTTGAAAATATTAATTCCCTATTTCGTGAAGAAAAGGATGAGGTTCATGGATGTAAAAATCAATATACAAAGCTTAACTTTATACTCTATTTTTATTGCGTGTATTGTTTTTGCTTTGAAATATTGGGCATATCACATCACAGGTTCGGTTGCACTTTATTCTGATGCATTGGAATCAATCGTTAATATTCTTGCGTCATTAGCAGCATGGTGGGCTGTTAAAGTGAGTATGAAGCCAGCAGATCATGATCATCCCTTTGGGCATCATAAAGCGGAATATTTTTCCGCAATTCTTGAAGGGGTACTCATTATTATTGCGGCAATTGTTATTTTAAGAGAAGCATGGATAGCTCTTTCTACCGTTAAATTGTTGCAGAAGCCTGGAATATGGCTTGCTATTCATCTTATTGCAACTGTCATAAACTGTATGTGGGGAATGGTTCTTATTGGACAGGGAAAACTCCATCGCTCACCGGCTCTTAAAGCTGATGGAGTACATTTTATAACTGATGTTTTTACGTCGCTTGCAATTTTAATTGGTTTGATTGCTGGTTTTGTCGGAGGATGGGGAGCTTTAGATCCAATTTTAGCGATAATCGTTGCCGTTAATATTCTCTTACAGGGCTGGAAGGTGATTAGAAGTGCTGTTCAGGGATTAATGGATGTTGGCGTTGAATTGAATGAAAGCATGCGGATTCGGGAGCTGATTTCTGCAAATGCATCGGGTGCGCTTGAGGTCCATGATTTACGGACGCGTGTTGCTGGGAGGGTTACTTTTATAGAGTTTCATTTGGTTGTGCCTGCTGTAATGCAGGTAGGAGAAGCACATAAAATTTGTGATAAAATCGAAGCTGTTCTTCAAAAAGAATTTGATAATGTGCGTATTTCTATTCATGTCGAGCCTGAAGATGAGGCAAAATTGCCTCCCGGTACAACGGTGATCCCTTTTATATAAAAAGATTTTTTCAAATTGTCTGTTATGTTATAAGGGCTGTTTTTTTATGATGGGGTGATTCATACCTCTCGAAAATACAATGATGCTCTTTTGTTGATTTAATTTTTGCATCAATCAAGTATACAAGGTTAAACAGAGTATTTAAGGCAAGATTTATTCTATTTCGTTAAAACACTGTCATTTAAGGTGTGGTGAGATAAGGCATATAAAATTTGATCTATTAAGTGTTTTTAGAGTATGGAGTAAATATTCAAAATAGGACTTGCCGGTGTATTCTTTTGTAAGTGAATCTCATGAAATGGTTAGCAGCTTAAATCCATTTAAGAAAACGGATCGTTTACAGACTGTCGGGAGTAGATGTTTTGTTTCTTAGGGCGAAGAGGAGTGAAGCCTTCGTAATAAGTTTTAATGAGATTTAATTATAAATTTTATATAAAAGTTATGAATAGGGTTTTAAAGTTTGTGATCATAGATTAATCATCATTATTGTTGCTAATAAATGTGTTGTTTTATCGATACAATGTGTTCTGTTTAGAGTGTTCTTTATTGCATGAAGGATGGGGGACTCATTAAAAGATGAAAAAAAATAATGCTCATGTCTCTACTCTTTGAAGGATATTATTGTCGTTACTGTAGAAAATTGTAAAGCTGAACTAAAGAATGATGCTAAAGATAGAAACTGGTTTTTAATTGATGCCTTCATATTTTCATTCCAATCTGGCATCAAAATTTTACAAGGACTCGTACAGTTACTGGTGCATCCTAATCATAATATGCTGCTATATCAGGGCTATTTTAATTTATAGATAATAACAAAAAGCAAAGACTTTATAAGGAAAACAAAGCTATAAAGTCAAAAATTTATATGCAATAAATTAGAGAGGTAGATTGAATTTTTATAAAATACTTTATGAAACAACACCAAACATATCTGGCTTTACTTTTACTTATTTTTACAAACGTTCGTTTGTGTTTTTTGCGTTATATTCGTAAAGATCAGATTAGCGGTAATCTAAAGATAACTCTTGGTTGAGAATATGAAAGGAAAGCGTGATACTATAATAGAGTCTTTTCTGTCTTTAATCTTTCAACCAGTAAAAGTGATTACAAATCCGTGATTTCTCCAAAAATGATTTTGTCATACCTATAAACAAAGTTAGATCAAAACGACTTTTTTCTCTTAAAACTGTAAACAAATATATTATATCCGTATAGCTTGAACGAAGTTAGATGTTTACCTGAATAACGACAGTATATATTTTAAGAATAGAGAAGATATTTCATATCGCTATGATGTTATTCAAGAGCTCTTAAAACAATGATTCCTGGTGTTTTTTCAACATAATTCATAAAAGGAGAATCAACGACTTTTTCGTTTTCTTTTCGTGAAGAAGCATTTCTTAACATTGGCCCTTTATCTGTCATGATAAAGAAGCCCACATGTGTTACATCCAATCCAGCAAGTTTCGTATAAATACCAATGAAATCACCAGACTGTAAATGACCTATAACCTCCTCATTAATAAAGTTACTTGGAATATACGTTATCGTGCGTTTCACAACTGGCAACCCTGGTAGATAGCTTTCACCATCAGCTTTTTTGTTGAGATATTTTTCTATTTTTACCGCATGGGGACTTATTTCAGCGGTAATATCAGTGGCGAGTTTATATTCTCTATAAGCCCAATCTGTAAAAAAATGTTTCCGATTTAAAAAATGAACATTACCGTTAATATAACGTGTTTTTATGACGTTATTTATGAATTCTGTTTGGGATGTTGATTTGCGCAATGCTTCAACATAATCCAGATAAGTGAAGCAATCTAAGCCTCTAAAGTCAATAATCAGTTTTTCTGGTGTATTTTCTGAGCCATGTAACATATTTGCTTGGTAAGGTGTCCCTAAAAAAGCTTCAGAAAGAAAGTCAATTAGTGCCCCTTTTTCCTGATAATTTGTTTCTGAACGTTTTTTGAGAAGAGTATTTAATTTATTTAGAGTATAGGGATCTAGGTTTACGTTGGTTGTTTGTTGTGTTTTTATTTTATTTTCTAAAATACTCTCTTGTGAATCAGAATCCTGAACATCACATCCTGTTACCAACATTAATATGAGAATTAATAGGGATATTTTTCGCATTTTATACACCATTTTTGAATTAAAAATTCATGACGAACTATTTCTAAAAGTGCTATTTTTTTAAATGCTTATCATGATCATCGTTAGATTTAATGGTAGCATACAATCATTAAGAGTATCAATGAATATAAAGATAAAATAAGGTTCCACAAATTGCAAGCGATATGAATATTTTCTAAGATTATAGAATTAAAGAACTTTCTCTATAATATACTTATTTTTTAATCAAAATTATTGTCAAATAAATACTTTTAAAAATATGATGAGCTTTTTACGTTGTTAAGCTATTCTGGTAATGCTGCTTTAACCTTATAGCATATTCTGAGGGTAAGAAAATTTTTTAAGAGCTTATCTTTTAAAAGGTTTCAATTACTATAGTATATCTAACGTATCTGATGGAATTGAGATTCCTGAAAACGGTGGGATGAGAGGGGGAAACGATGTCTGATAAAATTCATCATAATGTCTCTAAAACTATTGGAAATACTTTGTGTTTCATGAAATTTTGTTCATGAGTTTGTCGCACAAATATTTTGTTCGTATAATGCAAAAAAATTTTTATTCTTTGACAATGAGATAGCAATTAAATATATACCAATTAAAACGTAATTTTATAGTTTTATCTTGACTCTTACTTAAATTTTTACTTTGTTATTATTTTGTATGTGAAAAGTATACGGTATAGAATACTTTTAAAAGGAAACGGGAGTTAAAAGAGAGCGGGGGAGTCATTGTATGCGTAAAATAGTGTGTATGTTATGCCAGACCAAATGCTCAATCCGAAATTTGTTCAGCGTGGGCTCGTTTTAGTGTTCATCACTTTATTGTTAGATATTCTTTGTATTGCGATCATTTGTCCTGTTTTGCCTGAATATTTTTCTCAATTAACTGGAAAAGAGGTCAGTACATCTTTTGTAGAAAGAGGAAAATTACTTGCAGCTTATTCAGTGATGCAGTTTTTGTTTGCTCCTGTTATTGGCAATCTCTCTGATCGTTATGGTCGTCGTCCTATTTTGCTTCTCTCTATTATTTGCTTTGCTCTTGATAATCTCATATGTGCTATAGCATGGAGCTATTCTATGTTATTTATCGGGCGTCTTTTGTCAGGGATAAGTGGCGCTAGTTTTGCAACTTGTACAGCTTATCTTGCGGATATATCTGATGATAAAACCCGTACACGCAATTTTGGTTTGTTAGGCATTGCATCCGCATTGGGGTTTATTTTAGGATCGTTTATTGGTGGTTTTTTAGGTCAGTTTGGTCCGCGTATTCCGTTTTATTTTGCTGTTGGTTTTTCACTCATTAATTTTATTTTTTCTTGGGTTATGCTTCCAGAAACCCTTTCTTTATGGAATAGGCGCTTTTTTGATATTAAGCGGGCAAATCCCTTAGGTGCTTTTTGGCATCTGAAACAATACCCGATGGTTCTTTGGGTGTTATTAGTCTTTTTTCTTTATTGGTTTGCGGAATCTGTATGGTTAAGCATTTGGGCTTTCATTGCAAAAGAACGCTATGATTGGAGTTCTTTTTCTATTGGACTCTCCTATAGTGTTTTTGGGATAGGCCAATTTATTGTAGTCGCTCTCATTTTGCCTTATTTTTCTAAACGATGGAGTGATTGGCATATTGTTATAGTAGGGCTTTTGTTTGCCTCTGTTGCTATGCTGGGTTATACATTTGCGACGCAGGGGTGGATGGTTTATATGGTTTGTGTGTGTACTATGCTTGAGTATCTTGTTCATGCACCTATACGTGCTATTGCTTCAGCGCAGGTACCGACAAATGTACAAGGAGAACTGCAAGGAGCGATGACATCTGTTATTTCGTTGAGTTTAACATTTGGTTCTGTTTTTTATGTGTTTCTTTTTGAATGTTTTACAGATAAAAATGCACTGTTTTATTTTTCTGGTGCTCCTTTTGTTGGAGGCTTTTTTCTTCTTGTTGTTGCGACAGTTATTTTTGTCTTGCGGGTACGTTAATTTGTTGAGAGGGGCTGGTACGTACTATTTTGCTAAAGAATGCACAAGATAAACAAAATGTATCATTTTATAGGCAGAAAGTTTTTGTGATATTTGTTTCACAAAGTGTTGTATAAAATATCGATATATCCTTCTCATTTAGTAAAAATAATTTTTTTATTTTGTGATATTGTTTGTAGAGGGGGAGTCCGTATTTTTTCTATTGCTTGCAAATTAATATCCAGTGCTAATGCAGCAGCATATTGAAAACAAAGATTAAAACGTATCTGAGTTAGATGTATCAGTATTGTATGAACAATTCCAAATTTTATATGGCAAATTGGAAGTAAAATATTGCTTATATTTGTTGGCATCACTTCTGGAATCGAAAGAAAACCTCATTTTGGAAGAATATAAAGTTGTAAAATTGAAAAGATGTTTTCTGTTTTGCTATTACTTTTTTATTCGGCTTTACAGTTTTCAAAACCATCTACGGCAATATCTTTTAAAAAGTAGAGATTTGTTGCATTGTCTCACACTTTAATTTTTTTTTTTATTCTTTAGGAGGAGTTATGCTTCTCATGCACAATAGAATGCTTAAAATTGTATTGTGAATCAAATGCTTATTTGAAGTTTAGACACTTTACTCTTTTTAAAAATAGTTTTTATCGATACACTTACCTTGCTTGGGGGGAGAAGCCAATGATTTTGATGGATACGACCTTAAGAGAAGAGGAGGGAGAAAAATTTAAGTTATTCAGTGCGCTCTTTTTAGTTTTAGAATGATCAATAAGAATATTTATTCAATAAGTTGTAGGTATAAAAATAATATAATTGTGCGTAGGAAGATGATATAATTTAAAGGAGAGAAGTTAAAAGGTGAGGCTTTTTATTTTAAGATATTTTTTTATAATTCATAATGAGATCACTAAAATGCTGAAAGAGGTAGTGGCTATCTTGTGGTCCAGGAGAAGCTTCGGGGTGATATTGAACAGAAAAAACAGGTTTTCCAATGATTCGAATACCACAGTTTGAACCATCAAAGAGAGAAATATGTGTTTCTTGAACATGTTGTGGTAAAGAGGAAGAATCTACGGCAAAACCGTGATTCATCGATACAATCTCAACTTTTCCAGTGTTAAGGTCTTTAACTGGGTGGTTGGCACCATGATGTCCTTGGTGCATTTTCACGGTCTTTGCACCAACCGTAAGAGCGAGAAGTTGATGACCAAGACATATTCCAAAAATTGGTAAATTATGATCAATTAATGTTTTGATTGTTGGAATGGCATATTGAGCCGTAGCTGCGGGGTCTCCTGGTCCATTAGAAAGAAAAACGCCATCAGGGTTCATTGCCAGAATTTCTTTTGCAGTTGTGTGGGCAGGCACAACAGTAATGCGTGCTTTTTGTGTTGCCATAAGGCGAAGAATATTACGTTTAATACCGTAGTCAATTGCAATGATATGAAGATTGTGCACATTGTTTGTACCGTATCCTTTATTCCAACTCCATGGTTTTTCATTCCATTGCATTGATGATTGAGATGTCACGTCTTTCGTAAGGTCAAGATTGACGAGACCTTGCCATTTTTGCGCACGTTTCTTTAAAGAAGGAATATCAAAGTTTCCATTAGCATCGTGTGCAATGACAGCATTTTGTGCACCTTTTTCACGAATAAGAATTGTGAGTGCACGTGTATCAATACCACAAAGTGCAATAATTTTACGCGTTTTAAGCCATTGATGAAGATTTTCATTGGATCGATAATTTGAGGGATGTGTAATGTCTGCTTTGAAAATAGCGCCAACAGCACCATGACAATTGAGAGGAGAGAGATCTTCAATATCTTCGCTATTTGCCCCTACATTTCCTATATGAGGAAAAGTAAAATTAACGATTTGTTGTGTGTATGACGGGTCTGTGAGGATTTCTTCATAGCCTGTGATGGCGGTGTTAAAACACACTTCAGCTTCAGCTATACCTGTAGCACCTGCTCCTTTGCCTTCAATAACGGTTCCATCTGCTAAGACTAAGAGGGCTGTCGGTTTTTTGATACTCCAAGGGTGGCTGGGTGAAGTCGCTTGTATCATAGTATGTATCCACAATTTATTCTCTGAAAGGTATAATGATCAACTTTACACAAAAATCATACCTTTAGCAGATGCTGTGTATATTATTCTGGTAACGTTTCGCTTGAAGTAGGCAGTATAAGTACATTCCATGAAGAGGTAAAGTCTTGTTTTAGCTTTTCGAAGATCGAGTCCTTAATTATTTTTTATTCTCCATTGCAAGATGGATAAAGATTGGTTAAAAGGCATCTTCTTCTTGAACAAAAATTGGATAAATTTATGTTGCGTAACCAGATTGATGGGGCTCTTAGGGCTGCTTTGAAAGCGCAAGATAGTGCGCGTCTTGCTACACTTCGTTTAATGAATGCTGCAGTTAGGGATCGTGATATTCTTTATTATGATGAAGGGAAGCTAGAAGTGGATGATCAGCAGATACAGTCTGTTTTCACTAAAATGCTTCAACAGCGTGAAGAATTGATGCGAGCCTATAAAGAGTCTGGTTGCTTGGAATTGGCAGAGAGAGGACAAGCAGAAATAGAAGTTATTCGTGAATTTCTTCCCTATCAACTTAAGGAGATGGAAGTAGAACAGGTTCTTTGTGAAGCTTTGGCACAAACAAAGGCAGAAAAATTACGCGATATCGGTAAGGTGATGGCATGGCTTAAGGAACGGTATGCGGGGCAAATGAATTTTTCTAAAGTGTGCAATAGTCTTCGTCAAAAATTGCAATAGATCTTGTTAATTCAAGGGGATTGGAAAATATTTTTTATTGTGCGTCGCCTTTGTAAGTCAGTAGGATGTTGATAAATATCATTTATTTTTTATATACATACTATTATCAAAAAAATATTTTTTTGATATCAACGAAATTTTTTTGGCTCTTATAGAGCAATAAACATTCTTTTAAGTATTATATTTTTCTGTTCTTCAAAGCTGTTAGACCATTAAAAAACAAAAAGGTTATAGAGTTTTTACTTTTTAAAAAAAATCTATTATTCGCACTGTTAAAAATTTTTAAACAGGATGATTAAGTTAATTGATACAGATTTCCAATTTTGGGGAGTGTATTATTGTCTTTTTTGCTGTTTCAAAGCATTTGTTTGATAAAGAGTTACCGTATTTTAGAGTAGTGATTATTCAGCAAGAAATTTAAATATAGATGGTTTTATCAATATGGTGTGTATCTTTTTAATTCAAGTGCTGGTTTTAATGATAAGAAAATCAGAATTTTAGAACGTTTTTTCTAGGGAAGAGATTTTTTAAGCTGAGTTGATGAAATAAAAGGATATTTTGAAAAGAAATCTTTGTTTTTAATGTGTTCTTGAGATAATTTTGAAATTCTTTTCTCTGATTAAATCCCTTATAAGCTATATGAAATCTATAAGTTATGCAGAATAAAATGAGTAACCTCTATTTGTGGGGATACAGTGGTGAATCTGTTAAAAATAGTTCAGTTAGCAACAATGGCTTACCCGTTAACCGCAAACGGGAACGGCGTGCCCATAGCGCACCTTGTTGACCAATATGAATGTAATCGCGGGTTAATTTGTCATTGTTAAATAAATAATGTCCTAGAGGTACAGTTCCCAAATGCATCAAGGCTTGATTGTGTAGGAGGGTTTCTTGTGGAATTACAGTGCGTCCAAGGAGCCAAGGTTTATTATCTCCCATTAATATGACTTCGCGTAGCCAATAACGCGCATTTTCGGGGAGATGCTCTGCTTCTTCTGTTAATTTATCTCGCGTAATAAAACATTCGCGTTGTGGTTGAACTTGGAGGCAGGTACAATATTTCTTTAATCGAAGCGTCATTGAGCCCGATTCCATGAGCCAATCGCGAACATTTTCTGGTATTGGAGGATTTTGATCAGAGAACCACTTTAGAGGTGGTAAGATGGAATCTTCAAGATCAGACATCGTTTTACTCCACAGCTAAAGTCTTATTCCATATGTTATGTTGGGTTAAATAGATAGCTCTATTGTAATACAAGGAGTATAAAAGCAGCAAGATTTTAACAGGAAGATATCAAAGGGAAAATCGAAAGCAAAGGTCTTTAAAAGAAGATATGCAGGAAGTATATATTATAGGATTATTTTCATTTAAAAAAGCAAAATAAAGTATTATGTTTTGTTCAAGGCGCTTTCACAATGCATTACGGAAATTTCTTTATCGCATGAGAGCAATGGGAAAAATGTTTCGTGCTTTAAAATTCGTTTGTAACGCATATAAAGAAGAGCTAAAAATTCATCTATGCAAGATGATATAAAGAGGAAATTTTAAGAGGAACAAAACTTTATTTTATACTTTAGAAAGAGAAGAGATATTCAAATCTTTTGAATTGAGATGTAAAGGAGATCGTATTCTTTATAATCAAGAAGTTTATAGTAATGCATATATTTTTGCAAAATATATTATATTATTAAAATTTTGAAATATTACATCACATAATGTGTATTAATTTTATAATAAATTTGCATTAATATTATTAATTTTTACTTATATATTTTTATTATTAAAAATAAATTTAAAAAAACACATTATAATTTAATTTTCATATTTATTTTAGATACTATTTTATTTCATAGATTAGAAAAAATATTTATCATTTTATTCTTGCCGTCTCTCTTTATTTCTTAAGAATGTAAAAAAGCGCTTCGAGTTTTTCGGTAAAAAGGGTATTGTTGATAGAGTGTATAGGTGTTAAGCATTATACGGTAGAATTTTTAATCATCGTTAGTGATTTTTGTAACCTTATGAATTGTTATTACAGTGAGATATGCTGGATTTGCGCACGTGGTACATAAATCAGTTCGTATTTCGTTAAAATAACGCAACATATCTCTCCTGATATGCGTAAGTTTATATAGGTATGAAATGGTGCGTTATAAAGTTCTTTACTGCATTTCGTTTTATAATACGGTGATGGTGTATGCCTAAAATCGCAGCTTAAGCATCTCACCATCATATCAAAATTGGTAACACCAAGTTACAAGAAAATATTTCAAACTCTGCTCGTTGTTTCCTAGTTTTGTATTGAATTCCAAAAGGTGTAAAAAATAAATACTCTATGATCGAATTTTTTGTCCTATCCATATAAGAATACAGGCTCCTATAAAACCTGAAATAAGATAGCCAAGCCAACCAGCAAAACTTACACCTAAAAGACTAAAAAGAAAGCTTGCTAGCGCAGCGCCAATAATTCCTAAGATAATATTTAACAATATTCCTGTTTGGCTTTTCATAATATACTGTGCTGCCCAACCTGCAATCCCGCCGATAATAATAGCAGCAATCCAACCGATGTTTGCATTTTCCATGATACCCTCCTTTGCCTGAATTTAAATTGTAACTAGAGTAAACTTTGTAAAAATCAAGGTTTATTCCTTTTTTAACCAGTGGAAAGGATATTTCTTTTAGATATTTTACTTATTACTTTCCTTTATATAAAAATAATATTCACATTTATATCATAATAATACTTAATAAGTATAAATATACAACATATTTTAATTTATAAATAAATTAATTAATTGATAAATATGAATAAAAGAAGAAAATATTAGTAGAAATGTTCTAAGAACTCATAAAGTGTATTTATAAGCTTTTTAAATCTCTCTCTTACATTAAAAAACAATTGTGATTAAAGCAATAAGTAAAATGGATATTTAAAAGTTTGGAGCTTGCCAATTGATATCAATGATGTTTGAAATGAAAACTGTTTCGTTGATACGTTATAGCATGGCTGTATAGGTTGAACCTCTACCAATCTTGATATAAATGTTGCATTTTTGTGGGGTTTTGTATTTCTTATAGAGTATTTCTGTTTCGCTGCTACTGTGAAGCGGTTCCCTTTTTACAAGGCGGGTTTAGGTTGGAACTATCATACTCTTGACCTACTCTTTATGTGTTTAACAGTCTTGGCTTTGAGATGGTTAGGCATTTTTACGTCTTTCTTCAAGAGTTCTATTCTACATGCTGCTTTGTTTGTAATGTGCAAGCAGATGACTTTGAGCAATTCATCATGTATAGATTTTAAATGAAAGAAACTTACGATGCAGAAAGCTCATTTAAATTGTCGAATAATAAGATATTTTGATTAAATCAATATCTTGACCATATTCAAAATTGAATAATCGATGTGATGTGTGTTTTATTCAAGTTATTTGAAAGGTTTAAGTTTTTTCTGTTTGTTCTTCAGCAGGGTTGCGTAGACGAGAACTTTGAAGAAGTCCCTGTTCTTCTAAAATGGGGTAGATCATTGAGGTCAAAAGAGAGTTGATTTGTTTGAGGTCGCGCACAGTGTCGAGATGAAGACTGGATGATTCTACATTTTTGAGATCCCCTTCACGCAGACGTTTAAAATGTTTTAAACTCATCTCTTTTTCTAAGTTTCGTAGTTGATCTTTTTTTTGTACCAATAGGTGTGCAGTGTGTGTATCACGTGAGACGAGAACGTTAAATGCTATATGCGCGTTGGCTAGTACAATGGCGTGGAAACGAAGGAGGTCACTCCAGCCCTCGCTGCTGAACTGTAAACCTTTTTGTTGTTTCTTTTTAACCAGCATCAACATATTATGAATAATGATATCGCCTGCTTGGTCTAATTTTATACAGGCACCTAGAAGTTCTTGCGTTTGAAGAGCTTCTTCGTCAGATAATTTTTGTCCCGCTAATCGTGCAAGATAAAGTTTGATGGCGATATGTTTTTTGTCCAATATGGTGTTGAGTTGGTTGAGTTCACGAATAATATTGGGATCAGGCTTTTCATAAAGTCCCATAATTTTTTCTAGCATGATGTCTACAAGATCACAAATATGAATGACTTCACGCATGACATTCGAGAGGGCGAGAGTTGGGCGATCAAGAACACTGTCATCAAGAGCTGTTTGATCGGATAAATTGAGCGTTTTGTCGGCTTGCATTTTTTTTGCACTCATATTCACGATCTGAGTGGTTAATTTTAAAACCCATTTTGAAAGCGGTATTCCAGCAAGGAGAATGAAAACATTAAAAATGATATGGGCGTTGATTACTTGAGTAGGGGCGTTATTGCCAAGCCATGTGATGGGAGGGTGAAAGGAGAGAAATAAGATAAGTATAAGGATTGACCCTGCCCCACGCATGAGTAAATTTCCTAAGGGAACGAGGCGGGTATTAGGAGAGGCGTTGCGCGTTAAAAGTGGTGCTATAAGAGAAGAGCCAAAGTTGACACCAAGAACCATGACAACACAGAGTTGCGTATGGATAAGATCGTAGTTGGCAAAATTGACCAGCAAAATGATTCCTGCAATGGATGAATGTAAGAGGTAGGTTAAGCCAGCAGCCAACAAAAAAGTGGAAATAGGATCGGTTGAAAGATAACGAATGATGCTAGGCAAAATTTCGCTTTCACGTAAAGGTTCTGTCGCGGTACTTATCATCTCTAAAGATAAAATCAAAAGACCAATACCGATGACAATACGTCCTATTTGACGCCATTCACGTTTTTCTGTTGTCATGAAGATACAAGTGCCAATTAAAAGACACAAGGGTACAACAAGAGTGAGGTCATAGGTGAGAATTTTTACAACGATTGCTGATCCTAATTCTCCTCCACGTACAGCCATAAGTCCTGCTACTCCAGAGACAAAACCAGATTCAACGAAAGAGCCAACGAGGAGTGTTATTGCTGTAGAGCTTTGTAAAATCATTGCTGTAAAAAGCCCAAAACTTACGGCAAACAATGGTTTTGAAACGACGTGGCACATTTTATATTTAAGTCTGTCACCATAGGCGCGTTCAACTCCTGTGCGCACCATGCGTGTGGCCCAGAGAAGTAAAGAAATAGCGCCGGCAAGATGAAGGAGTACCAATGAACCATTCATGATACTTTATTCTTTCTTTGTTGTTGTGAATGTGGTTGCCTCAAATTAATAAATTGAAGTTTATTGTTTTTATTTCACTTTTGCTTTTAATACTTGATTAAAATCATAACCGCTTGGATTTTGAAAAACCTTTAGACCGAAACAGGGCAGAATGGAATAAAGGTGATCAAAGATATCGCCTTGAATTTGTTCATAGTCGATCCAAACGGTGGTGTTCGTAAAGCAATAGATTTCTAAGGGTAAACCATTTTCTGTAGGAGGTAATTGCCGTGCCATGAGGGTCATATTAGGGTTGATGTTTAGATGCTGTTGTAGATAAGCAAAAACATAAGCACGAAAAGTTCCAATGTTGGTTAAACGGCGCGTATTGGCTAAGACATCATGATTTTTATCTAATTGAGCGTTCCATTGTTCGATTTCTTCTACTTTTTGCGTGAAATAACTTTCTAATAAATTAAATCGGGAAAGATATTTTTGTTCTTCTTTTGTGAGAAAATGGATACTTGATTGATCAATAAAAAGGGAGCGTTTGATGCGTCTGCCACCCGATTCTTGCATTCCACGCCAATTTTTAAAAGGGTCGGTCACAAGTTTACGGATAGGAACTGAGGTGATGGTGTTGTCGAAATTTTGAACTTTAACAGTATGCAAGGCAATTTCAATAACATCACCATCGGCACCGAGATTGGGGATTTCAATCCAATCCCCAACACGAACCATATCAGTGGATGAAATTTGAATACCGGCAACGAGAGAAAGAAGCGTATCTTGAAAAATTAACATGAGAACCGCGGCCATTGCACCAAGACCGGAGAAGAGAATAAGAGGGGAACGGTCAATCAATGTAGCGACCATTAAAATTGTTGCAACAGCAAAAAGTGCAATTTTAGCAATTTGAATATAACCTTTTATTGGTTTTAGTCGTGCTGTTGGTCGTTGTTCGTAAAGGATGTTAATGACATTGAGACAGGAAGAAATTGTCAGGACGACAAAGAAGATAATGAAGGCGTTGGCAACATTACTGATGACAGTGCTAAATGCATCGGGCAATGTTGAGATAAAATTAACACCAATTGAAAGAATAAAAGCTGAAATGATATCCGCTATGTATTGAATAGCATTATTAATATCGATCGTTGTATTTTTGGGGAGAAAAGAAGAGAGTTTTTTTGCTCCGTGAATAAGTAATTTTCGTCCTAGAAAGTTCACTAAAAGGGCAGCTATAGTAAGAATAACAAGCCAAGAAATAGCCTCTAACCACGGATATTGAGCAATAAATTCGATCACTTTTTATTCTCCATTTCTAAAAATATATGCAGTTGAGGGTTTAAAATTTTACAACTGCTTAAGAGGAAGTATTGGAATTATGCTCTAAAGTCGTTAAATATGCAAAAAAGAATTTTCAAACTCTGTGAGAGATAATGCGTTTTCCGCCCGATTTCCTTAATGAATTGCGTACGAGACTCCCAATTTCAACAGTGATTGGGCAACGGGTGGATTTTGATCCTCGAAAAAGTAAGCCTTCACGGGGAGACTTTTGGTGTTGTTGTCCATTTCATGGTGAAAAAACGCCAAGTTTTCATTGTGATGATCATAAAGGGCGCTATTATTGTTTTGGTTGTGGTGTAAGTGGAGATATTTTTACCTTTTTGTGTGAGCTTGATGGATTGCACTTTTCAGAAAGTGTAGAGCGTTTGGCTGATTTTGCGGGAATAAAACTCCCTATTTTGGATTCACAAAGTCATAAACGTCAACTGGAAAAAGCTGACCTTTATGATGTGATGAAAATTGCTACAGATTTTTTTCAATATAATTTACGCGATAAAGAAGGTACGCAAGCACGTCGTTATCTGGATGCACGTGGTGTTACACCAGAGCTTGTAGAGCGTTTCCGCATTGGTTTTGCACCGGTAAGGCGTACAGCTTTGAAAGAAGCTTTGAGTGCACGGGGCATTTCAATAAAGCAAATGGAAGAATGTGGGCTTCTCTCAGTGCATGAGGAGAGCGCAGATTCTTATGACCGATTTAGAAATCGCATTATGTTTCCTATCGAAGATTTGCGCGGACGTGTGGTGGCTTTCGGAGGGCGTGCATTAGAGAAAGAGACACGAGCAAAATATCTCAATAGCCCTGAAACAGTGCTGTTTCATAAAGGAAATATACTTTATAACGCGGCAGCAGCTCGCAAAAATAGTCGCTTTGTTGGCGATGAAAAAATTCATTCACTCCTTGTTGTTGAGGGGTATATGGATGTCATTGCATTGACTAAAGCTGGTTTTGAAGGAGTTGTAGCGCCCTTAGGGACAGCATTAACGGAAGCGCAAATTGAGCTTTTATGGCAGATGGGGAAGGAGCCTATTTTGTGTTTTGATGGTGATGATGCTGGTTTAAAAGCTGCTTTTCGTGTTGCTGATCGTGTGTTGCCTCTTTTAAAGGCTGGGGTTTGTGTACGCTTTGTTTTGTTGCCACAAGGGAAAGATCCTGATGAAATTGTTTGTGCTGGTGGAGCACAGCTTTTTTCTTCTTTTTTGCAAAAAGCTATTCCTTTGAGTGAGCTTTTATGGTGGCGTGCTACCTATGGAAAGCATTTTGAAATTCCAGAGGCACGAGCAGCGCTAGAAAAACAACTAAAACAACAAATTTTTACGATTAAGGATGAAGATGTCCGTCGTTATTATTTGCAAGATGTAAAAAAACGCCTTTTTGATTTTTTTCGTCCCTCTTTTTCGAAAAAAAGGGGGGAAGGGCGATATGGTCAATCTTCACCAAATAGGACCTTTAAAGATCAAACCTTTTCTCTGTTAGCAAATTCTGAAATAGTACGAAATTCTTCGCAATCTATCCCTTTGCGTGAAGCAGTGATTTTACTTACTTTAGCTTACTATCCTGAGTTGTGGTATGAAAATTTTGAAATTCTTTCTGAGTTAGAATTAAAAAATACTCAATTGATAATTTTTCATCAAGCTATGTTGGAAATTCTTGGGGACCAACAGCTTCATGATAAAGAGACGATGGTTGCGTTCTTAGAAAAAAGAGGGCAAAAGGCTCTGTTAGAGCGTATGAAACATCTTGTGCAAAATATTGGTATGCGTATTATTCCTGGTGGAGCCCCTATAGAAGATGCGCGTGCTATATTAAAACAAGCTGTCTACTTGCATCTTCAAGAACACCACCTACATAAGAGGTTACAGGATATTGAAGAGCAACTTGTAGAAAATCCTAAGAGTGAGGTTTTTGATCTGCTTCGTGAGGTAAAAAATGAGCTGGAGCAGATGCAGGCAACAGAAGCGTTAATTGAAGGATTTGGAAGTTGGTTGGATGAAAAAATAGACGGGAATACACAAGATACGATAAAATGATTCGCTTTTTTAATGCGAATCAGTCACTTAAATTTTAGATGAGGAAGTTTATGTGGAGTGACATTTTTATAAAGATGACAATTAAATTTTAGGAAAAGCGGGTAAATTTTAGGAAAAGCGGGAAATTGGTTCTTACGATAGGGTGCAGAGATTATCTCAGAAGGGCTGAGAGGTGTCGGGGAAACTTCTGGAGTTTTCCCGCGTTTTTGTCTGGATGTCAAGCTTGTCTGGATGTCAGGGCGTATACAAAATGTATTCTTTCCAATGGTAATCTCTTAACAGGAAGTATATATGAGTAACTATTGGTAGATTTTAGTGAGAACAAAAAAAACTGGTCACATGGAAACTATGGTTACATGGAAACTATGAAGTGATCGAGTGGAGTTATGGTATGGCAACAAAGGTTAAACAGAAAGATAATGCAGAAGTAACAAACCAAGCGAGTTTGGATAGTCCTCTTCTTGATTTTTCTGATGATGCCATCAAGAAAATGATTAAACTTGCCAAAAAAAATGGTTACGTAACAATGGATGAACTCAATGCTGTTCTTCCTTCTGACGAGGTTACATCCGAACAAATTGAAGATATCTTGGCGATGTTCTCTGAGATGGGGGTTAATGTTGTGGATGATGAGGATGAAGTCGAGTCTGAAAATTATGAAGAAGAAGTTACGGTAGAGGGGGGTGATTTAGTAGAAGCCTCTAGCCACGCAATTGCAACGACAACGAATAAACGCGAAGTAACAGATCGTACGGATGATCCGGTGCGTATGTATTTGCGTGAGATGGGAGCTGTTGAGCTTCTTTCGCGGGAAGGCGAAATTGCCATTGCTAAGCGTATTGAAGCAGGGCGTGAGACAATGATTGCAGGACTTTGTGAGAGTCCTTTGACTTTTCAGGCTCTTATTATCTGGCGTGACGAGTTAAAAGAGCAGCGTATTCTTCTTCGTGAAATTATTGATCTTGAAACGACTTATGCTGGTCCAGAAGCAAAGCAGGCTCCTGTTATTGAGCGAAGTGAAGTTGATAAGACAGTAGAAGAAAAAATGTCTTCTGGTATACGTAATATGGGGGAGAGCGCAGGAGAGAGAAACATTGAAGACGATGATGAAGAGGACGAGGACGATGTTAACTTATCGCTTGCTGCAATGGAAAATGAACTTTGTCCTCAAGTTATGGAAACATTGGATTTTATTGCTCAAACCTATGTGAAATTACGAAAATTACAAGATCAGCATGTTGAAAGCAGTTTGGCAGAGCGTAAAGAGGGGGCTCTTACATCTTCTCAGAAGAAGAAATATATTCAATTAAAGGGTGAGTTGATTCAAGCAGTAAAATCCCTTTCTTTAAACCAAAATCGTATCGAAGCTTTGGTTGAACAGCTTTATGACATTAATAAGAGATTGATTCATAATGAAGGTAAGCTGAAACGGATTGCCAATAGCTATGGCATTGGCCATGAGGACTTTTTAAAAGAATACCAAGGGCGTGAATTGGACGCGGATTGGATGAATTATATTTCTGCTTTGCCTACACCTGGTTGGAAAGAGTTTTCGGTGCGTGAAGCAAAAGAAATCCAAAAACTGCGAAGTGAAATACAAAATCTTGCGCAAGAAACGGCTATTTCGATTGGTGAATTTCGTCGGATTGTTATGCAGGTGCAGAAAGGTGAACGCGAATCAACAATTGCGAAAAAAGAGATGGTAGAATCTAATTTGCGTCTTGTCATTTCAATTGCAAAAAAATACACCAATCGTGGTTTGCAGTTTCTTGATCTTATTCAAGAGGGCAATATCGGTTTGATGAAGGCTGTGGATAAGTTTGAATATCGGCGCGGCTACAAATTTTCAACTTATGCAACATGGTGGATTCGTCAAGCTATTACACGTTCAATTGCTGATCAGGCACGTACAATTCGTATTCCTGTTCATATGATTGAAACAATTAATAAAATCGTTCGTACCTCGCGTCAGATTCTCCATGAAATTGGACGAGAACCAACACCAGAAGAATTATCTAGCAAGCTTTCTATGCCGTTAGAAAAAGTACGAAAAGTTCTTAAAATTGCAAAAGAACCTATTTCTCTCGAAACGCCTGTTGGTGATGAAGATGATTCCCATTTGGGTGATTTTATTGAGGATAGGAATGCGTTATTACCAATTGATGCAGCTATCCAAGCTAATCTGCGAGATACGACAACACGCGTTCTTGCTTCATTAACACCACGAGAAGAACGTGTTTTGCGGATGCGTTTTGGAATAGGGATGAATACCGATCACACATTGGAAGAAGTGGGACAGCAGTTCTCAGTTACAAGAGAGCGTATTCGTCAGATTGAAGCAAAGGCACTTCGTAAATTAAAACATCCTAGCCGTTCACGAAAATTGCGCAGTTTTCTCGATTCTTAAATAAAAGAATTCGTGTGCATTTTAATAACTCCCTCTTTCTTCCTAATGAAGGGGGGAGGTGCTTCATGTTGTACTTGGATACTTTTTTGAGAAAAACATAGGAAGAATTTGAACAATCTAGAAAGTTTTCGATGTTTAATGTTTTTCTTAGCTTTGGGGCTTTATACTTCTCTGTCTCAAAAGAATAGATATAGGGCAAAGGGTGGTTATGGAGTAGAGAGTAGGGGGCTTTCAAGAAATGAACGATAAAAACATTACCTTGCGTATAGCGCGGCTCGTTTTTAAGAAATGAGATCTGTTAGGAGTAAACTTATATTGCAACATACGGACATTTTTGATGAAAAATGTATGTTCTTTGCGGAATTTTTCTATCATTTTAGGTGACGCATTTTATTCTTCGTTAAGTTTACAAAGAGATGTTTCAATAGGTTATGTTCATTTATATGCGCTATTTTTGAATATTCTCTTTTTATTCAGATAGCTTTTAAGAACATGGTTTAAAGTATACATTGAGTTGAATCTTTTTAAGAGACAGAAATAGATAAAATTATAGAAATTAAACGTTTCATTTTTTATAGATCGTCTTAATTAAAAAAGGTGTGTCTGAGTTTATGAGTGGAGAACTTCCCTTTTGGAAAGTAAAAAAATTAGAAGAGATTTCCATTTCTGAGTGGGAGAGCCTTTGTGATGGCTGTGGCTGTTGTTGTCTCCATAAAGTTGAGGACGATGATACGGGTGACCTTTATGCAACCAGTATTGCTTGTCGTCTTTTAGATGGGGAAACCTGCAGGTGTCGAGATTATGCTCATCGTAAATCAATTGTACCAGATTGTATATCGCTAGACATTACGACAGTTAAAACAGCGCGTTGGCTCCCAGAAAGTTGTGCTTATAGATTAATTTATGAGGGAAAAGATCTTCATTGGTGGCATCCATTGGTATCAGGGGATTGTCAGACGGTACATACAGCGCATATTTCTGCACGCGGACAAATAGAGATTTACGAAGACGAATTATTATCTGAGGAAGATTATCTTTATCACATTACTGGTCTTCTACGTGAAGGCCAGTAATATGATTTTTTATACAACTTGTTTGTGACTTAATCGATCGCAAAGACTACAGTGACGCTCACGTTATAATTTAATTCACCACCTGCAAAATTTGTATTTGCATAGCTTACATCTGCTGCTCTACTCATGAGACGTGGTGTTGGGTGATAGTAATCATCCTTTTCATTGATTTCAATAATTTTTCCTAATTTTAAATCGGCTGCTTGCGCTATCGTTTGCGCTTTTTCAATGGCTTCAGTAATGGCTTTTTTACGTGCTTCTTGATAAAATGGTTTTGTATCTGCGTTGGTAAAAGTAATGCCGTTAACTGAATTAACACCTAGTGTCATCGCTTGATCAAAGATTTTACCAGCATTGGTAAGATCACGAATGCGCACGGTTAAAGAATTTGAAACATGATAGAGTTTTTCATTATTCTTTTTTTCGTGGTGTTTATCAGAGGTTGACTGATAAATGGATAAGCCTGATGTTTGCAAATCATTTGCTTGGATGCCATTGTTTTTAAAAGCGTTTATAATATCATTGATGGATTGATTATTGGAAGCTAATGCCTTTTGGGCAGTTTTGTCATAGGTAACAACGGCTAGATTAATAATGGCCATATCCGGTGCTGCTTGACTTTCTCCGATTGCTGTCACTGTAATCGTTGCATTTTTCATTTTATTTTCTTCAGCATAAGCACGTACAGTCAACGATGTGGCTAAGAGTGTAAATGCTAATATAACTGTTTTAACCAGAGAACTCTTCAGTGGTTGAATTTTCTTTTCTATCATATCTATACCTTTATATTTGTCAGTTAATTATTCTCTCATTTTTAAGAGTTTTTGTAAAGAAATTAGAGCACTGAAAAAAAAAACCAATAGAAAAGAGAAAAAGATAGGTTATAATCTTTGTCAGCTCTTGTATCATAGGGCATTTTAGTTTAGAGAGAAACAACCTATTTAGGGCCTGTAGCTCAATTGGTTAGAGCCAGCGGCTCATAACCGCTTGGTTGGGGGTTCGAGTCCCTCCGGGCCCACCAATAGGGAAATGTACAATAGAAAAATGGATCGCTTATATAAAAGTTTTGAGATTCTACCTTTTTCGTTTTTTATTTATTTTCCTGTTTGTTTTAGAAGCTTTTGGTCGTTGTTTGTTGCAGTTTTTTCTCTCAGTCGCTTTAATATGATGGTATGTTTTCTTAGTCTCATCAAAGAAGTTCTCTCATTTGCAACCTTTTAGCATTTGGATTAACTGATATGGGTCGCTATTTACTTTCTTAATTCATATACTGTTTTGTACTTTTTCTATATGGTGTTCTTCATAAAATAGAAGGCTAAAAGCTTCATTGGATAAGTTTATTTATACTTGTTCTGCAAATAAACAGACCTCAATAAAACCAATTTTAAAGATTGTACCTGTTCAGAACAAATGGCTCAAAAAACATTTAGTGTAAATTTGCTTTTTTCTAAGTGATGTTAATGTCTTTTAGACGTTCGAATAGCATCATTGTGATGAAAGGTTAGTGTATAAGAGAATGTAATCTATGGGCATTCATATGTATCATGGGGCAACGATGATAACATTTGTTGATATTTTCTTTTTCCCAAGAAAGGAATTCTATTTAATATCTTGAGAAATATTGTTCATAGTGACGGTGGCGTGTTTTTTGAAAAGAATTTTATTAATTGTTCTTTGAAAAGTCAATTGAGTGATTGTTTCTATCGCTTTGCATCATCCAGATTCTATTGTAATAAGCATTTTATTATTCTGTAAGAAATGTTTTCTATGATATTGGAAAATTTGTTAAAATGTCATTTTCTGTTTTTGTGTATTTTTTGCTTAATGTTTAAATTATAGAGTTTTCATGTGATCCGAATTATTATTGAAGAGCAGATGTCTTTTTTGATTTTACTCTGATAAGGAATTGGCAATATTGCGGTAACCCTAGCACTTTTTTGTATTGATAACATTTTTCTCGTATTGATCGTATAGAGAGTTTTATCTTTATTATGAGTTTTTTCTCTTATGAAAAATTATTGGCAGGGAGGGTGTTTTTTTGGAAAAGTATACTTCTTCTTCAAAGCCATACTTTTAAAATATAATTCTTCATTTGCATAAGGGAATTTCTCTCTTGTTGTGAACCTGTATAAAATTTACGTACAAAGATTGTGCGTGGTGATTCGTTTTATTTTTTTGATAGTATCATTTTTGCTTATGATAGAGACTTATATTAGTATTTACAAGGTGCGTTTAGAGGGGAGGTTACCTGTAAATGTGTTACAGAGTTTTAGGTAGTGTGGCTCTGTTTATAAGAATTTATTCCTATAACATTGTTATATTCTCGCTTTGCAATATTGTAAAAAAAACATAGATGGTGCTATGTAGAATAAATTGTGATGTATTTTTTTCAAAAAAGCTTTTTCGTGTTCTCTTATATAGAGTTCAGGAGTGTCTTCAGGGATATTTTCACATTAGTTTTTATTGGTCCGAATCGCAAGATCTGCGTAACATTATTCGCGTTTTTGATAGATTATACCAATTTTCATAAGAAGGTCTGGATCGTGTGATGCTTTCTGTTTCACCATGGTACATGACTAATAGAACTTCATCTGATTTTGTAAAATAAGTTTGTACACAATTGCTTCCATACTGCCTATTGCAAATATTTTTTTCTAAGGTATGAGATATATTTTAAACGCTTTAGCGTTATATAGTGTGACTACATGGAGTATGACTATGAAGAATGATAAAAAATTTGAAACAACTTTATCTGATATTATTGTGAAATGGGAGTCTTTATCGACGTCTCAAAAGCAAGCGATATTGGATAAAGTAGAAAATGCTACAGATTCTGCTCATTCAACAGAACATTTAAGGCTTCAATCTTCTTTTTATCTCCAGACGAAATCAAAGTTATGAGTTTTAAGTCTTCATCGGAGATGTTGAAACCAGTTATTACATATATGGCACTAGCATTTCCCAGTGTATTCAAAATAGCCATGAGTTTATCTACAGAAGGTCTCTTGCCTCCATTTATCATTTGTTGGACGTAATTTTGTCCACAGCCTGCAGCTCTGCTTATTTCAATCATTGTTCGTCCGTCACTTTTTATCAATTCAACTAAGCGTTGGAACCAATCTTTTTCAGTCTTTGTCATTTTTAGACCTTTACATATTTACGCTATAGCGTTAATATTGCGTTGCGAATCCAGAATATATGATACAAGGAGCGTGAAAATATCCATGTGTAGCTCTTCGCTAAGGAAGCATATAGAGTTGTTTTTAACTAATAACAAAATGTCCCCATACACTTTCAGATTCGAATCAATAAAAATGGTTGCTTAGTTCCACGGTTGTGAAAAAGTAAATGTGTATACCAGAAAGGGCGATACACACTCGTATGTTTATGAGATTTCACTATGATAGTATACGTAGCAGCATTATAAATCAAGATATACCCCAACATCAGAATTTGTAAAAAAAAATTCTGCGTTGAGGTAGTGTGTGAATATAACGAAGCTTTAGAGCCTTAAGAGATAGGATAATGGCTGTAGAAAAAATGTAAATTGCATAGATAAAGAATACTGATTTCTTCTTTATTGTAATAAATTAGATCACTATCAGATGGTATATCGTATATATGCGTAAAAAAATGGGAAATATCAAAAAAGTGATCTTGGATATTTTATTAAACAGGAAGGTAATCTGATCCACAAAGGTGGTTGTTTGGTAGAATTGTACATTCGATCAATGCCCTTATGGGGATGAATGTGTTTTTATGATGCTGCGGTTTATAATGAAGTCTGTGTTTATAATGATATTGTTATTGATAACAATGCATTAACATATGGTTGTTTAGTTGTTCGTAAGAGTTCGCATGTTTATGAAAAATAAGAACTTTACCGTTATTTGAATATGAGTGGAGATGCATATGTTTATGCTAATGCTAATGCGGTCTTTTTTGATCAAGTTTTGAATGCTCAATGTATTGAATTTTGTGGTGATACTCGTGATTTTAGAAAGGCTCGAGTTTATAATGATGCTTTAGTTTGTGGTGATGTAAAGATTTGTGGGAAGGCAAAATTTTACAGAAATGCTGTGCTTTGTGACACTGAAGATTTTTGTAATAATGAAAAACTTTCATATATAGCCGCATTCCACATGGCGTAAAAAAGGAAGATAGGAACGATTTGGGCAAGGCTTGTATGATTGGATTGCGTCGTTAGTTTTATTTGACGTTCCTTATTTTTTGTATTTTGTGTCAATAAATGTGTCGCAAATAATTGGTGTGAGTGTAGATTTAGCCGCTTTCAGAGATTTGTTTGCGTCATTTATCAATGCTTTAATGGAGAAAATAAGAACGCCGAGAGTGATTGTTCACACTTGGAACATGCAATTTATTGCATTCTTTTTTTGATTGAGGATGAAACAAATTGGTCAAGATCATCACTTGAGCGACAATTAAGGGAGATCCAAATGAGTGTAAACGAAATTTTATTGGGAGCAATGATTGTTGTTTTGTTGTGCAGCGGGGTTATATTTCGATTTTCTTTATATTATCGCAGTCAAGTGAAAATTTTAAAAGAGGAATCTAGAAGAATAAAGCATGAGTTTTTAAGAGATTCTATGAAGATGACTGAAGAACGAGATAGGGCTATTAGAGAGCAAAGTATGGTGATTAAAAGACGCGACCAAGCAATTGAAAAACTGAAAAAACAAATTAAGCAATATGAAAAAAATGAAAAGAAATATAAAAAAATGCTTAAATCTGAAGATGATAAAGAGTGATTGTATTCATATTTTGCATTAAAGGGTTTAGAAATGTGTTAGGAAGATTGGAATGACGAGAGAGATAAACTTTAATGAAGCCAATTATGGTGCTGATGGAGAGATTGTATTGGAAGAGAATATTCAAGTTTACTCTGATTTTATGACAACATTTAAGGTTATAAGACAGAGCGTCGTTGATCATAAAATAAGAGTTTATGATGATAAACCAGTTTATAGGTAGGCTAGTTATTAAAAAGCGCGTCTATACAATCCAGCAATTTTATATTATTGCTGGAAACAGTTTTGCACGTTCTTTTTAGATGTAAGGTATAAATGCTACGATAGTTTCAGCTAATAGGTATAAAAAATTGCATGATAATAGAAAGAAAGAGATATTTGCTTTTTATGAAGATGAAATGGGTAAGTCAGTTATGCTTATCAGATACAGAAGAGGAATATGAACGTAAAAGATATTAATATCTTTTAGAGTAAATATATTTCTCATTGATGATTTATCTTCTCTTCATGTGCGTTTATTTTTTATGAAAAATACAAAACTTAAGAGATTTTCTTTTTGATAAAGGCTATAGAGATTTGAGTATGATTGAAAATAAACATATAATCTGTAAGAATATGAATGTTCTTTGTGAGTGTCAGAAATAATACAAAACTTCCTCTCATTGAGGGCAAATCAATCACTTTTCATTTATCACAAAAGTAACTACCATACCATTATACAAAATAAACGCTTGTTTTAATGGTAAAGAACGTTAGGACTGTAGTTCTCTAATAAGAGCCTTATGTGTAATTTCTTTTATTTGCTCAATATTGATTAGGATATCTTGTTTTGTTGGATAACCTTTACTAGAAAAAGCAATTTTTTGTGCATCTCCTGAGATTAAACGCCAGTACCATTGATTGTGAACTCCTTGAAACACCTCAAAATACATGCTTCCCACCTCATAAAATAGCTGATAATTTCAGGATAAATATTTAACTAATCCGCTTGTAAACATTAATGTATGTCTCTCTAGGAAGTCGTCAATATATTCCCCTTAAATTTTCTGACCTTAAAAAATAATTTCTATGAGAGCTATTATTCTTTTAACAAGAAAAAATTTATTGTCAATAAGATATGAATGAGAATTTTATACTATAAAATTATTTTTTTTAATTTAAAGACACTATACTTTCATTTACAACGCAAATATTTTTCTGTCGTTACAGAAATAAAGTTTATAAATTATATAAAACTTCACCAGCACGGATAAAGTAAAAAAATACTTCTTTCCATACTGGTGTTTAATCATTTCTTGCTTTTTCTTTTGAAATAGACGTTTATTGATTAGCTATAACCTCTTTTTGGGATACGCTTCGAATGAGTAAATCAATGAATAAGCTAAGGGTATAAGAATTGGCCATTTTAGCTTTCATATCGATAAGAGAGGTTGTAGTTTTAGAGTTAAAACCATTTGATAAACCTTGTCTTGACAAATATTGCTGCAATTTTTCATAAGAACTGTCGATTTTTTCTTGATTTAGTTTTTCGTTACGATCACTATCGGCAAGTGTTTCTTCCAGTCCCTCGATTTTTTTAATAAAATAATTCCAGTCAAAATCACCTTTTGTATATTCGGTGTCAAACATTTTTCCTTGTCCAGTTAAAAGCCAATTAATATTGACACCATATAACGTGCGGTATGTTTGTAAGACACTAAGATTGGGTTCTCTCTCTCCACGCTCATAAAAAGCAATGGAATTTTTTGTCATGCTAAAACTTTTAGCTAAGGTTTCACGCGATGGATCGCCTAAAGCAAGACGTACATAACGTAAACGTTTTCCAAATATGGTTTTTGATTCAGTTTCAGGACGTGCCACGAATTATCTCCCTCGGTAAATCATCATGGTATAAATCATTAAATAATAAAAGCACACTATGTATTAATATTCTATGATATAATGTCAATATTATAGCTTTAATTTCTTGTTATTTTTTTATTTGTGTAGATAGAAAGCAATCTTGCACTTATTGTATTGACAATTGATATTCACTTCAAAACAAAATTCCTTGTTGCTACATTTGTCTCTTGCTTTTTTTGAGAGAATTTTCATGTAACTTTACCATATATATTCTATACACCTCTGCATTAATAGATGCAACTTTAAAGAGATGCAAACTTTGGATTGGTACTGGGTGTGCTTAGATGAAGTAGAAAATAAACTTTGAGGAATGATCATGTCCCTATTACGCTATTTTGGGTTTGCTTTTTTTTTCACGATTATTGGTGTCTTTTTAGGAGGGGTTATTGGTTGGTTTGAAACGGAAAGTATTACTGGTTTTCTTAAATATTTTTTTATTTGCTTTGTTTTAGGAATTTTGGAAATTTCTTTATCTTTTGATAATTCTATTATCAATGCGCGTGTTCTTAGTAGAATGAGTCCATTGTGGCGTCGTCGTTTTCTTATATGGGGTATTTTGATAGCTGTATTTGGGATGAGAATTGTTTTTCCATTATTGGTGGTTGTCGTTGCTGTTGGGATTAATCCAATTGCGGCAGTCAAATTAGCGATATGGGAACCACATCGATATGCTGAAGTTTTAACCGATGCGCATATGGGGATTGCTGCTTTTGGAGGAACTTTCCTTATGATGGTTGGCTTAAAATATTTTTTTGATTCTGAAAAAGAAGTGCATTGGCTTAATGTTATAGAGAGATCTGCTCAAAAGTTTGGGGCGCTTGTTGGAATTGATATTGCAATTGTTTTGATTTTGATCTTATTTGTTTCAGCTCAGATTGACGCAGAAAATAAAATAACTTTTTTATTAGCAGCACTTTATGGACTTTTGACCTTTATCGGTGTTGAAGTTGTCGGTCATCTCTTGGATACTCCTCAAAAGACTTTAACAACAGTAGCTCACGGGGGAGTAGGGGCGTTTCTTTATTTAGAAGTTCTTGATGCTAGTTTTTCTTTCGATGGCGTGGTTGGTGCTTTTGCCTTTTCACACAACCTTTTTATTATTGCGATAGGTCTTGGTATCGGAGCATTTTACGTTCGTTCTATGACAATTATGTTGGTTGAATCAGGAACATTATTGCATTATCGTTATTTAGAGCATGGTGCTTTTTATGCAATTCTAGTTCTTGCAGTGATTATGTATCTGCAAACGATTATATCGGTTCCTGAAGTTTTAACAGGACTTGTGGGAGTCTGTATTATTGGAATGGCATTATATTCTTCGATTCGTTTTAAGCATCGTCAATTAGATAAACATGTTGTATCTAAGTAATGGAGATTTCTTCCTTTTTCACACTTTTGTTTATCGCATATCTTTGAATAGAAAGAGGTCTTTTGTGCAAAAAATGCCATGTTATTGCTTATTGATGTTTTTGTTTTAAAGAGGAGATCATTGCACGATTTCTCCTCCATGAGGGAAATAATGTATAATCTTTTGGATAACTTTTGACGTATAGAGGCTTTTTGACTTCAATATAAGGTGCAAGTTTACGCTATACTTTTTACCAGCTTTCAGTATCATAACTGCTCTTGCATTTAATGATTCATAAGAAGCCTTTTGGCTGTTTTTTTTGCAAGATTTTTATTCATACATCAATCCTATTTGTGATGTTTTAAGAGAATGGTGTTGAAATAGGGTTGAAATGAGAGAATTTTACGATATTTTCGTTCCTTACTTAAATAGGTAAAAAAATTTATTCATTATAAATCAGAATGTTATAATGGTAGATGAGAAAAGAATATTTTAGGAGAGCATTAACAGTTCTATCCCTGCTTCGTTCATAGTTTTAAGCATAGTGTTTAGTGATCCGTTTACATCAATACCAGCACAAGCATTTAATGAAACACTGACTTTAAAACCGTATTGTATGGCGTGAAGAGCAGAGAATCCGACACAAAAATCAGTTGCTAAGCCACACATAATGAGCTTGGTAAAACCATGTTCTTTGAGATAAACATGTAAACCTGTTGGTGTTTTTTGATCATTTTCAAGAAAAGCAGAATAGCTATCCATTTTTTGATTATAGCCTTTTCTAAGGATAAGTTGTGCCTTTTCTACTCTAAGAGATGGATGGAATTCTGCTCCTTGTGTTCCTCGTATGCAATGATCAGGCCAAAGTATTTGAGGACCATAGTCAAGAATGACTGTATCATAGGGCTTTTTTTCAGGATAGCAGGAAGCAAAGCTGCAATGGTTTTTGGGATGCCAGTCTTGGGTTAAGATAACGTGGTGAAAATGATTTATGAGATTATTGACGGCGGGTAAAATAGCATCACCTTGAGGTACGGCAAGTGCTCCACCTAGTAAGAAGTCATTTTGAACATCAATGACGATTAAGGCTTTTTTTTCCATAAATATATTCCTATACGAGATGAGCTTTTATCGTATTTTTAAAAAGCTATATGTCGTCTTGAAGTTTTGAAATGATGTGCTGGATATTGATATTATTTTTATAATTATCAAGCCAAAAGAGGGGGATGGATAAGTTTTTACAATTGGCTTTATAGTTTTTTACGAATTGTAACCACGTACCAATGGGAAGGGCACTGTATTCATTTGTTGCTACGTGTTGATGCAAAGCTTTCATGATCATTGGGCTTGGGACGTCAGATCCCATAAGGCGGCGGTCGTTTTGTAAACGTAATTTAAGCCATATCAAGGCAAGGGGTGAAGTCCATTGCTTTCCGTAGCAAAAAATCGATGAAAAAAGAGAAGGATTTTTTACTGCGTAATATAAAGCCCATAAAGCGAGAAAAGAAGGCGCATAGAGAATTGCTTTTCTTTGTGGTACCATATTACATTGATAAGTTGGTTTAATACGATAAAAATACAATGTTATATCTGGTATGGAAAAGAGAGGTAATGTTTGATAACAGGTTTCAGGTACAGCTAAAAAGATTTGCTTTTTGCTTTTTAGGGGGATGTTTTTTTGCATTCAGGACCATACTGGGGCTTGTGGGATTAGAAAAAATGTACCAATATAAAGCGAAAAGCTTTTGATACGATGTAAGTACTATTTACTGTACAGTTTCAAAAAGCAAAAGCAGTTTTTTCAAAATCCTAATCTTTAATATCGCACAGTATAAAGAGAAATTTATGGCACGTCAATTTATCTATCATATGGCTGGGCTTAACAAGTCTTACGGCAATAAAAAAGTTCTAGAAAATATTCATTTGTCTTTTTATCCAGATGCAAAGATCGGTATTTTAGGGCCAAATGGTGCAGGGAAGTCAACTATTTTACGTATTATGGCTGGGCTAGATAAGGAATATACCGGAGAAGCATGGATTTCTGAAGGAGCACGCTGTGGTTATCTACCACAAGAACCTTTGCTTGATGCGAGCAAAGATGTACGTGGTAATGTGATGGAAGGTGTTGCAGATAAACAGGAAGTTCTTGAGCGTTATAACGAATTGATGATGAATTATAGCGAGGAAACGGCTGATGAAAGCGCACAGCTTCAGGACATTATTGACAGTCAGAATCTTTGGGATTTAGAAAGTCAAGTGGAAATGGCTATGGCTGCTCTTGGCTGTCCGCCAGCCGATGGGGATGTAACAAAACTTTCGGGTGGTGAGAAGCGGCGTGTTGCACTTTGTAAATTGCTTTTGTCAAAACCTGATTTATTACTTTTGGATGAACCGACAAACCATTTAGATGCTGAAACGACGGCTTGGCTTGAGAGGCATCTACGTGAATATCCTGGGGCTGTGCTTTTGATAACCCATGATCGTTATTTTCTCGACAATGTAACGGGTTGGATTTTAGAATTAGATCGCGGTAGAGGTATTCCTTATGAGGGGAACTATTCTGCTTATTTGGGGGCTAAAGCCAAGCGTTTGGCTCAGGAAGGTCGTGAAGAGGCAGCGCGTCAACGTGCTTTATCACGTGAGCAAGAATGGATCGCTTCTAGTCCAAAAGGGCGACAAGCAAAGTCAAAAGCTCGGATTAAGGCTTATGATGAGTTGGTTCAAGCAGCACGTGAGCGCCGTCCTGGAGAGGCGCAAATCATTATTCCTATTGGAGAAAGGTTAGGACAAGTTGTTATTGAGGTTGATAATCTCTCTAAAGCTTATGGTGAACGTGTATTGATTGATTCTCTTTCTTTTAAACTTCCTGCTGGTGGCATTGTCGGCGTTATTGGGGCCAATGGTATGGGAAAGTCGACCTTGTTTAAAATGTTGACGGGACAGGAAAAGCCCGATTCAGGTCAGATACGTATCGGTGAAACAGTTCACATGAGTTATGTGGATCAGAGTCGCGATTCCTTGGTGGGGGATAAAACTGTTTGGGAGGAAATTTCTGGTGGAAATGACATTATTAAATTAGGCAAATATGAGATGAATAGCCGCGCTTATTGCGGGGCTTTTAATTTCAAGGGGGCAGATCAGCAGCAGAAGGTGGCAAATTTATCAGGAGGGCAGCGCAATCGCGTACATTTGGCGAAACTTCTAAAAGAGGGGGGGAATGTGCTTCTTCTTGATGAACCGACAAATGATCTTGATACTGAAACATTGGGTGCATTGGAAGATGCATTGGAAAATTTCGCTGGTTGTGCAGTTATCATATCGCATGATCGTATGTTTCTTGATCGATTGGCAACACATATTTTAGCCTTTGAAGGTGATGGTCATGTAGAATGGTTTGAAGGTAATTTTGCTGAATATGAGGCTGATAAAGTTCGTCGTCTTGGGGCGGAATCTCTTAATCCTAAGCATGCAAATTATAAACCTCTTACACGCTAGAATTTTTTATCTTATCGCAACTTTGTTAGAATAATAGTGTATTTTATTGCGTTTGTTATTTCATAAATAAAGTGTGTGTGTACTCTGTGGGAGTTTTTATTCATTGAAAAGAGTAAGAGACACTTTATGAAATTATGACCTAAATAGGGTTATTTTACTCATGATATATAACCGGTTATTTTTTGTAAAACTGCAATGAAAAGGAGGGAATGGAGCGTATAGTATTACTTCTACAAATGCCTTGGTCATTGAGCATTATCATCTTTACTTAATAAAAATGCAAGCTGGCATTATCATGTTATTTTTTCTCAATAGTATGCAGTTTTTGTTTTGAGGTGGGCATAAAAGGTATTTTTATCCATCTGTCCCCTCCGTTTATGAGCTGTAAGAGAATGATTTGGATTGATTTATCATGAATAGATTTGAAATGAGAAAAATCTACGGTATTCCGGTTTTTTATTCAAGTTAAAAATGAATTATTATTATAAATCAATGTATTCTCATTATAACGAGAAGCAGGGAGATAAGATCTGTTCGTTTTTTACATTAGCCTATTTTTTTCATAGTATGATAAAATAGAGAGAGCAAAATAGATGAGAATATGCGTTGTATGCTTGACTTTTTTTCCTACAAACAAATGTTTATAGGAATGTTTAGGGGATAATTATGAAAAAAAGTGCAAGTTTAGATGCAATGATTGTGCTGCTGAAAGCGGTCGCAGAAGTAAGCCATTTACGTGTTCTTAGGCTCTTACATCATGAAGATTTAACAATTCCTGATTTTATTTTTATTCTTGATCAGTCGCAAGCGTGTATATCACGATATTTACGTTTATTGTACGAAGCACGATTGATTGAGCGTTATCAGAAGGGGGATAGCCTTTATTTTAAGCTTTGTCATGATTTTTGGGGTAAAGACATTGTGATGGGTATTCTTTCGTCTTTACCAAAGAATGATGTGTTGTTAGCGCATGATTTAGAACGTTTGAAGGATGTTAAAAAGCAGCGTCAAAAAACGAGGAAGAAGCATTTCTTACAAAATGCGTTGCAACGGGATGTATTACGGTCATCCTATATGGCAGATCATGGTGTAGAAAACTCGTTACTTGAAATCATTGGCGATAAACCATTTCAGACGATGTTGAATATTGGAAGAGGTGGAGACTCTATCTTAAAATTGTTTTCTAATCTTTATACGCATGCGGTTCAAGTTGTGCTTGATAGCAATGTTTTTCACTTGTCTGTTGGAGATACAACTTTTGATTTAGTTATTCTTCATTGGGTTTTACATTTTCTTGAAAATCCTGAAATATTCCTTCATGAGATATCAAGTGTTTTGCGTCCTCATGGCCGTTTATTGATTGTGGATTTTGGTTATCATGAAATTGAGTCTTCATATTCTGATCAAGTGCATATGCGTTTTGGATTTTCGGCTTTACAAATAGAACAATGGCTTAAAAATGCGGGACTTGTTCTAGAACAAACGGTTTGTCTTACTCCTATACAAAATGAAAACAGTGAGGAGGGGATTGCTACGCTTTGGCTTGCTCGTGATCCGCGTTTATTGGTTGACGATATCAAAGATAAACAAGTAGATTTTGCATAAATCGCGTTTGTTAACGTGCTTTATACTCTGATTTTTCTCAAGGAATAGCGTAGAGATAAAACTTTATTCAATCATTGATAAGCTATTGTTTTTTACATTTGTATTATGTTTTTATATGGGAGTATTGGTGTTTTATAGCGGTGTGTAGGCTGTATAATGAAGCACCTTCTATAGAGTTAAGCCTATGAGGATCATTATTTAAGGTGTTCTTGATATCATATTTATGTTATTAGCCAATATATTGATTTTAAAAGATCATTGATTTTTTTAGACTCAATAAGAGGTTTAAATACAGGAATGTTGTTTCATTTCAAATTTCCTGTTTCAGAATCCGAAAGAGTCTGTTTGTCTGCTACAAAAGAAGGTATTTATCTTAATGATACCGTTTGTAAAAGAAAATACATCTTCTAAATGTGAGGGCGGCTGCAATATGATATAATGCCGCACAATATAATCATAGTGAAGGCTCATACCTTCATAAATGTCAAAGATGGTGGTGCCCAATAGATCTTAAAATATCTCTTTAAAACAGGTTTTTAGATAAGGAGTACGTTGGAACTTTTAGTGAGGGGTGCAAAAAGATGCTCTAAAAAGACGAAAAAGTAAAAGGGTAAGACAATGCATTATATTCATAAAAATAAGATCGGCGATGATCTAGGGATAGTCTGTGGCTGAAAGTAGGAAAGAAAAGTGTGATATTACACTAAAGTTTCGTATCTCTTTATCATGAGAAGTTATGAAGGTTATTAAATAAGTTCATTGTTTTTGCCAAAAGTATTTTCTTTCTTTTTATGTTTGCCGCTCATCTTATGACGCAGTCCGTGGGTATAGCGTAAAATTGATAGGGCACCATCGTCTTTAGTTTAAGTAAAAGTTGTAAGCCGGCATCATCGTTTTATGTTTTTTATCCATATGCTTCTTCTTGTTTGTGATGTGCGATAGTATGGCTATTCATTAATTCAATAGACGAAGATTGAAAATAAGGGAATCTTACGTTCTTGAGATCTCTCATGTAAATTGTAAAATGATGAGTTATGATTGTAAATCAATGAATTGTTTACGTTAGAAGAACAGATTATAAAAATTTTTGAGCATAGAAACTACTGTGTGTATTATTTTACGGGATCATTTAAATGATAGAGATTAAGAGAAAATGTCTGCATTGATTTCGGTTTGTTATGTTAAAATGCGTTAGAGACTGTTGGTTATTGTAAAATGGTCTATCGTTATTTGGAATGACGATGGGGCGTGATTCGAAACAAATATCTTCAGAGTTCTCATTTTCTCATAAGATTAAGCTGTTTAAGTTTCTCATTGATTGTTACATGAGGGATGTAACAATATTTTAATGATCATTTACAGAAATTTTTTATAAAGGTAGATAAGATTTTATTTTCTCTAATTTATTGTTTTAATTTAAATAATTCATAGCTTTCTTGCAAGAAGATATTTTCCATTTTTTACGGTTATTTGTGTAAGATTTTAAAAATCTACGTTTTTCTTTTTGTGGTGATTGCTGTTGGAAAAGTGATTCTATTTTTACGTAGTTTGATTTTTATAGGGTGGATACGTAGAAATTACTGTTTTTTAATATGATCATCAGAGTTATGAAAGAAACTATTTAAAAGTTATAATGATCGTAGATTCTAATTGATGCTTCTTGAAATAAAATTGCTTCAAATTGGGTCATTTTGAACTTTTTTTGCCTAAATTTAAACATTTTTAAATAATTTATAATTCTTTTATGTTTTTTTGCGTAGAAGATGATAAGAATTTCTTGTTGTTTAAAGAATTTTATTCCATAGCAAGAATATTGCATCGGCTATCTTAGTGGTTGATGTAAGAGGACAATCGGGGAACCTCCTCCCCCCCCCCCGCGTGGATCCCCTAGATTGTCTGGCCTGACTGAGGATTTCCTCAGTCAGGCTTTTTGTAATTATTTTAGGAAATGTAAGGTGTTATTAGGGGGGAGTGTAAGATCTGTTATTGTTTCGCCTATAGTACCTAAATACATAGAAGGGCGAGTCTTATTGGGNAATGTAAGGTGTTATTAGGGGGGAGTGTAAGATCTGTTATTGTTTCGCCTATAGTACCTAAATACATAGAAGGGCGAGTCTTATTGGGCGGATAGTGTTAGCGTATTCATTTTTAATAATTTGATTTTTCTTTATTGAGGCATTGTTGCATGTTATAAGGAGAATCATAAGAGGAATCTATGTTTGTATTCTGTGGTCTTTAGGTAAGAGATAATGGGATCTTTTTCGCATCGTATTATTTTTATTTTATTCGTATTTTTTATTTTTGGCGCTGTCTTTTTTGCTTCTCGAAGTGGTGTTGTTTATCAGTTTTTTCCCGGTCGCTCTTCTTTTTCTTCTCAGCAGCTTGATGTAACAGAGGAGGAGTTATTAGAGAGATTATCCGTATCTTTTCCAGATATTATCAAGCATCTTTCTAAAATGACCCCTCAACAGCAAGAGTTGTTTATTGCGCAGCTGCGTCGTGATGTAATTGCGCTTGCTTCTAAAAGTGGTCAGAGTCGTGAGCAGGCTCAAAAATCTGGTGAAACTGTTGCTATGGCTCTCTCGAAAGCGATTTCTCGTCCTTCCGTTGCTAATGCTTATTTTTAGCTATTTTTTTAATCGCGCTTTTGGGTTTTATTTTAAGGAGAAAGAGCTTCTCTTGAAATTTTGAAAAGTGCGAGGAGATGATCAATTTGTAAGGTATTAACAAAATTTATCTCTCAAAAGGTAAGCAATTGGAGTATAAGGGTAATGTTGCAATCATTACAGGAGTGATAGAAAGTCTATCAAGGGTATTGGTCCAAGTTAATTGCATTATCAATCGCTACAATGACAAAAGCAGTATTGACTATAATAAAACACGTTAACTGCATTTTATATGCCGGTTATTTTTTTATTTGATATGAGAAAATAAAATTTTTTAAAGGATTTAAGCTTTTTTTGTTCTACGGATTTTAGGATATTTATCCACTTGTATGATTTCTGAAAATGAGGTGCAAGACTGATAAGATGATAGTCTGTGACAAAGAAAAAATATTTGAATGAAGATGAGAGGTCTATTTTTATTTAAAAAGGCTTTGGGGGTATTGAGTTTTCTAACATTTTTCAAAAAAAATAGACACAAGTAATTGTTAAGCTTTGTTGTAGGGATAAAAACGGATATAACTTTTTTAGTATATTGTTTTATAATGATAATTTATCATTTTATATTGAATGAGAATCTTAAGAATTGTAAAATCCTCTCATTTTAAATTTATCCATGGTGAAAAAATTAAAATCAGTTTCTTGTATACCACAAGTAGAGGCTTGTGTGGATAAAAACTCTTTATAAAAAGGAATTAAAAAGCTTCTTTGAGACATCTTGAGAGCTAAAAGTCTGTTCCAATATTTTGAATTGGTAAAGAGTATGATGGTTTTAGTATATTTATGAATTTTTTTATGCGCAATGATGGGGGGATTTGTTTTGTGATTTTTTGAGGTTTTATCGGACATAAAGAGTGCAGTGGGTGTTTATTAATCAGAGAGAAGCGTTGATAACGATTTATATTTTTTGTGAACCTTTTTTGATATCGAGCATCTTCGGTAAAAAGATGCTCTTGTCTCTCTTTCTTTGAGGGATTGATCTCAATAAAAAAATTAATAATCTTATGTAAAAAATATTACATCTAGTTCAGATGCTATTTTTTTAATATAAAAATTGATTGATACAACAGAGATAGCCGCAAGTTATAGATTATATCATTTTATTTGATACGCTATAAGATTAATTATAGTCTTTTTATTTTTTTATTTTATGATATAGAGAAATCTGAGACTTGTGCATAAAGATATATTCTTTTATTTCATAATTTTAGCTTGAAATTGTCTTACTATTTCCTTTTTAAAGACGTTCTTTTGCTTTCTTTTTTGTATAATACATTTGCAAATTACTTGCGGCTAGAATTTGAGAATGTTTGAGTGAAGAGAAAGAAAATGCAATTTTTGAAAATCTTGTTAAATACAGCATGTGCTGTATTTTTTGTATTTGATATAAGTTGGACTCATAGTGTCTTAAATGTTGCGGAATCAGGAGAAACCTCAGTGATTGTTGCTTCTAAGATTTCTGCTCGTCCTTATGAGTTTCTTATTCAGAAACTTGCGAATAAATATAATGTTCCCGTTAATTTAGCACATGCTGTTGTAAAAGTTGAAAGTAATTATAAGGCAGGTATAAAGGGGGCTGCTGGCGAAATAGGTTTGATGCAAATTAAACCCTCTACGGCACGAGGGTTGGGCTTTAGTGGTTCTGTACAGGATTTGTACGATCCTGCGACCAATCTTGAATATGGTATGCGTTATTTGGCAAGGGCCTATAAACTCAGTGGTGGAAGTACGTGTGGTACAATCCTTAAATATAACGCAGGTCATGCTGCAAAAAAAATGAATTCCATTTCAGCGAAATATTGCGCAAAAGTAAAGACTTATCTGGCTTCATTAAAATAAAAACATCTGTTGAGAGAGGTTTGTCATAAAATATTTTAAGATGCTATTTTCACGGAGCAGAAAATGTTTTATAAATCAGTATGTCAGTCGGCTGGGCAGCCGCGCTTGTCTGATACTGAAATACGGCAGGTGAGGAAAGTCCGGGCTCCATGGAAAGACGGTGCCGGGTAACACCCGGCAGGGGTGACCCTAGGGAAAGTGCCACAGAAAGTAAACCGCCTATTTTTATAGGTAAGGGTGAAAGGGTGGAGTAAGAGCCCACCGCGCATTCAGTAATGAATGTGGCAAGGTAAACCCCACCGGGAGCAAGACCAAATAGAAATGACGTGCAAAATTTAATTTGCAGCCGATTTCCGGGCGAGTCATTCGGGTAGGTTGCACGAGGCGGATGGTAACATCCGTCCCAGATGAATGGTTGCCATGTAAAGTGTAAGCTTTACTCTACAGAACCCGGCTTATAGGCCGACTGATATTTCATGATGATAGGCGATATTTTATAAGATCAATTATATATGGTCTTTTATGGAGTCTATGTGTTTGAAATGGACACTTGAGCAAAGGGTGTTTAAAAAAATTATAACATTTCTTTAAGTATAATGCGTTAGGATCTGTTTTGGGATAACTTTAGTTTTTTCGTTCATTGTGATTAATGTGAAAGTTGAAGGTCAGGTTATTCTAAGATCAGTTGCCATGAGAGAGCTGTTGATTTAAGACAGCATAACTTCAAGACGGATTATTTTGATAAAGCAGGATCAAAGAGCTGAACGCCATATTCCAGTGTTGTTACAGCCAGTTTTGGCTGGGCTTATGCCATTGGTTGGAGCAAAAGTGATTGATGGCACCTTTGGTGCTGGTGGGTATACGCGCGCTTTATTAAAGGCAGGAGCACAGGTGATTGCTCTTGATCGTGATCCTCATGCTATCAGCGCGGGACAATCGCTTGTTGATGAATTTTTTCCACGCCTTCGTTTGGTCCATATGGCGTTTTCACAGCTCGATCGTGTCGTTGAAGAGAAGGTGGATGCAGTTATTTTGGATATTGGTGTCTCTTCAATGCAGCTTGATGAAGCAGAAAGAGGTTTTTCTTTTCAAAAAGATGGTCCATTGGATATGCGAATGGCTCAGACTGGTTTTACAGCCAGCGATGTTGTCAATCATTTAAAAGCAAGGGATTTGGCACGTATTTTTAAGATATTAGGGGAAGAGCGTTATGCGGGGCGAATTGCACGGATGATTGAAAAGCGTCGTGTTGTGCAGCCTTTTTTGCGTACAGGTGATTTGGCGTATGCTATCGAAACGTTGATAGGACGTAAGCCGGGAGATCGTATTCATCCGGCAACACGTGTATTTCAGGCTCTTCGTATCTATGTTAATGATGAAATTGGTGAATTGGCATGTGGTTTATTTGCTGCTGAACGCGTTTTAAAAGCTGGAGGCCGTTTGGGGGTTGTCAGTTTTCATTCTCTTGAAGATCGTATGGTCAAAAGATTTTTTTCGGCTCGTTCTGGAGAATGTATGAGATCACGCTATCTGCCAGAAATAAAGGCTGCTCCAGCAACATTTTTTCCTTTGTTTCGAGGTGGGATCACGGCAACTAAAGAGGAGTTACAGAAAAATCCTCGTTCACGTTCTGCGAGGTTGCGTATTGGTGTACGGACTGAAGCAGAGGCTCTTGCAGCAGATATGAAATTATTTGGTTTAGCAGAGATTGCCAGTTTTGAAGGCAGCAAAAAATGACAGTTTTTCGTACATTTGATATGATTTTAGTGTTGATTATGATTTGTATGGCAGGACTTACTTATAAGGTAAAATATGATGTTCAAAAGCGAATGAACGAAGTTCTTCATCTTGAGCATGAAATTGCTGCAGCAAAAAATACGGTAAGTTTGCTTCATGCTGAGTGGGCTGTGATGATAAGGCCTTCACGCATGCAAAAACTTGCGAAACGTTATCAGAAAGAACTTGGGTTAGAGGTTATACAGCCGCGTCAAATCGTGGAGTTTAAAGACATTCCGGTACGGGTACATGATCAAATTGAAGAAGTGATTAAACAAAATATCTTGGAAGATAATCAAGATATTTTGACAAATAATCGGGCTTCTCAGATCAATAGTGTTGTCCAAAAAGGCGCGCAGTAATGAAATCGACTTTTTTATTCTCACAGAAGAAAAAGCGCTTAAAGAATTCGTTGAATAATCATAATGTTTCTGTTCGTCGTCCCTATTCTAGTCGTCCACGTTTGCTTTTTTCGTTGTTCTGCTTTTTAATTTTATATGGCATCATGGGGGCTTGCCTTATTTCTTATGGGTTGGAAGGTGGACAGATTGAAGAAGCAAAAGGGCCTAGAGTTCTTCAATTGATGGCACGGCCTGATATCGTTGATCGTAATGGTCGTTTATTGGCAACAGATATTAAAACTTATTCACTTTTTGCTGAGCCACGACGTATTATTGATGTGGATGAAACAATTGAATTGCTCTCAACAGTTTTGCCTGATCTTAATTGGCAGGAAACCTATAAGCGCTTAAAAAGAAAATCTAGTTTTTCTTGGATACAGCGGGGGTTAACACCAATGCAGAAGACGCAAATTATGGCTCTTGGTATACCAGGAATTGGTTTTCGGACTGAAATTCGTCGTTTTTATCCTGATGGACCTGTAACTTCCCATATTCTCGGTATGGTGAATGTTGATAATCAGGGCATTGCAGGTATGGAAAAATATATTGATGATGCGGGGTTGAGTGCTTTGCGTGCCGCTGGTCTTGCCATGGAAGAATCGTTAAAACAAGTTCAGCTTTCGATTGATGTGCGTGTTCAGGCAATTGTTCATGATGAACTTATTCAGGCTATGAAGCGTTATAAGGCAATTGCTGCAGGAGCTGTTATTTTAAATATACATACGGGGGAAGTTTTGGCTTTGGCATCACTACCAGATTTTGATCCTGGAAATCCTATCGAAGCTTTAAAAAGTGATCGTCTCAATCGGATGACGGCAGGAGCTTTTGAAATGGGATCAATTATTAAAAGTTTTACGACCGCCATGGCACTTGATTCCAATATTTTTCATTTAAACAGTATTATTGATGCTTCAAAGCCAATAAAAGCAAGTAGTGGGTATACTATTCATGATTTTCATGGAAAAAATCGACCCTTAACGTTATGGGAGGTTTTTATTTATTCTTCTAATATTGGTTCTGCTAAAGAGGCATTGGCGATAGGGATTGATAAACATCGTGGTTTTTTACAAAAACTTGGATTACTGGATCGTCTCACAACAGAGTTGCCTGAAGTTGCCCACCCTATTGTGCCACATCATTGGAAGGATATACATTCTATGACGATTTCTTTTGGGCATGGTATGGCAACAACACCCTTGCAAACAGCTGTTGGGGCTGCTGCTTTAATGAATGGTGGTTGGTTAATTGCTCCGACATTTTTAAAACGGACAAAAGAACAAACTCTGCACCATGCAAAACGGGTTTTGCAGGCTAAAACAAGTCAAAATATGCGTTACCTTTATCAATTAAATAGTGATATTGGTTCTGGACGTAATGCAAAAGTAGAAGGCTATCGTGTAGGTGGTAAGACAGGAACAGCTGAAAAAGTTGAAAATGGAAAATATTCTAAAACAAAAAATTTCAATAGTTTTCTTGCTGCTTTTCCTATTGAAGATCCTGCTTATGTTGTTTTAACAATTATCGATGAACCAAAGCCAGAGGAGGGACAGCGTTCAGCAACAGCGGGAATGAATGCTGGACCAATGCTTGCTAATATTGTTCGTCGCACAGCTAGTTTTCTTGGTGTAAAACCCGATTTTAAAAAAGAATATGAGCCTCTTTTAAGTAAAAAGAGCAATTCAAGTTTCGTTAAACAACGGTAAAATGAATATAAAGGTGCGTTATCATGTTGTTGGGAACAGTTTTTACAGAATGTGTTGAAGATGAAAGTCTTTCTTCAATAGAAATAACAGGAATAAGTGTGGATTCTCGGCAAGTTTTGCCAGGCTATGTTTTTGTCGCTGTTCAAGGAAAAAAAAGTGATGGAAGGCACTATATAGATGATGCGATAAAGCGTGGCGCACGAGCAATCGTTACAGATTATCATGCTGTTCTTGAGGATTTATCTGTTCCCATTTTACGTGTTTCTAATGTTCGTCATAGTTTAGCGTTGGCAGCTGCACGTTTTTACGGTTCTCAGCCTGAAACGGTCGTTGCTGTGACTGGTACAAGTGGTAAAACATCTGTTGTCTCTTTTCTTCGGCAAATTTGGACTTATGCTGGATTTTGTGCTGCGAGTATAGGAACGGTTGGTGTTGTTTCTCCTAAACGGAATGTTTATGGTTCTCTCACAACACCTGATCCGGTCGTCTTGCACCGTCTTCTTTATGAAATTTCTCATGAAGGTGTGACTCATGCAGCTCTTGAAGCTTCTTCGCATGGGCTTGACCAAGGACGACTTGATGGAGTCCGTTTAACGGCTGGTGCCTTTACCAATTTAGGGCGAGATCACATGGATTATCACACGGGGGTAGAGGATTATTTGCGGGCTAAAATGAGGTTGTTTGATACACTTTTGCCTGTATCTGCTCCTGCTTTGATTTTTGCTGATGATGTTTATTCACAAAAGGTTATTGATGTTGTTACACAAGCGCGCCGCCGTGTCTTGACAATTGGTCGTAAGGGGCAATTTATCACGATTAATCGTGTCGAACATCAACGCTCAAAACAGTGTATTGAGTGTCGTGTGGAAAACAATATTTATACATTTGATTTGCCTTTAGCTGGAGATTTTCAGGTCGCCAATGCGCTTATGGCAGCGGGGTTAGCAATTGCAACGGGCGTTTCACCTCGTAAGGTTTTTTCTGCGCTTGAAACTTTGCAGGGAGCACCTGGGCGGTTAGAGTTTGTGGGAAAGACAGAAAATAATGCGCTTGTTTACATTGATTATGCCCATAAACCAGAAGCTTTGGAGCAGGTTTTGCTTTCTGTTCGTCCCTTTACGCAAGGGCGCTTGATCGTTGTTTTTGGTTGTGGAGGAGATCGTGATCAAGGGAAAAGACCTTTGATGGGAAAAATTGCGGCGGATAAAGCGGACATTGTTATTGTAACGGATGATAATCCTCGCACAGAAATGCCAGAAAAAATACGCAAGGATATTTTACAGGCGGTGCCAACAGCAATAGAGATAGCAGATCGTGGAGAGGCTATTTCTTACGCGGTGGAGCTTTTGAAAGTTGGTGATACATTAATCATTGCTGGAAAAGGTCATGAGGATGGCCAAATTATAGGGCAGACAACTTATCCTTTTTCAGATCGTCTGAAAGCGATAGAAGCTTTAGAGGACCGAAAAAAATGACAGCTTTATGGGATAAGCAAGCACTTGTTGCTGCAGTTAATGGTGTTGTAATGGGAAGCCTGCCAGAAACTTTTTCTGGGGTTTCCATTGATAGCCGTACTCTTGCGGAAGGGGATGTTTTTTTCTGCATTAAAGGGCATCATCTTGATGGTCATGATTTTGCTGCGCAAGCTTATGAACGAGGTGCAGGCGTTCTTATCGTTGCGGAACACCGTTTGAGGGATATGAAAAAGATATCGGCTCCACTCATTGTCGTTCCTGATGTTTTGAAAGCCTTAGAACAACTTGCACAAGCTGCACGCAAACGTTCAAGAGCTAAGATTATCGCGATAACAGGATCGGTGGGAAAAACAACGACAAAAGAAGCTTTGAAACAAGCACTTGCAACGGCTGGGAATGTTCATGCGAATCTCGCTTCTTTAAACAATTGCTGGGGGGTTCCACTCACTTTAGCGCGGATGCCTGTGGAGAGTGATTATGGTATCTTTGAAATTGGCATGAATCACAGAGATGAAATTCGCCCTCTGGTCAAACTGGTTTGTCCGCATGTTGCTCTCATTACGCATATTTGTGCAGGACATATGGGTTTTTTCAAGGATCTTGAAGAAATAGCAAAGGCAAAAGCTGAAATTTTTGAAGGATTGGATGAGGAAGGCATTGCCATTTTAAATGCGGATAGTGATTTTTTTTCTTATCTCGTTCAAAAAGCAAAGAAATGCGGTGTAAAAAAGATCTTAAGCTTTGGTGAGACTAAAGATGCTGATTATCAAGCGCATGATATACGTCTTCTAACCGATAGTTCTTCTATGATTGTGCGTATGGGGGGGCGGGATAGGGAGGTCCAAATTGGTGCTCCTGGGCGCCATATTGTGCAAAATAGTTTAGGGGTTATTGCTGCTTGTGATGCTATGGGGGTTGAGCTAGAGCCTGTTTTTCTTTCTTTTCGCCATTTTTCTTCTCAAAAGGGGCGAGGTGTTCGTTATCGACTGTCTTTATCAAATGGGGGTGAATTTTATCTCATTGATGAAAGCTATAATGCAAATCCTGCTTCTATGCGTGCTGCACTTGAGCTTCTTGCTACAGGGCCTGTAGGGAAAGGGGGGCGGCGAATTGCTATTTTAGGAGATATGCTAGAGTTAGGGGAGTATAGTGAAAAGCTTCATCGTGATTTAATAAAACCAATACGTCTTTCTGGTGCTAATCCGGTTTTTCTATTTGGTGAGGCGATGAAATCTTTAGTCAGTGATTTGTCTGCTGGTGTTAAGGTTCATTATGCTGAAAATATTGAGAAAATTTTATCGCTTCTTTTAGCAGAAATTTCTTCTGGGGATCTGCTTATGGTTAAATCATCCAATAGCCTTTGTTCATCAAATATTGTGACTGCATTGCTTGATCGCTATAAAGCGGTTTCTTCATAGTTTTAAGAGGTTTTTTTATTCCATGATGCTATTTTTTTCTTCGTTTAGTGATTGGCTTCCAGGTGTGAATGTATTTCGTTATATTACTTTTCGCACGATAGCGGCTATGCTTACTTCGGGGCTTATCGTCTTTTTGTTTGGACCTAGCATCATTGCTTCTCTTAAATTGCGGCAGGGTAAGGGGCAACCGATTCGTGCTGATGGTCCTCAAACACATTTTAAAAAGGCTGGAACACCTACAATGGGTGGATTGATGATTTTAATCGGCATTGTGGTATCGGCATTTTTATGGGGTAATTTATCGAATATTTATTTTTGGGTATCGCTATTGGTTATGCTTTCTTTTGGGGGAATTGGATTTTATGACGATTATCTTAAGGTCACAAAACAAACAGACAAAGGATTTTCTGGGAAAGCACGATTAAGCTTGGAGTTTTTTGTTGCGGCAATTGCGGCTTTTGCCATCTTGAAAATTGGCTCATCTGGATTAGCTTTGCCTTTTTTAAAAGATTATCTTATCAATTTGGGCTGGTTTTTTATTCCTTTTTCTGCTTTCGTCATTGTTGCGACGGGTAATGCGGTTAATTTAACGGATGGACTCGATGGGCTTGCTATTGTTCCTGTGATGGTTGCAGCTTTATCTTTTGCTCTGATTGCTTATCTTTCTGGTAATATGAATTTTGCTGATTATCTCCAAATCCATTATGTATCGGGAACAGGTGAATTGGCTGTTTTATTGGGAGCTGTTGTTGGGGCAGGGCTTGGTTTTTTATGGTTTAATGCACCACCTGCAGCTATTTTTATGGGAGATACTGGTTCATTGGCTCTTGGAGGACTCTTAGGGACTGTTGCGGTTGCTACGAAACACGAAATTGTTTTGGTTCTTATTGGTGGGCTTTTTGTTGTGGAAGCTTTTTCAGTCGTTATTCAGGTTGGTTATTTCAAATTAACAAGAAAACGCGTGTTTCTTATGGCACCGATACATCATCATTTTGAGAAAAAAGGCTGGACTGAAAGCCAAGTCGTGATACGCTTTTGGATTATTTCGATTGTTCTCGCTCTCATAGGTCTTTCAACACTTAAATTGCGGTGAGAATGTGATTTCTGTTACGTGTTATAAAGGTCAAAAAGTTGCTCTGTTTGGATTGGGACAGTCTGGACTAGCAACGGCACAAGCATTGATGTGCGGTGGCGCAGAAGTGGTGGCGTGGGATGATAGTTCTTCAAGCGTGCAAATGGCTTTTCGGCACAATATTCCAACACGAGATCTCCGTTATGAAGATTGGTCAGAATTTGTTGCATTGATTGTAGCTCCTGGAGTTCCTTTAAGTTATCCTCAGCCCCATTGGATTGTTGAAAAAGCACGAAAAAAAAATATAGAAATTATCGGTGATATTGAATTATTTGTTCGTGCGCGCCAGCATTTTTTACAACATTATGGTTTGTGTGACCAAGATGTTCCTTTCATTGCGATTACGGGGACGAATGGCAAGTCAACCACAACGGCTTTACTTGCGCATTTGTTGGAAAAAATGGGCTATGATGTGCAGATGGGGGGAAATATCGGAAAAGCAATATTGACGCTTAAGCCATTTGTTAAAAAACGTATCTATGTGATTGAATGTTCATCATTTCAAATTGATCTTACTCCCTCTCTTCAGCCGACCATTGGACTTTTATTGAATTTAACACCTGATCATATTGATCGACATGGGAGTTTTGCCTGTTATGTGCAAACCAAAAGGCATCTGATTGCTCAGGCTTCTCAGGCTTTCATTTCAGTTGATGATGCAGCTTGTCGGGTTTTATATCAACAGTTACTTCATGATGGGAAGCAAATTGAGGCAATTTCCAAGGATCATTTTGTTGAAAATGGTTTTTATGCAGATGGGACCAAGCTCTTTTCTGTTCGTCAAGGACAGAGTCATATGCTTGCAGATCTTGCTCCTATGGCGGGGTTACGTGGGAGTCATAATGCGCAAAATGCCCTTATGGCATTAGCAACATTGCAGGCTTTAAAAATAACCGATCCTTCTGTGAACAAGCATTTGGCAAGTTATAAAGGGTTGGATCATCGTATGCAGCAGGTGCGTAAAATGGGGGCGGTTTTGTTTATCAATGACAGCAAGGCTACTAATGCAGATGCAACAGCTCCTGCGCTTTCCACCTTTAATGATATTTTTTGGATTGTTGGAGGACAGGCAAAAAAGGGAGGGATAGAGTCTCTTAGAGAATTTTTTCCTAAAATTCGTAAAGCTTATTTGATTGGGAGCGCGGCGGAAGAATTTGCTCGCACTATTGGATCTGCTTTTCCCTTTTCTATGAGCTTAACTTTGAAAAATGCGGTGCGTGAAGCAGCTGTTGACGCAATGGGTTGTAAGGAAAAAGAGGTGACGGTTCTTTTGTCACCTGCTTGTGCAAGTTATGACCAATTTAAAAATTATGAAATGCGAGGCGAAGCATTTGTCTCTTTTGTGATGCAGTTACAATAAAAAAGCATCAGTTATAAAAAAATATTTTTGCGTTAAGACTCCAGAATCTTTTTTTGTGTAATTTAGTTTTTAAAGTGTTTGTTAAACAGGCTGGGGAACCATATTACTTTGAGATAATTTATAAAATGGATAAGGTGGATACCATGGTGACGCGTGCAGATAGAGATCCAATTGCTAATTGGTGGTGGACGATTGATCGCTCTATCTTTGCAGCTTGTTTAATTTTAATGGGAATTGGCATTATGCTGTCTTTTGCTGCCAGCCCTATTATTGCAAAAAAAATCGGAATTGCTGATAGTTTTTATTTTGTTCGGTGGCATATCATTTTTAGCATTTCAGCATTTTTTACGATGGTTACCATTTCCTTTTTTTCGCTTTCTAATATTCGTCGTTTATGTGCTCTTTTGCTCATTGTAACGCTTGCTCTTATGGTTGCAACCTTATTTTGGGGTCCAGAATTAAAGGGAGCACGGAGGTGGATTCTACTATTTGGTTTTTCTGTACAGGCTTCAGAGTTTATGAAGCCAGCTTTTGTGGTTATGTCCGCTTGGCTTTTTTCGGAACAGATACGCAAGAGGGGCATTCTGGGTTATACGTTAGCGATTCTACTTTATGCCATTTGTTGTGTGCTTCTGGTTTTGCAGCCTGATATTGGACAAACAGTTTTAATAAGTGCAACATGGGGGGGGCTGTTTTTTATTGCTGGTGTCCCTCTTACTATTATTTTTCTCTTTCTCATTTTAGGCGTTGTAGGAATTATTTTAGCTTATTTTTTTCTGCATCATGTGCGCGAGCGGATTAATGGTTTTTTGACAGGTGAAGGAGATACTTTTCAAGTGGATGTGGGACGTGAGGCTATTTTGAATGGTGGTTGGTTTGGGCAAGGTCCTGGGGAGGGCACAGTAAAACGTATCATTCCTGATAGCCATACAGATTTTGTATTTTCCGTTGCTGCTGAAGAATATGGTATTATTCTTTGTTTATTAATTATGATGCTGTTTGGCTTTATCGTTATGCGTTCATTGTATATAGCCATGAATACACGTGATTCCTTTATACGTCTTGGTATTACTGGCATAGCAATGATGATTGGCTTTCAATCAGCTATTAATATGGCCGTTAATCTTCACTTAATTCCTCCAAAAGGTATGACATTGCCTTTTATTTCTTATGGTGGTTCTTCGATGGTGGCGATTGCGTTTTCAATGGGCATTTTGCTTAGTTTAACACGTCGTTGGCCAGAAGCGCGCCTTTCAGCTTTTTCTTCCTCTTCTGTCTTGGATACCCCTTATGAATGATAAAAAAGTTATTATTTTGGTGGCTGGTGGTACAGGTGGACATCTTTTTCCTGCTGAAGCCCTTTCTGTTGAATTAAGGCAGCGTGGATATGATGTTCATTTAATAACAGATGAAAGAGCACGCCCTTTTGTTCGGTGTTTTGATGAAGGGCATATTCATATCGTTTCATCGGCAACATTTACACGACGCCATCCTTTTGCTCTGATAAAGACGTTTTGGTCTTTGCTAAGGGGTATGGGGCAATCGTTGGCGTTGTTTTATAAATTACGTCCTGTTCTTGTTGGAGGATTTGGGGGGTATCCGAGCTTTCCTCCTCTTTTTATTGCGGCTTTAACGAGGCGTGTGACATTTATTCATGAACAAAATGCTGTTATGGGGCGTGCCAATCGGATGTTGGCAATTTTTGTGCGTGCAATCGCTGGTGGTTTGTTGTCACCAAATGGCGCTTATGCTCATAAAATACTTTTGACGGGGAATCCTGTCCGTGAGGCTGTGTTGAAGGCGGCCAAAATTCCTTATCATTCTTCAGAGGGAGAAAAGCCATTTAATTTTTTGATTTTTGGAGGTAGTCAAGGGGCTTCTGCTTTTTCACATATTGTTCCAGAAGCTATTGCTTTATTTGATGATAAGAACCGTAAACGTTTACGAATTGTACAGCAAGTCCGCGGTGAAGCAGGAAGGTTGATCAAAATCTATCGTGATATGGGGGTACAAGCAGAAGTTGCTCCTTTCTTTGATGATATGGCTGAACGTATGGCACATGCTCATTTTATTTTGTCGCGCGCTGGGGCTTCGTCCGTTTGTGAGATAGCGGTGATTGGTAGACCTGCTCTGCTTGTTCCCTATCCCCATGCTTTAGATCATGATCAGGCTGCCAATGCAGCTTTGCTTGCTCGTGTGGGGGGAGCGCAAATTATATCAGAAAAAGATTTAAATGCACAAAAGCTTTCTTCTCTTTTAATGCACGCTTGTTGTGCGCCCCATTTATTGGAAAAACAAGCGCTTGCTGCAAAAAAAGTTGGACAACCTCATGCAACACGTCGTCTTGCTGATATGGCTGAGTCCTTAATTGCAGGGCGATTGTTGTCAGATATAAAAGAGGAGCTTTTTAATGAAAATGCCACTTGATATAGGCGTTATCCATTTTATCGGAATCGGGGGGATCGGTATGAGTGGAATTGCGGAGGTTTTTTATAATCTTGGCTATAAAGTTCAAGGGTCAGATCAAGTTGAAAGTGCAAATGTTGAACGTTTGCGGAAAAAAGGAATTAACGTTCATATAGGTCATTGTGCTGAAAACTTAGGGAATGCAGAGGTTGTTGTTTTTTCTACTGCCGTTAAAAAAACAAATCCTGAGTATATTGCTGCAAAGGAAAGACATTTGCCGCTTGTCAGACGTGCAGAAATGCTGGCGGAGCTGATGCGGTTTCGGCGTGCAATTGCAGTGGGTGGTACACATGGTAAAACAACAACCACATCAATGGTCGCAGCCCTTCTTGATGCTGGTCATTTTGATCCAGTGGTGATTAATGGCGGTATTATTAATGCTTATGGTACGAATTCTCGTACAGGAGATGGCGATTGGATGATTGTTGAAGCTGATGAAAGTGATGGTACATTTTTAAAGCTGCCTGCTGATATTGCTGTTATTACTAATATTGACGCTGAGCATTTGGATCATTATGGAAGTTTTGATGCTGTGCGTGAGGCTTTTCGGCAATTCGTAGAAAATGTTCCTTTTTATGGTTTTGCTGTTTTGTGTCTTGATCATCCAGAGGTTCAGTCATTGGCGGGCCGTATTGATGATCGTTGGGTGATCACTTATGGTGCAAATCCACAAGCGGATGTTCGTTTTCTTAATCTTTCGATGGATGGTCAAAAAACGCATTTTGATGTTCTTGTTCGCTCACGCAAAACAGGAAGAAAGATTGAGTTGAAAAATTTGCTTTTGCCCATGGCAGGGCAGCATAATGTTGCCAATGCAACGGCGGCGATTGCTATTGCGCATGAACTTGGCATTTCAAATGAAGCTATAAAAAGGGGCTTAGCAGAATTTGGCGGAGTAAAACGGCGTTTTACGCGAACAGGAAGTTGGCGTGGCATTGAAATATTTGATGATTATGGACATCATCCTGTTGAAATAAAGGCTGTTTTGCGTGCTGCACGTGAGAGTGCAAAAGGGCGTGTTATTGCGATTGCACAACCCCATCGGTATTCGCGTTTGTATCACTTATTTGATGATTTTGCTGCTTGTTTTAATGATGCAGATACAGTGTTGATTACGCCCGTTTATGCGGCTGGTGAAGAGCCTATTGTAGGATTTGGTTCTCAAGAATTGGTAGAGCATATTAAAATGGCGGGTCATCGTGATGTGCGCTTGATACATGGTTTGGAAGATGTTGTGTCTCTTGTCTCAAAATTTGCTCAGGCAGAGGATTATGTTGTTTTTCTTGGTGCTGGCAATATCACACAATGGGCTTGTGCTTTGCCTCATCAGTTAGCGGTATTGGATGGTCATGATAAATTTTCAGCACATTGATGGTGAGGCGCTATTGGCGCAATTGCAACCACTGTTAGGTGGCGTGAGAGGAAAGCTTACACCTAATGTTGAGATGCGTAAGGTAACGTGGTTTCGCACGGGCGGGTTGGCAGAGCTTTTTTATCAGCCTGTCGATGAAGAAGATTTGGCTCTCTTTCTTCAAAATTTGCCTGAATTTGTTCCTGTAACAATTGTCGGTATTGGTTCTAATCTTCTGGTGCGTGATGGGGGGGTTCCTGGTGTTGTGATTCGTCTTTCGCCAAAAAAATTTGGGCAAGTGAAGCAAGTTTCTCCAAAAGGCTTTTTAGTTGGTGCTGGTACGGCGGATAAACATTTAGCTGCTGCCGCTTTAGAAGCTGAGATTGCAGGTTTTCATTTTTATCATGGTATTCCTGGAGGTCTTGGAGGAGCTCTCAAAATGAATGCGGGTGCGAATGGTGTTGAAACCGCAGCGCGTGTTGTTGAGGTCTATGCGCTGGATCGTAAAGGGCAACGTCATATCTTGAGTGTGAAAGATATGCATTATTCCTATCGCTATTGTGATATTCCTAAAGATTTTATTTTTACGGCTGCTTTATTAGAAGGAAGACTCGGCAATAAAGATGATATTCGTGCTGCTATGGATGAAGTTGCCCTCCACAGAGAAACAGTGCAACCTATTCGCGAAAAAACAGGGGGGTCAACTTTCAAAAACCCTGAGAATACATCCGCGTGGCGCGTGATTGATGAAGCAGGGTGTCGTGGTTTACAGATTGGTGGCGCTCAAATGAGTGAAATGCACTGTAATTTTATGATTAATACAGGGCAAGCAACAGGATATGATCTTGAAGCATTGGGAGAAACAGTGCGTGCGCGTGTTTTTGCAAATTCAGCCCACCTTTTACAATGGGAAATAGAGCGTATTGGTCAATTTGAGCGTGGTCGAAGTGTTTCTCCTTTTGATCCATTTCATTGATTTATTGTTCACTAAAAAGTGAAAATAAAAAATTGAGTCATTTCAAAGAGATAATAAAAAATTTCTATTAAGAATCAATAAATTAACAAAGAATCTCTTGCATCAGGCTTTTGAGTCTGATTCATTATGCAAAATGCTAGGTTATTGATTCGCAAGGATAAACTTTGTTTTTCCTGTATGTAGTGCTGATGTATTCTATATAGACTACATATAGTATGCGAAAGAGGGTGATTTATTATGAAAGATAAACATATAGCTGTGTTAATGGGAGGTTTTTCTTCTGAACGGTCTATAAGTTTATCTTCAGGGGCGGCGTGTGCTGATGTTTTAGAGGTGCAGGGGTATCGCGTGAGCCGCGTGGATGTTGATGCTCATATTGCTTCTGTTCTTGAACAGTTGCAGCCCGATATTGCCTTCAATGCATTGCATGGTCCATTTGGTGAAGATGGCCGGATTCAGGGGATTCTTGAATATTTAAAAATTCCTTATACTCATTCTGGCGTGATGGCATCTGCTTTGGCAATGGATAAGGGACGTGCAAAAATTATCGTTGCAAATGTTGGGGTTTGTGTTGCTCCTTCTCGTATCATGAGCCGCTTTGCTTTGGGCCGAACGCATCCCATGGAGCCTCCTTATGTAATTAAACCTGTGTGTGAAGGATCAAGTTTTGGTGTTGTCATTGTTCAAGGAAATGAAGCTGCACCGCCGCATAATATTGGGGGAGCTGAGTGGGGGTATGCCGATGAGGTGATGATTGAAAAATATATTCCTGGTCGTGAATTGACTTGTGCTGTTTTGGGGAACGAAGTGCTGGATGTGTGTGAAATTCTTCCCGATAAACACTTTCCATTCTACGATTATGACTCAAAATATAAAACGGGTGGTTCTCTTCATATTTGTCCTGCACAACTTTCACTAAATATTTACCAAAGTGTGCAAAGAATGTCTTTAGCAGCCCATCAGGCGATAGGGTGTCGAGGTGTTAGCCGTTCTGATTTTCGTTTTGATGAAAAAACGGGAGAATTGGTTTGGCTTGAAATTAATACGCAACCAGGTATGACCTCGACGTCTCTTCTTCCTGATATTGCAAAAGCGAGCGGCCGTACTTACGGCGATATTGTTCAATGGATGGTGGAGGACGCATCATGTATGCGTTGAATGTTAATAAAACAAATGTTCCGATGGAGGTGCTTTCAGTGCCGGCTTTGCCACGTCTTTATCGTCGTTTTCTTCGGTTTATGTTTGAGTTTGTTTTTGTCAATATTCATATTCCACGCCATTTTGGCTCTTTTGCTGTTGTGTGGTTTTTCTTTGTTACGGCTTTTTATGGACTTTCATCAAGTGGTCAGATGGCTGTGATCGTAAATACGATCATATTGGATAGTAGTTTTGTGGTCACTCATGTCGATATAAGCGGTAATAAGCGCTTGGCAAAGCAGGATATTTTTAAAATTTTAAAACTTGATGTTGCGCCTTCTATATTCACTTTTGATGTTGAAAGAGCGCGTTCTCTGTTGGAAAAACAGGCTTGGGTGCAATCGGCTAATGTTCAGAAAATTTATCCCAATAGAATGCGCATTTCCATCGTGGAGCGTGAACCCTATGCCATTTGGCAACATGATGGCATAATGGATATTGTTGATAATACAGGTCGTGTCATTGTGCCTTTTAAAGGAGAAATTGTTCGGGATTTACCTCTTGTGGTTGGGCAGGGTGCACAAAATGCTGCTAAAGTGTTTATTCAAGCGCTGTCAGTCTATCCGGAAGTATATGATCGTATTCGTGCTTTTGTGCGGGTAGGTGATCGACGTTGGGATCTTGTTTTGAATAATGGAATGCGCGTTATGTTGCCTGAAAATGGTGCTCTTGAAAGGCTTTCTTCTCTTTTTTCGTCCGGTACAATGCAAGATCTTTTATCTCGCGATATTCTCAGTGTTGATTTACGTCTTGCTGATCGAATTACTGTTTCTTTATCAGATGAAACGTTGGAGCGTTATCATACTACTGTAGCAGAAGAAGAACGTATTTTAAAAGCGCGAAAGGCAGGAAGCCTATGATGCTACTCAGATCACATCATTTGAAGGGGCGTAAAACACGTTTTTTAACGGTACTTGATGTCGGTTCAAGTAAGATTGTTTGTCTTATTGCTTGTTTGCGTCCTTTGAAGCATGCACACTATTTACATGGTCGTACACATTCTACGGAAATTCTAGGCTTTGGAGTGCAGCGTTCACGTGGTATTAAATCCGGTGTTGTTATGGATATGTTTGCAGCAGAACAATCAATAAGATTGGCTGTTGATGCGGCAGAAAAAATGGCGGGTTTGGTGGTGGATTCAGTGATTGTGAATTTTTCCTCAAGTCGATTACAAAGTGCTTTGATTAATGGAAAGGTTCATTTGAATGGTCGTGAAGTCACCAAGCGTGATATGCGTATGGCCTTTTCAGATGTTTCGCGTAAAGCCTTTGATGCTGAACGTCATGTTATGCACTCAGTTCCAGTTTCTTATGTATTGGATGGAGATAAAGGAATTTTTGATCCTATTGGCATGGCAGGGGAAACATTTGGTGTCGACGTGCATGTGGTAACAGCAGAAACAGCCTCTTTGCGTAATTTGGAAACTTGTATTAATCGTGCACATTTGAGTGTTGAAGCAATGGTTGCTACTCCCTTTGCAAGTGGTCTTGCTGTCTTGATGAATGATGAGGCGCGTTTAGGGGCTGCATGTATTGATTTTGGTGGTGGAACAACAACATTTTCAGTGTTTTTTGAGGGGAAATTTATTCATGCAGATGCTCTTGCTGTTGGGGGGCATCATGTCACTCTTGATGTTGCGCGCGGATTTTCTATGTCTTTAACAGAGGCGGAACGTTTAAAAGTTGTTTATGGTTCAGCACTTTTAACAAGTGCTGATGAGCGGCAAATGATTAATGTAGCAGAAATTGGGAGTGAACAGCGTGAAACTCAATATCCTCGCGCGGTTCTTGGGCGTATCATTCGTGCGCGTGTTGAAGAAATTTTAGAAATGGTCCGTGATTGTTTAAATCGTTCTGGTTTTGGTCACATCATTGGTAAACGTGTTATTTTGACTGGGGGAGCAAGCCAGTTAACAGGATTGCCAGAAATGGCACGTACTATATTAGGAAGAAATGTTCGTATCGGGCGGCCTTTAGGTATTTCGAGGCTTCCTTCTCTTGCAAAAGGGGCGGCGTTTACATCTGCTGTTGGGTTGTTAATTTATCCGCAATTGGTGGGTTTTGAAGAAAAAACAATGCAGGCGGCAGGAAATCATTTATCGATGGGCACGCGTGGATATTTTCAGCGTGTTGGTCAGTGGTTGCGTGAGAGTTTTTAGTTAAGTCTAGTTGGATAAATTTCATCGCTTTGGCTTGCGGTGTCTTATGAGAAGGAAAAGAAAATGACGATTAATCTGCATCGGCCAGATATCGCGGAATTGAAGCCACGCATTACCGTTTTTGGTGTTGGAGGTGGTGGCGGGAATGCCGTGAATAATATGATAAATGCTGGTCTTCAGGGAGTTGACTTTGTTGTTGCAAATACGGATGCACAGGCTTTGGCTATGTCAAAGGCTGAACGTGTTATCCAACTTGGGGCAGCTGTGACAGAAGGTTTGGGTGCTGGGGCTTTGCCTGAAGTTGGACAAGCGGCGGCGGAGGAATGTATTGATGAAATTATTGATCATCTTGCAGACTCTCATATGGTTTTCATTACTGCTGGTATGGGGGGAGGAACTGGAACAGGGGCTGCTCCCGTTGTTGCTCGCGCAGCGCGTGAAAAAGGTATTTTGACTGTTGGTGTTGTGACAAAGCCGTTTCAGTTTGAAGGCGCACGTCGTATGAAAACGGCAGAGGCTGGTATTGAAGAATTACAAAAGTCTGTCGATACATTGATTGTTATTCCCAATCAAAATCTTTTCCGTATTGCAAATGATAAGACAACGTTTGCTGATGCTTTTGCTATGGCTGACCAAGTGCTTTATTCTGGTGTTGCTTCCATTACGGATTTGATGATTAAAGAGGGTTTGATTAACCTTGATTTTGCTGATGTTCGTTCTGTTATGCACGAAATGGGTCGAGCCATGATGGGAACGGGTGAGGCATCTGGTGATGGGCGTGCTTTGGCTGCGGCTGAAGCTGCTATTGCAAATCCATTGTTGGATGATACCTCTATGCGTGGGGCGCGTGGTTTATTGATTTCTATTACGGGTGGTCGTGATATGACTCTCTTTGAGGTTGATGAAGCTGCTAATCGTATTCGTGAAGAAGTAGATGCTGATGCGAATGTGATCTTTGGCGCTATTGATGATGAGTCATTGGAAGGTGTTATTCGTGTTTCTGTGGTTGCCACCGGTATTGATCGTGAAGTTAGTGATGTGGTTCAGTCCTCTCATCCTCAGATTCAAAGGCCTGCTTCTTCAATACGCAAGAGCGATCCTGGAACGTCACATAGTTCTTTTCATGTTCAATCATCGCCTCTGCGTTCTGAGTCAATGGTAGAAGTGATCGAATCACTTGAAATAGAGAAGGGTAAATCAACCGGAGAACAGTTCCGTCCCAAAAGTCAAATTTTTGCACAACCTGCAGAAGCAATGACGACACGAAGTGCCACGAATGCTGTTGCGTATGGTTCAAATGCTGTTCAGGAACAGAGATCAAATGTGCCTCGTATGCAAGTAAGCCGTGGTTCTCAACAGGCGATGACGGCTCCTGTGAGTATGGAGGCAACAGCGCATGTTCTTGATGAGATGACAGGGCTTGTGAAGCAAAAAGAAAAGCCAGTGCAACCAAAACAAATGCAACAAATGCAAGCGCGCGCTCCAATGCGTATGCCTGAGTTAAAGGATTTTCCTCCTGTTGCTCATGGACAAAGCCAAAGAACATTTGTGACGGATCAGGGTCCTCGTAATCTTTGGCAGCGTTTGAAACAGAGCTTGACACATCGTGAAGAAGCTGAGCCAGAAGCGAGGCTGGAGCCTGCTGTTAGATCGTCTCAGCAGAAAGATTCTCATGTTTACAATAAAAACTCTCAGGCGCTTTCTCAAGATGCTTCTGTTTATGTTCCACGTCGTTCTGGTGAGCTGCATCCTCAGGTACCACAAGATCAGCGTACTTTTATAAGTGAAGAAGATCAGTTGGAAATACCAGCATTTTTACGTCGTCAGGCAAATTAATTGATGAAAAATGAGGTAAAGTAAGAAATTTTATTATTTCTTTAATGCTCAGTCAAAAATTATACAGTAAAATATATTACTGTTTTTGGGATAAAATACTTTGTTTTAAAAAGACCGCTTACAATAAGCGGTTTTTTTTTATTATTTACTATGAATATTTTTTATAGTTTTATAAATTTTGTTAAAAGATGTACAAGCAATTTAATAAAATGATATGATGAATTTAGTACCAAAATATCAGTCTACTCTTAAAAAAGCAGTAACATTTAAGGGGATTGGCGTTCATAGTGGCTGTTTGTCAGTGGTAAAGGTTTGTCCAGCGGATGTTGGGTGTGGTATTGTTTTTAAGCGTTGTGGATTAGACGGAACAGAGAAAATATTTCAAGCCCATGCATCGCAAACAGGAAAAACTGAATTATCAACAGTACTTGGAGATGGAGATGTAAGGGTTGAAACAATTGAACATTTGATGGCGGCAATTGCTGCTTATAATTTGGATAATCTTGTTATTGAAGTGTCACATAATGAGATTCCTATTTTGGATGGTTCAGCGTGGCTATATTGCCAAGCTTTTGAAGATGTTGGTATTGTACAGCAAAATGCGTTGCGTTCTTATTTCATTATAAAAAAGCCGGTGCGGGTTGAAGGAGCTCATGGTGTTGCAGAGCTTTTGCCATTCGATGGACGTCGTTTTGATATAACGATCTCTTTTCCTTCTTCTGCTATTGGTAAGCAACATTTCAGTTTTGATCTTACCACACGAGGGTTTAGGGATGATTTGTCACGTGCGCGCACTTTTGGTTTTATCAAAGACGTGGAAGAATTAAGGCTTTCTGGAAAGGCGAGAGGCGCTTCTTTGGAAAATTCTCTTGTTATCGACCTTAATGATAAAATTTTAAATCCCGATGGTCCTTATTGGGAGAATGAATGTGTTCGGCACAAGATGCTTGATGCGATTGGTGATACTGCTTTGCTTGGGGCACCTTTTATTGGATTATTTCGTTCTTATTGTAGTGGGCATAGAATTAATGCGCAATTGGTGAAGGCTGTTTTGGCAGACGAATCATATTATGAAAAAACCTTTTTAGAGAAAAAGTAAAAAAATTGGCAAGATTTTTTTATCGTTTATTTGATTTTTAAGGGGATGATTGACCTAAACTGTTAAATTGGTTATGTGGATTTTAAAGTGATATGGTATAAAACCTTTGATAAATTGTTTTTGCTACAAGGTGATATTCTCTGGAGGCCGGAAAAACTATGAAAAAATCTCATGTGTGCATTGGAAATATGACATATAGAAAATCTAACATTGTACGCAAGATATTGGGGGTGGTACTTTTAGGAAGCACCTGTATGTTAGCGGGATGTCTCTTTAAAGAGAAAAATACCCTTGATCCATCTGCTTATGTTTTGAAAATAGAGCCACCAGATGTTCTCTATAATCAGGCGCTTGCTAGCCTTGAAAGTGGGCGGCTTGGGGATGCATCGAAGAAGTTTTTGAAGATTGAAAAACAGTACGCTTATACAGACTGGGGGCGTAAATCTTTGGTCATGGGTGCTTTTACTAATTATCGACTCGGAAAGTATGATGATTCAATTAGTATGGCTCAACGCTATATTACGCTTTATCCAGGGTCAACTGACTCGGCTTATGCGTACTATATTATTGGTCTTTCTTCTTTCCGTCGGATTCCCGATGTTACGCGTGATCAACGTGATACGAAACGCGCTATTGCTGCTATGCAGCTTCTTATAGAGCGCTATCCAAATTCTGAATATGTCAAGGATGCTAAGGATAAAATCCGTTTTGGGCGCGAACAGCTGGCTGGTAAAGAAATGCAGATCGGCCGTTATTATGAAGAGGGGCGGCGCTACCTTGCGGCAAGTAGACGGTTTCGTACCGTGGTTGAAGAGTATTCCGATACAAATCAAATTGAAGAAGCACTTTTCCGCTTAACGGAAGTTAATTTAGCTCTTGGCTTAACGGCGGAAGCGCAAACAGCAGCAGCTATTTTAGGACGTAATTATCCCAAAAGTGAGTGGTATAAATTTTCTTATAATCTCTTGCAGAAGAATAAAATATCACCACATGAGCATAAATCTTCTTGGATCTCAAATGCTTTAGGTGGTGACAAGAAGAGGGTACGTTGATTCTCTATGTTGGTACAGCTTTCGATTCATAATATTGTTTTGATCGAAACGCTCGATATTCATTTTACAGCGGGGTTGACGGTTTTAACTGGAGAAACGGGTGCGGGGAAGTCTATTCTCCTTGATGCTTTATCACTTGCTTTAGGGGGGCGGGGTGATGCTTCGCTTGTGCGTCATGGTGCTGACCGCGGGCAGGTTACGGCTGTTTTTGATGTGTCTGTTTCACATCCTGCACGTCAACTTATTCGTGAGAATGGTCTTGATGACGAGGGTGATATTATTTTACGGCGGGTACAATCAAGTGATGGACGTAGCCGTGTCTTTATCAATGATCAGGTGTCTAGTGTTGCATTGATGCGAAGTGTTGGCCGTTTGCTGGTTGAAATCCATGGACAACATGATGATCGTGCACTGGTTGATGTTGCTACACATCGCCAATTATTAGATGCCTTTGGTGGACTTGAGAATGAAGTGGAAAATTTACGCCAGTGTTATCATACATGGCGTGAATGTGAGGAGCGTTTGCAACAGCAGCGTCTTAAAGTAGAGAGCGCTGTACGTGAGGTTGATTATCTTCGTGCGTGTGTAGAAGAGCTTGAAAAGCTTGATTTTCAAGTTGGTGAAGAAGATGCTCTTTCTCTTCGCCGTGCAGATATGCTTAAATTAGAAAAAATAGCAACGGATATAAAAGAAGCGGATGATCTTTTAACGGGTCAAAAATCACCAATCCCAGTGCTTTCCAATTTGGTGAGGCGTTTGGAGCGGAAAATTCCTGAGGCGCAAGAACTTATTGCACCAGTGGTGAAATCTATTGATGAGGCATTGCATGCACTTGCAACAGCACAAGAAGGTATTGAGGTGGCAATACGAGCATTGGACTTTGAACCTGATGAATTGGAACGGATAGAAGAACGTCTTTTTGCTCTTCGGGGTTTTGCTCGTAAATATCAAGTTTCTGCGGATGAATTGGTTCAGTTACGCGATAAAATGGATGCTGAACTGGCTGACTTTGAAGAGGCTCAGACCATATTGACACGTTTTGAAGATGAGGCAGAGCAGGCAAAGAAAAATTATGATACATTGGCGCAAGCCTTAACAATAAAGCGTCGGGAGACAGCAAAGCATTTATCTGAAAGTGTTATGGCTGAGTTGCCGGCATTGAAGTTAGAGAGGGCTGAATTTATTGTTGAAATGCAAAGTGATATGGAAAAGCGGAGTGCAGAGGGATGTGATCGTATTGAATATTGGGTGCGGACAAATCCTGGAACACGTGCTGGGCCGATGCTTAGTGTGGCTTCTGGCGGTGAATTATCCCGTTTTTTGCTGGCATTAAAAGTTGTTTTATCTGATCGAGGATCAGCACCGACGCTGATTTTTGATGAAATTGATACAGGCGTTGGGGGGGCTGTTGCAGCGGCTATTGGGCAACGGTTGCAACGCTTATCAGAACATGTCCAAGTTTTCGCTATTACGCATGCTCCACAGGTTGCATCGAAAGCGCATGGTCATTTTCTTATTTCAAAAATTGAGAGTCATGATAAAGGACGCTTTGTTACTGCGATTCATAAAATGAAAGAACATGAGCGTGCAGAAGAAATTGCCCGTATGTTGGCTGGAGAACAGATTACTGAAGAAGCGCGTGCAGCGGCTCAAAAGCTTCTCGCATAAAGGTAATTAGTCAGCGATAAAAATACTAGAAAGCTTATATTTATTGAGATTCACTTGATGAGGAGGCGTGGGAGGCCCTTGTGGCAGCGCTTGTAATTTGGAATAGATTTTATGAACAAAGATGCATATAAAAATCTCACAGCTGTTGAAGCAGAACGTGAATTAGAGTGGTTGGCAAAAGAGATTGCACGTCATGATGTGCTTTATAATCGTGATGATCAGCCTGAAATTTCTGATGCAGAATATGATGCTTTACGTCGTCGTAATGCAGAAATTGAAGCTCTTTTTCCAGAGCTTATACGTATTGATTCTCCTTCACATAAAATTGGAGCACCAATTTCTGAAAAATTTGAAAAATCTGTTCATGCACAGCCTATGCTTTCACTTGATAATGCGTTTAGCTCTGAAGATGTTACTGAATTTGTTGAGCGTATTCGTCGTTTTTTACGGCTTCCAGAAACACAAGTGTTGGAAATAACAGCGGAGCCAAAAATTGATGGTTTATCTTTGTCTTTGCGCTACGAAAAGGGGCAGCTTGTGCGTGCGGCAACGCGTGGGGATGGAACTGTCGGTGAAAATGTGACGGCAAATGCCCGAACAATTGCTGATATTCCACAAGTTTTGCAAGGTGATTTTCCTGATATCATTGAGGTGCGTGGTGAAGTTTATATGGGGCGGGAAGATTTCCAAGCACTAAATATCAGCCAACAAGAGAAGGGCAAGTTAACCTTTGCCAATCCTCGAAATGCGGCGGCTGGTTCTCTCCGTCAGCTTGATTCACGGATAACTGCTAGCAGAAAACTTCAATTTTTTGCTTATGCTTGTGGTGAGGTGAGTGAAATATTGGCAGAAAGTCAAATGGAGATGATGAAAAAGCTAAAAGAGTATGGCTTTGTTATCAATCCATTAACAAAAGTTTTTAAGACAGTAGAAGATATTATTTGCTATTATCACGATATCGAAGAATGCCGTCATTCTTTAAGCTATGATATTGATGGTATTGTTTATAAGGTTAATGATTTGATGCTCCAAAAGCGCTTGGGGTTTGTTTCTCGTTCGCCGCGTTGGGCTATCGCCCATAAATTTCCAGCAGAAAAAGCGATAGCGCTTTTGGAAGATATTGACATTCAAGTTGGTCGCACGGGAGCTTTGACACCTGTTGCACGTCTTACGCCTATTACTGTTGGTGGAGTGGTGGTGACCAATGCTAGTTTGCATAATGAGGATTATATTAAGGGAATTGGTCATAAAGGAGAGCCCATTCGTGAAGGACGTGATATCCGTGTAGGTGATAGCGTGATTGTACAACGTGCTGGTGATGTGATCCCTCAAGTTATTGATGTTATCATTGAAAAACGCCCGAAAGATGCTGCTGTTTTTATTTTTCCTCATTTGTGTCCAGCTTGTGGGAGTCATGCTGTTCGTGAAGTGGGAGAAGCCGTGCGTCGCTGTACAGGGGGGCTTATTTGTCCTGCACAAGCAATTGAACGTATTCGTCATTTTGTTTCACGCAATGCTTTTGATATTGAAGGCTTGGGTAAAAAACAGGTAGAGTTTTTTTTCTATGCTCAAGATGAGGCGCTTTGTATTCATACACCAGCCGATATTTTTACTTTACAACGGCGCCAAGAAAAGTCTTTGATACGTTTGGAAAATATGGAAGGTTTTGGTATTGTTTCAGTTCGGAAACTGTATGATGCTATTAATGCGCGCCGAGAAATTCCTTTGAGCCGTTTTTTGTTTGCATTGGGGATTCGTCATGTTGGCGAAGTGAATGCACGCCGCCTTGCACGTGCTTATAAAAATTATACAGCTTTTGAAACTGCGGCTATGGAAGCATTTATGCCATGTGATAAGGAAAATGAAGAAGGAAATGAGGCTTGGATGGAACTTACCAATATTGAAGGAATTGGACCACAGGTAGGGGGCGCAATTGTTGATTTTTATAGAGAAGCGCATAACCGTGAGATTTTATCTGTTTTGCTTGAAGAAGTAACTCCTCTTGATGAGGAGCCTATCATAGCAGATTCTTCACCAATAGCGGAGAAGATCATTGTTTTTACAGGAACTTTGGCGCATATGTCACGCGATGAAGCAAAAGCATTGGCAGAGCGATTAGGGGCTAAAACATCTGGTTCACTTTCTAAAAAAACAGATCTTCTTGTTGCAGGACCTGGAGCGGGCTCCAAATTGGCTAAAGCTGAAGAATTAGGTGTTGAGGTTATCGATGAAGAGGCTTGGCTACAGCTGATTGAGAAACATAATGTTTAGAGGATGTTTTCTAGAAGATGCGTATGCTGTTTGTGTGGTTATCTCTCTTACATTTGGGGGAGCTGGAATCAAAAAGGAGATAAAGGGGCTATTTTTTGTAAACATAGAATGCCAATATATTTTGATATTTATTAAGTTATTAAAAATGATTAACGCTGAGCTTAAATATTAAACTTAAACTATTATGATGAAGAATATGCAAGGTTATTATTAGTAAAAGATATAAATTATTACTGTGAAGAAAGGTAAAATTTTTGAACAAATATGTAGAGTTTAATCCAAAATGCCGTAATAAACCGATTATAATGACGTAATAGAAATGTAACGCGGAAGATTACAAAATATAATAAAACATTCCGCTATAAATGAATAAGGGATATAAATGCGAGTTGTTTATTATGTTGAATTTATAAAAGATTACTGGTACCTATACTTATCAGGCATTATTAGATGGTACACTTGTCCAATTTCATTACAAAATTTCGGATATTCGCTAATGCGTCTAGCAGCATAATTTTTTTCCTGACTTCCTTCATCTCTCTCAAATTTCTCAGCATAGGAAATTTCGTTTATTAGAGCTAGTATTTGGATTGAGAATATTTCAGAATTAAATACCATTCGTGCGTATCTAAACATTGGATCTGTCGAGTTCATGACTAAATTTTTTGCCCAAATGAAATCGTTTTCTTTCCAATTATATTGAGAATGTAGCTTATGTATGTAGGTAGGTAGGGATAATGCTGGAAATTTTTTATTGTACTCTCCCTGTAATAAGTCCACAAGGCATGCACACCAAACAACTTTCGCATGGATAAGATTTATATTTTCAGGAATTAGTACTATCATCCCAGGGCTTAGAACATGATATACACCATAACTCTTATTATCCAGATATTTTTTTGCAATTTCTAGGCGCTCTTCGTATATATTATCAGGATATTGTGTCTTTACGTACTCTTCGTATAATTTATCGTACTGATTTTGAGTAATGACTTGATTTTCAGAAAATAAAGCAATAGGAACTCGCTTAAATTTAGTAATTTCCTTCAATACAGAAGGCCCAATATAGTATCCAAATAATAATATTACGGAATAAAATAAAATTATACGCATTAAGATAGTCACTTTATTTCTAAAATACTGGATAAGGAAAGGATATAGATTACTAAGATCTGTGCTTAAGATTTTGTTAACTAACAAGCTATAAGACACACGTTTTATTGTGTATTTTTCAGAGCATTTGTAAAACTCTGTAGAGAGTTTGAATCTTCTTTATTTACGTGACTGTTTTTGTGTTATCTAGTTTTTATATCCTCTGTTATTGTCGTTAATTTTTAGCTGAATAACACATTCAGGTAAAAACACATGCCTCCATATATGTTGTTTTTATACTGTGCAGTTGGAAACTATCTATATTGTGGATAACGTTTTTTCAACAGTAAGTAATAGTCTAGAAAATAATATTGTATTGTTAACTATGCAAATAAATAAAAAATCTTAACGCTGATGTTATCATCATGCTCCTTCTTTTAATTCTAAATACTTAATTTTATTTCATGGCAGATTCTATTTCATTGTAGCAATATGTATTATAATGAATTACAGCTATTGTAAATGATTCAAGAATTAAAATAATATAAATTATCATTGTGAAGCAAACAAAAAGGTAAAATTTATTCGAATAAATATGCAGAATTTTTGAATCCAAACAGCGTAATAAGCTGGTTATAATAGGTGTTTTAGAAATACGATGCGGAGGGTTACAAAATATAACGAAAGTTTCCATATAAAGAAACTAGGGATATGAGAGTGTCTAGATGGAGATCGCCAAGATAAGTATTACCGCGTATAGGTGTATCTCATCTTGCTTCACCGAGGTTAGCGTTTACCGTACCAGCAAAAAACTTGAAGTATCTTGTAGAAATATTTTTTGTGTTTGCTGATGGTAAATTCGCACTTCTCTCTTTAAAAGAGAAGGGTGTAGTGTTTTGTAGAAAGGGTAAAAGTTATAGGTTGCTTCATTTAAAGGGGCATTGTTGCTTCTTTTGCCCATTTTTTATCTTCTTCATTTAAGTAAGGTGCATTCATCTGATAAACGCGCGCATGGTAATCATTGAGCCATTGTCGTTCTTCTTGTGTCAAAAGCTCTGGAAGGATTAACCGTCGATCAATGGGGCAATGTGTAAGTGTTTCGAACGAGAGCATTTCTATATCTCCACCATCAATTTTTTGTGCTGGCTTCACAATCATCAAATTTTCAAGACGGATACCAAAAGCGCCTTCGCGGTAATAACCTGGCTCGTTTGAAAGAATCATACCGGAGATGAGTTCTTGGCACCCTTTACGAGAAATATTTTGCGGTCCTTCATGGACAGAAAGATAAGATCCAACACCATGACCGGTGCCATGGGCATAATCAAAACCAGCTTTCCACAATGCAATGCGTGCAAGAGCATCAAGGTCTTGTCCACGGGTTCTTTTGGGAAAGCAAGCAGTTGAAAGAGTAATCATGCCCTTGAGAACAAGAGTGAAACAGCGTTTTTCTTCTTCTCCAATATTCCCAATTGCTACTGTACGTGTGACATCAGTCGTGCCATCACGATATTGTCCACCTGAATCAACGAGGTAAAGTTCACCGGCTTTGAGTTGTTTATTTGTTTGCGTTGTTACACGATAATGAATAATGGCACCATTTTCTCCTGTTGCGGAGATTGTATCAAAAGAAAGATCTTCAAGTTTTTCTCCCATTTCTTTTGCTGTATTTATGCGAAATTCTTCTAATTTTTGAGCAGCAGAAATTTCACTTATTGACCCTGGTATTTGTTTATCTAACCAAGAAAAAAAACGGGTTAGGGCAACACCATCGCGTAGATGCGCTTTGCGTGCGCCATTGAGTTCTGTGTCATTTTTAATGGCACGTGGTAGAGCAGCAGGATCGGTAAGTGTGATAAAAAAGCTATTTTTTTCTTCAATAACAGTTCGTAATTTTTCGCATGTTAGCTGTGGATCTAAGGCAAACACTGTCCCTTTTTGAACATACTCTTTGATCTTGGGAATAAGCTGTTCTGGTTCATATAATTTTGCATAACGTTCTAGATATTGTTTCTGTTCTACACCAAGTTTTTTGCTGTCAATGAATAAAGCTGGTGTTTTGTTAAGTGGAATGAGAGCAAAACAAAGGGAAAAAGGCGTGTTGGAAACATCATTGCCCCGTATATTGAATGTCCATGCAATGGAAGAGGGGTCTGTAAAAATAAAAGCATTTGCATGAGTTTGCTGTATATCTTTGTAAATCAAAGCGAGTTTTTCATCTGTATCGCACCCAGCATATTTGAGAGGGTGAATTGATAAGGCAGATTGTGGTAATTTTGGTTGATTATGCCAGAGCAGATCAATGGGATTATGTTGAACTTCTACAAGTTTTCCACCTGCTTTCATTTCTAATGCGTTTCTCAATGCATCGGTGGCAGCAATCGTGTGGAGCCATGGATCAAAGCCAATAGAAAGTTTTTGACCATTTTTTTCAAGCCATTGTGAAGGAGGGCAAGTTATGAGATCTTCATAATCAAAAATATCAGGATCAGTTTGTTGGCGAACTTGGAGCTTATATCGCCCGTCTGTAAATATGATGGCTTTGTTTTTTAAAATCAGTGCAATCCCAGCTGATCCAGTAAAGCCGGTTAACCAGCTAAGGCGTTGAGCATGAGGAGGGACATACTCTCCTTGGTGTTCATCGCACCGCGGAACAAGAAAACCATCGAGTCCAAGGCGATCAAGTTCTTTACGAAGGCAAGAAATGCGTTCTGCTGCATAAGCAGGATTTGTTGTCGCCTCAAAAGATTGATACATAACGACGTCCTTTTCTTTTATTTTATTTCAGGTGTATCGTAACCCATCCTTGCCGGTGGTATGTTTCGATATGCTTCAGTCCTTGTTTTATATAAGTCTCCAAAACATGGGCATGTTGTTCTTCAAGAATTCCAGAGAGTATAAGTGATCCCCCTTTTTGAAGTGCCGTTACCACTTCTTGCACAAGTTCAATAAGCGGATTAGCAAGGATATTGGCAACAATGAGATCAAAAGGAGCTCGTGATGCAATTGCATCATGGGCAAAACCTGTTGCTGTAATAGCTGTAACATATTCATTGACACCATTGAATTCGATATTGTGTTGTGCAACTTGAATAGCAATTGGGTCAATATCGGATGCAAGCACAGTAATTGGTTTGAGCATTGCTATGCCAATGGCTAGTACACCGCTCCCAGTACCAAGATCAAGGGCATTTTGGGGATTTTCGTGTTTCATGACTTTGGCAATCATTTCTAAACAACCGGCTGTTGTTCCATGATGTCCGGTGCCAAAAGCTTGATTAGCTTCAATTTCAATAGGGAGAACATTTGCTGGAATGGCGTTTCGGTTGTGACTTCCATGAAGGAAAAAAGGACCGGCTTGCACAGGTTTTAGTCCTTCTAGGCTTTTTTGTACCCAATCAATGTTGGGTAAAACTTCCATATTAATTTTATCAAAATCTATAGAGAGAACGCTTGCAAAATGTTTTAATGCGTTCTCTTGATTGTCTTGATCGACATATAGAGAAAGCTCATATACAGCATTTTGTTCATCTATCTCTGTAAGAGCAAGAGGATAACCTTCTTCGTCAAAGGCTGTTTCTATAAGGGTATAGAACCGTTCTGCTTCATTTTTAGAAGCAGTATAATAGAGGCGAATTTGTTGCGACATGCTGTTCTTTCTTTTGATCGGCTTTTTTTTAGTTTAAGATGAGTTTTTTTAACCGTTCAATGGCGATTTCATCTTTTAATTCGCTATCGCTTTCTTTCGTGTCATAACGAATAACGCCAGCTAATTTTCCACCTTTTTTGAGTAAAAAAATTGCTGCTGTATGGTTATATGTATAGTTTCCATCTGTTTCAGGGACTTTTTCAGCAACGATGTTGAAAGAATTGACCATTTTATGAACTTTATCAGGATCTCCACTAATGCCAACAATTTTATTGTTAAAATTACTGAGATAATCATGGAGTACTTTTGGTGTGTCACGTTCAGGATCAACAGTCACAAACCATATACCTAATTTATCAGCTTCAGGCCCAAGGGCTGTAAGCCATCGATCAAGATTCATCAGTGTGGTAGGGCAGCTTTCAGGACACATAGTGAAGCCGAAAAAAATTATTGAAGGCTTGCTTCGAACATCAGCCTCAGTAATATTTTTTCCATTAGAATCAGTGAGCGTAAAGTTATCACCTAAAGGCTTATTTGTCAGCGTATCATAAATAAAAACACCTGCAAGAAATATGATTGTCAGCCCCAAGATGCGTATTACATTTTTCATAGTTTGACTCTCTTAGATAGATCGAGAAATTGTAACATCGGCAGGTTTGTTTTGCAATGTTTGTTTCATGGTTGATTTTATTGGCTTGATTGGTATGTCTTTCCATATCTATTGATAAAACATTGGTGAAAGATGTATGAATATTGAGAAAGATCTTCGATTTCATGAAAGTGAACCTCGTATCCATACGACAGCGCGGCTGCATGGTTGTAAATTAGGGCGCTATGTGGAAATTAATGAGCGGGTGATTTTACGGGATGTAACCGTTGGAGATTTTTCTTATTTAGAGCGTAATAGTGAGGCTATTTATAGCGATATTGGGCGTTTTTGTTCTATTGCATCTCATGTACGGATGAATGCGTTGGAGCATCCTATGGAGCGCGTTTCAACGCATAAAATAACCTATCGTCCAAACGAATATTTTCGTTATATGGCATTAGATAGTGGTTTTCGTGAAAGGCGTTGTGCAAAACGTGTTATTATTGGGCATGATGTGTGGATTGGACATGGTGCGGTTATTATGCCTGGGGTGACAATTGGTCATGGCGCTATCATTGGCGCGAACGCTGTTATAACGAAAGATGTTATGCCTTATACGATTGTCGTTGGGGTGCCTGCTAAGCGATTGCGGATGCGTTTTCCCAATCATGTGATAGAATGCCTTTTAGATATGGCTTGGTGGGATTGGCCACTTAATAAAATTCACGACGCATTGCCTGATATGCAAAATTTGCCCATTGAAGCCTTTGTTCGCAAATGGAAATGATAGTCAGAATAAAACAAAATGATCTCTTGGAAAAACGGATCATGGTTTGCTTGTAATTAAGCTTTGTTTACAAAATTATCTAGTACACGCTTTTCTCCGGCTTTTTCGAACATTATTGTCAATTTATGATCGTCTATTGCTATAATATAACCATAACCAAATTTTATGTGAAAAATCCGATCATTGACAGAAAAATCTGATGGTGTATGAGAGATTGATTGCGTGATAATTTTTCCTTCAATATTCTTGTTTTTTTGTGCACGCTTTTGTCTTGGTGTTGCATAGTCATTATAAAAAGAATCGTGATATTGAAAGGAAGATTTTCCATAACCACCATAGGATGTTTCCATTTCTACAACTTCTATATGTTCTGCTGGTAATTCATCTAGAAAACGGGAGGGAAGAGCAGGTTGCCAAAGTCCATGAATTCTTCGATTCGATACAAACCATATATGCAAATGTTTTTTTGCTCTTGTTAGACCTACGTAAGCAAGACGCCGTTCTTCTTCTAATCCTGAACGTCCACCTTCATCTAATGAGCGCTGGTGGGGAAAGAGTCCTTCTTCCCAACCTGGAAGAAAAACTGTTTCAAATTCAAGTCCTTTGGCTGAATGAAGTGTCATGATGTTGACTGCATCCATATTTTCATTATTTTCCGTTTCCATAACGAGTGCAACATGTTCCAAAAAACTTTGAAGATTTTCAAATTGTTCCATGGAACGAATCATTTCTTTAAGATTTTCTAGTCTTGTAGGAGCCTCTGGTGAGCGATCTTCTAACCACATGGTTGTATAACCAGAATCATCAAGGACGATCTCGGCAAGTTCTCTATGAGGAGTGTCTTGAAGCATATTTTGCCAGCGGCGGAAGTTTTCAATGAGGCTTCGTAACGCACTGCGTGCCTTAGGCTTTAATTCATCTGTTTCAATGATGTCTGCGGCAGCAGAAAAGAGAGGAACAGCACGTGCACGTGCACTCTCATAAAGAATGCGCAGGGTTGCATCTCCTATGCCGCGTTTGGGTGTATTAATAACACGCTCAAAAGCTAAATCATCAGTAGGTTGGACAACAACGCGTAAATAAGCCATGGCATCACGTATTTCCATTCGCTCATAAAAACGAGGACCACCAATGACGCGATAATTAAGGCCAAGTGTTACAAAGCGATCTTCAAATTCACGCATTTGAAATGATGCGCGTACCAATATAGCCATATGATTTAATGCATGACCGGTTTGTTGTGCGCGTTCGATTTCTTCTCCGATTGCTCGTGCTTCTTCTGCCGAATCCCATGCTGAATGAATTTTTACCTTTTCTTCCTCACTCTTTATTTGAGCAGAAAAAAGGACTTTTCCCAGTCTTTCTTCATTATGAGCAATGAGATGGGAGGCGGTTTTAAGAATATGAGATGTTGAGCGATAATTGCGTTCTAGACGAATAATTTTAGCAGAAGGAAAATCTTTTTCAAAACGTAATATGTTTTCGACTTTTGCACCACGCCATCCATAAATGGATTGATCATCATCGCCAACACAACAAAGATTAACATGTTGACCTTGAGGATGTTGGGCCAAAAGCCGAAGCCAAAGATATTGTGCTGTATTTGTATCCTGATATTCATCGACAAGAATATAACGAAATTGAGAATGATATTCGCGAAGAATATCTGGATTATGTTGGAAGATAGAGATAGAATGAAGTAGAAGGTCACCAAAATCACAAGCATTAAGATCTTTTAATCGATTTTGATAACTGTGATAAAGTTCACGTCCCATGCCGTTACCAAAGGAATGAGCATCACTTTTTGAGATATGTTTTGGTGAAAGTCCTTGATTTTTCCAAGAATCAATCATCATGGCAAGGTTTCGTGCGGGCCAACGCTTATCGTCTAATCCTTCAGCTTGAATAAGTTGTTTTAAAAGTCGAAGAACATCATCGCTATCAAGAATTGTAAAGTTTCTTTTTAAATCAACAAGCTCTGCGTGACGGCGTAAAATTTTAGCTCCAGTGGAATGAAAGGTTCCAAGCCAAGGCATACCTTCAACAACTTCTCCAATAAGTTCACCAATACGTATTTTCATTTCACGTGCTGCTTTGTTGGTGAAAGTGACAGCAAGTATTTGCTGAGGAGAAGCAAGTCCAGAGCGTAAAATGTGAGAAATACGGGTTGTTAAAACGCGCGTTTTTCCTGTACCAGCACCTGCAAGAACTAAAAGAGGTCCCTCAGTATTCATAACAGCTTGTTGCTGTTCTGGATTGAGTTGTTCTAAATAGTCTGTGTTATATGATTTTTGTTCTTTTAGAGTATGGGAGAAAAAACCAGAGCTCTTCTTATCATGGTCTGGAGGGGAATCTTCTTCAAAGAAAGGTATGGTATGATCAGAAAAATTACTCATTATCTCTCTTTTGTAGTCTTTTTTTTATTGAAGTTCTAGATTAAAAAAACTTCTCTTAAAAAGTCACAACAGTTTCAGTTGAACAGACAGAAAGAGAACGTAAAAAATAAGCACAAACATTAAAGGCGTTGGGTGAGAACGCTTTGAAGGGCATAAACGCGTAACGAAGCCGAAAGATTTACTTGTTGTGGTCTTTTGCTATCAATATCGGTAATAATAAAGGCTAAAGATTGTCCTTTTTTGCGGGCTATATCTTTTAGAATATCTAAAAATGGTGGTTCTAAAGAGACGCTTGTTGCGTGTCCATCAACGCGAACAGATATCTTTCGTGGAATGACTTTTGACCAATCGATAGAATTATTTTCGTGCATTTTTCCACCTTTATTCGTCGTTTCGCAAACGATTTTGATCAAGAAATTTTTGCATTTTTAAAGATTTTTGCTGCTCAAAATTTTTTTCAGTTTTTGTTCGTCCAAAACGATAACGATTTTGCTCAGCACAAAGAGATTTTTCTGTACGTTTTTTTTGTTTTCGAAATTGGCGAAGATTAATCAATTCAGTCATGAGAAAAATTATTTTTTCCGAAAGGAATCTAAAGAGACAACATCAGCACTTTGACTTTGTTTTGCATCGTTATTTGAAGGTTCTTTATTTGTACTGAGATTTTGTTCTTTTGTAAGCGTATTTTCTTTTTTTTGTTTGTTTGATAAGGTAATGGGCGTAGTTGAGGTATTTTCTGAATTTTCACTTTCTCCAGAGGTCAGATTTGAGGGCAGATCAAATGCTGCTTCAAATGCTGCTACAGGATCGTAAAAGACCTGAATGGAAGTAAAAGGAATCATGAGCTTTTCGGTTATTTCCCTGAAAGAGAGAGTTACTTCGAAAGCTGTTTCTGAAACACTGAGATCTCTAAATTGATGCTGTAAGACGATTGTCATTTGCTCGGGATAGCGATTTTTTAGCCGAGGAGAAATTTTAACGCCTGGGGCATTTGTCAAAAAAGTTATAAAAAAATGATGATTTCCCGGAAGACCTGCTTTGGCAACTTCCGATAAAACTTTACGGATAACTCCACGAAGCGCATCCTGAACGAGAATATCGTAACGGATTTGATCTTTAACCATCGAAGTTTATTCCTTTTATTTCACGTAGCAGAATGGGGCGTATTGATATTGTGTGATAGAATATATTTTAAATTAGCAGATTTTTTCTACGATGCACCTCAATAAATCGAATAAATACGAAACTCTATGGTAAATAATGTCTGATAATGTCTGAAAGATCAATCAACAACATTTAAAAAAGTGAAGGCTTCTGTTGCCAGGTGCCTCCGAACCCCGCTTAAACCTGCGACGGTTTAAGGCTCAAATTGAAACATTCACACCACCTTAAGCGGCGAGACGTGCTTCCGCATAGTTGTCATTTGCAACTACTCATTTAGCCCGATAACGGTGGTACAATGCCGAGTAAAAGAGCGATCTTTACACCCTTGTCGATCCTATTTCGCCCCCACCAAAATATAATTTTGATTTTTTATATTTTGGTGGAGGCGCCGGGTACCGCCCCCGGGTCCAATAGGTTTATTTCACCGTCCATTTATTACCATAGCTGGTAAACCAGCCCTCTAAATATAGATGAAGAACAGTCTTAGGAAAAGGGGGGGTTGTTAATATTTTTAATCCTCTAATTATTTATGGAGCTATATGAGGCGGCTATAAAGTATAGACCGCTCATTTTTGGAGAGGAGATGATGCAAAATGACAAATAATTTAGCAGATATTAAACTATATGATTCAAATCCCGATGAAGCAGCAGTAGAACGACTTAGCCATCGTTTAGCTTTGGTGATGAAAAAGCAGGATGCAGCGCTTGTTGCTACATCGGATCCAAAAGAGTTAGAACGTGTTGAAAAATGGGTTCAAGATGTTTTAGAAGCTGATGAGAAGAGTGCTAAAACGGCTGTTTCAAAAGTGGCTGAGATGATGTCTGGAGAGCGTAGAAAAAGTCGACTGACTTTTTATTATCTAGTTGCTAAGCAACTTAATGCACTTCATAAAATTTAAACAATATTAAATTTGTGATAATGATAAAAAAAGCCCAATTTCTTGGGCTTTTTCGTTGATAAAAAGGGTTAATGTTTTTCATCCTCTTGGAGGTAGCCTCCTTTACGCATACTCGGGACAAAGAGAAGAGCAATGAATGCCATGATCATCACGACGGTTATATAAAAATAAAAGAGTGATTCATGACCGTACTTTTTTAATCCAAGCGCAACGTATTCAGCAGAACCACCAAATAAGGCGTTGCCAATGGCATGAGAGATGCTAACGCCTAATGCGCGTATTGAAGAGGGAAACATTGCTGATTTGACGACACCAGAGATGGATGTATACATGCTCATAATGAAGAGCAAGCCAATAATGACGGAAAAGGCAACCCATATACTATGCGTATTACCGATTATCCAGAGTCCAGGAAATGTAAAGATGACAGAGAGTATACTCCAAATGATAAGTAAAGTTTTTGTTCCAATTTTATCGGCTATGATACCAGCTATGGGTTGGAATAGGATGAAAATAAATAGTACAGCTGTCATAATCGTTGTTGCGGTATGTTTATCAAAGCCGGTGGTTGTGATCAGATATTTTTGCATATAAGTCGTAAAGGTGTAAAATGTGAGTGATCCTCCTGATGCAAAGCATGCAATTACGACAACGGCTTTTGTATGCTTGGTGAGAAGTTCCTTAAGACTGCCAGAGTGTTTGTGAGAGCGGCTTTCTTTCGTGGTTGTTTCGTGGAGAGAACGACGCAGATAAATCGCAATCACTGCCCCGAAACCACCAATCACAAAAGGAATGCGCCATCCCCATGCTTTTAACTGATCTTCAGAGAGATAAGATGCTAGAATAAATATAATGAAGCTGGCAAGAAGTTGACCTGTAATAAGGGTGGCTGATTGGAAAGAAGCAAAAAGCCCACGATGTTTTTTGAGGGCAACTTCGCTCATATAAGTGGCTGCTGTACCATATTCACCACCTGCTGAAAGTCCTTGCATCATCCGAGCTAAAAGTAAAAGGATTGCTGATGTTACTCCTAAGGTTTCATAGGTGGGAAGTATGGCGATGAAAAAAGAGCCACCACACATCATGAAAATGGATATAAGCATCGAGCGTTTACGTCCATAACGATCGGCGACAAACCCTAAAAACCAAGCTCCAATAGGGCGCATAAGAAAGCCAATAAAAAACACACCTGCGGTTTTTAACAGTGGCGTAATCGTATCACCATCGGAGGGAAAGAATTGTGATGCAAAATAAATTGATGCAAATGAGTACACGTAAAAATCATACCATTCTACGAGATTTCCTGATGCGCTTGCTATAATAGCAAAAACACGTTTTCTTGCATCCTGTGATGCTGAAGTTGTTTCATTTTTCATGAATTGTTCCCCTTTTGGATTTATAGTTCATATTTTCTAAACATAATTGTTTATGATTTCCAGAAAAATTCAATGGTATTATAACAATTTCTTAGGGAAACTCTTTAAGATGATTTATTAGAGTTATGTTGTCATTCGTTTTAAGATTTTTACTTGTGTTGTAGAATAAAAAGTTATCACATTGCATTTAAAGGGAGAGAACATTGAAAAGTAGATCAAGATACCTTTAAACTTGATGAGAAGAATGCAATATTGGCATCATACCGGAAGATTATAGAAGAGATGGTCTTTATGAGCAGAAAGCCCAAAAACTGAAGACATTTCATAAAGCTTAAGTTAATGTAAAAGGGGATTTTGTGTCCTTAATTATCTTATTGTATCATAACACATCATCATTTAGGAGGGTGAGGTAAGTCTCAGATAAGGTTTTCCGTATGAGGTGTTTTTTAGATATCGTGATAAATATTTAGGGTAGGGCTGCCCATAGAATCTTATCAAGTAAATTACATAAAGAGGGCAGTAACTATAGACAATTTAAAAGAAACTGAGTTGTTTGTAAGATGAATGCGGGGCGGGCTTTTCGTTCTTTACTAGGGTGGAGAGGAGATCAAAAAAAGCCCAATTTCTTGGGCTTTTTTTATCCAGAAAATAAGTTTAATGAAGTTTATCGTCTTTATCGAGATATCCTCCTTTATCTATATCGGGCATAAGAAGAATAGAGATGAGTGCAATGACCATCATACCAACGATGTAAAAAAAGAAAACAGATTCGTATCCCATATTTTTTAATCCAAGCGCTACATATTCAGCAGAACCGCCAAAGAGTGCGTTGCCAATGGCAAAAGCAAATCCAACACCAATTGCTCGGATTGAAGCAGGGAACAATTCTGCTTTTATGATACCAGCAATGGACGTATAAAAACTCATAACACAGAGTATTCCAATAATGATTAAGAGTGCTGTCCATGGATTATGGGCATTACCGATCATTTTAAGTACAGGAATGGTGCAGATAATGGATAATGCCCCCCAACTAATGAGTGAAGCTCTTGCTCCAATTTTATCGGCTAGGGAACCAAAAAGGGGTTGGAGTAGCACAAAAACAAAGAGGGCGGCAGTCATTATCGTTGTTGCGGTTTGTTTATCAAAGCCCGTGGTTGTGATCAGATATTTTTGCATATAAGTGGTGTATGTATAAAATGTGAGAGATCCACCAGCTGTAAAGCCAACAACCAAAAAGAAAGCTTTTTTATGATTGCGAAAAAGTTCTCGAAGACTACCAGCGTGTTGTTCAGAGCGGCTTTTGTGGGTTGTTGTTTCATGAAGCAAACTACGCAGATAAATTGCAACGATTGCTCCAAAGCCACCAATGACAAAGGGAATACGCCATCCCCATGCTTTTAACTGATCCTCGTTAAGGTAAATGGCTAAAATAAATATTATAAAACTTGCGAGAAGTTGACCTGAGATCGTTGTTGCATATTGAAAAGAAGCAAAGAGACCACGACGATTTTTGGGCGCAACTTCGCTCATATAAGTTGCTGCTGTACCATATTCACCGCCAACGGAAAGTCCTTGAAACATACGGACTAAAAGGAGAAGAAATGCTGCTGTTATTCCCAAGGTTTTATAAGTGGGAAGTATGGCAATGAGAAAAGAGCCACCACACATCATAAAAACAGAAATAAGCATTGAGCGTTTACGTCCATAACGATCCGCAATGTATCCAAAGAGCCATGCTCCAATTGGACGCATAAGAAAGCCAATAAAAAAGATTCCTGCCGTTTTTAACAGTTGTGTAACAATATCTTCATCTTCAGGAAAAAATTGTGATGCAAAATAAACCGATGCAAAGGAGTAAGCATAAAAGTCGTACCATTCTACCAGATTTCCTGATGCGCTGGATATGATAGCAAAAATACGTTTCCTTGTATCATGTGGATCTAAAGTTGTTTGATTATTCATGAAGTATTCCCCTTTTAGATTTATAACTTTTCTTCTTTTTAAAGCTATTTACGATGTGCATTATAAAAACGCCATTGTATCATGATAATTTTTTAGGGAAACATAAAGATTTTTTCTAGAGCTATCAGTGGTGTTTTGGGCTCATGGTGTTGTTACATTGCGTAAATCATACGCTTTTTACTATCCTTAAGGAAATATTATTTTTTGTTTGATTGTGAATTATTTGCATATGCAGAGTGTTTATGAAGATATGATACTCTTTAGTTTATATGCTTGATGTTGTTTCGTAAAATGATGTTATTGACTATTTCATGCGAGGTTGGTGTATCAGTTAAAATAATTTTTAGGAATGATCTTAAGTGTTAAGGGGGAGTACAATATTAAGAGTTCCTCAATAGTATAATGATAGCGGCTTGCACTTTTATTAAGTGTAAAGAGAGTGATGCCCATGTTTATACTTTACGGGGCTTTTACGTTATGTCATTCACGGGTGCCGTTGTGAAATGGAGTTGGGTGCATTGAGAAATGTTTCTCAAAAAAGTGTGCGAATTCATAATATAATGGTATTTTCTATTTTTCATGAAAGGATTTGTTTTGCATGAGGGGGTACTATTAAGAACGTATTAAACAAAATCATGAGTGTAATCTTTATTATTGATAAAATTATCTTGAAAGATAATCACTTTTCTTCGATTTTGAGTGGGCATGGGAATATTAAAATAAATCAAACGTTTTTTATCTTCAGTGAATTAAATTCAGCTAAAGAAGTATTTATTACATAATAATATGAAGCCATTTATTTTTATAAGCGGCGTGTGCAGGAGGGAACATTGCTTCTTTAGAGTGTTTGAAGGGATAAAAAATTGTGAGCTTTAAACTTCTATCGGAAAGAATATAAAGAAAAGCCCAGTACTCTGGGCTTTTTTGTTAAAATCCTTGTTTGTTAACATTAAAGGTTAATGAATATCGTCTCCTTGTAAATACCCTTTTTTGCGAGCATCTGGCATTAAGAGAACAGCAATGAATGCAATAATCATCATGCCGGTTATATAAAAATAGAAGACAGATTCATATCCAAGATCTTTTAATCCAAGTGCGACATATTCAGCAGAACCGCCAAACAGTGCGTTGGCAATAGCATAAGAGAGCCCAACTCCTATTGCTCGTACTGAAGCAGGAAACATTTCTGATTTTACAATGCCAGAGATAGATGTATAAAAGCTCATAATGCAGAGCATTCCAGTAATGACTGATAAAGCAATCCATGTACTATCAGTACTACCAATCATATTAAGTCCAGGAATGGTAAAGATAATAGATAAGACACTCCAAATAAGGAGTGAAGTTCTTGTTCCAATTTTATCTGCAAGAGCACCAAAGAGGGGTTGGAGTAACATGAAAACAAAGAGTGCAGCTGTCATGATTGTTGTGGCTGTATGTTTATCAAAGCCAGTGGTTGTGATCAGATATTTCTGCATGTAAGTCGTATAGGTGTAGAATGTGAGCGATCCTCCAGCTGTAAAGCCAATAACCAGAAAGAAAGCTTTTCGGTGGTTGCTCAGAAGTCCCCTAATACTACCAGCTTGTGCACTAGAACGACTTTCTTTGGTCGTTGTCTCATGGAGTGTGCGGCGTAGATAAATCGCAACAATTGCGCCGCATCCACCAATGGCAAATGGAATACGCCAGCCCCACGCTTTTAGCTGATCTTCGGTGAGATAAAGCGCTAAAATGAATATAACGAGACTGGCTAGAAGTTGACCTCCAATCAGTGTGGTATATTGGAAAGAGCTAAAAAATCCGCGGCGATTTTTGAGGGCGATTTCGCTCATATAAGTTGCTGTTGTACCATATTCACCACCGACAGAAAGCCCCTGAAGCATTCTGAGTAAAAGTAAAAGAATTCCTGCTGCCATTCCAATGGTTTCATAGGTAGGAAGTAGGGCGATTAAGAACGAACCACCACACATCATAAAAACAGAGATAAGCATTGAGCGTTTGCGTCCGTAACGATCGGCAATGAAGCCAAAAAGCCATCCGCCGATTGGGCGCATAAGAAAACCAATAGCAAAAACACCCGCCGCTTTTAAAAGTTGCGTAACGTCATTGCCATCTGAGGGAAAGAATTGTGATGCAAAATAAATAGATGTAAAGGAATAAACATAAAAGTCATACCATTCTACTAGATTACCTGATGCACTGGACACGATAGCCCAGATACGTTTTCTTGTATCATGTGGTTTTAAAGCTTCTTGTTTTTCCATAGTCGATCCCTTTATTTGATGTTCATCCATCTTTGTTCATTTATGTCATTTTTTTAGAAGCTGTCTATAGTATTTTATCTTTTGCATCAAAAATTTAGTCAGATCATGATAATTTCTTGTGTAAGATGTTTTTGGAAAAAGATTTGAATTATGTTTGTACGGATTTTACAGTTTTTATTTTCTATAATAAGAAGAATCGGACATAATACCCTCATGAAATCATATCTTGCTCTTTTATCTCATGTTTTAAATCAGGGTATTGATCGGACAGATCGAACGGGTGTTGGAACGCGATCTATCTTTGGGTATCAGATGCGCTTTGATTTACAAGCAGGATTTCCGTTGTTGACAACAAAGAAACTACACTTACGTTCAATTATTTATGAACTTTTGTGGTTTCTTAAAGGCGATACAAATATCGCTTGGTTGAAAGAGCATGGTGTGTCAATTTGGGACGAGTGGGCTGATGAAAAGGGAAATCTTGGTCCTGTTTATGGTTATCAGTGGCGTTCTTGGCCTGCTCCTGATGGACGCCATATTGATCAAATTAACAATCTTTTAACGATGATTAAGGAAACGCCAGATTCTCGTCGCTTGATTGTATCAGCTTGGAATCCTGCATTAATAGAGGAAATGGCGTTGCCTCCGTGTCATTGTCTTTTTCAATTTTACATTGCGGAGGGGAAATTATCTTGTCAACTTTATCAGCGTTCGGCGGATATTTTCTTAGGTGTTCCATTCAATATTGCATCCTACGCATTGCTAACGATGATGATTGCGCAAGTAAGCGGTCTTAAAGTAGGCGATTTTATTCATACTCTGGGAGATGCTCATCTTTATTCTAATCATTTTGAACAGGCAAAATATCAATTGTCTCGTAGACCAAATGCTTTGCCATGTATGCGCATAAATCCAGCGGTAACAGATCTTTTTTCTTTTCAATTTGAGGATTTTGAGTTGCTTAATTATGAAGCACAACCCCATATTAAAGCGCCGGTAGCAATATGACGATTTCCATTTGTTTAATTGCTGCTGTTGCAGAAAATGGTGTTATCGGTCGTGAAGGTGCAATGCCGTGGCATTTATCAACGGATTTGCAACGCTTTAAAGCTTTGACATTGGGTAAGCCCATTGTTATGGGGCGAAAAACTTGGGATTCTATTGGGAGACCTTTACCAAGGCGTACAAATATCGTTATTACGCGTGATTGTACCTTTTGTGCTGAAGGGGCTGATGTTGCTCACTCTTTATCGCAAGCTTGTTCTCTTGCAACAAATGTTGCTTCTCAAAATGATGTAGAGGAAATTTTTATTATTGGTGGGGGTGAAATTTTTCAACAAGGGTTGCATATGGCTGATAAAATATTCCTTACAGAAGTTTTAGCTTCTATAGAAGGTGATAGTTTTTTTCCTGTTTTTGATAAAGAAAAGTGGACTATTGTGCAAACACAAGATATTCCAAAAGGGGATAAAGATAGTCATCCGACACGTTTTGTTGTTTATGAGCGGAAATAATTTTTTGTAATATGAAGTGGAAGGGTTTATCAGTTGTATTGTAATGAGGTAAGAGACACCCTATAAGATCAAGCAAATGGTTGGTGTTCGAGTAGTGGTAATCAGTTAAAGAGGTGATAATGCCCTGGACAAATCAAAATGGTGGTGGCCCGTGGAGTGGCGATAAAAACAGTGGTGACAAAAAAACACCAGCTAAGAATCTCTTTGGTTCTGGTGGCGGTAATGGTGGCGAAAATGGTCCTAATCTTAATGAAATTTTGCGCAAAGGGCAGGATCAGTTTAAACAATTCGGGAGAAGCAGTTTTTCTGTTTTATTACTTCTGCTTGTTGTGTTTTTTTGGCTATACCAGTCAATTTATATTGTTCAGCAAAATGAACAAGCGGTAGAGTTGCGCTTTGGCATCCCTAAAGAAGGCATTATTGGTGATGGGTTGCATTTTCATTTTTGGCCAATTGAGACCTATATGAAAGTACCTTTAACGGAAAAAACAATCGCGATTGGTGGGAAGCCCGGTCAGGCGCAACAAAGTGATGGTTTAATGCTTTCGAGTGATCAAAATATCGTTAATGTTAATTTTTCCGTTTATTATCGGATTTCATACCCTAGTCAGTTTTTATTCAATGTGAATGATCAAGAGGGAACTGTCCGCCAAGTTGCTGAGAGTGCAATGCGTGAGGTCATTGGTTCGCGGCCGGTTGATGATGTTTTACGTGACAAGAAAGAAGAAGTTGCTAATGACGTTAGAAAGATTATCCAGTTGACTGTGGATAAATATCAACTTGGTGTCGAAATAAGCCGTGTTTCTATCAGTGAAGCTGCTCCTCCGACAAAGGTTGCTGCTGCGTTTAATTCTGTTCAGCAGGCGGAGCAGGAACGTGGAAGAATGATTGAAGAGGGGAATCGTGTGCGTTTTACGAAAATTGGTTTAGCAAATGGTGAAGCTTCACGCACACGGGAAATCGCAAAAGGTGAAAAGGCACAAATGGTTGAAGAGGCAACAGGGCGTGCTGAACGTTTTCAGGCGATAGCTCGAGAGGCTGCGATTTCACCAGAAGCTGCTCGCTACCGTCTCTATATGGAGACGATGGGGCGGATTCTTTCTTCACCAAATAAGCTGGTTCTTGATCAGGCAAATTCTCCAGCGGTGCCTTATTTACCTTTGAATGAATTGTTGCGTAGCAAGTCATCGGAAAAAGTAAAGGCAACAGCAGCGCGTCCTGCGTTACTCTTAGATTCTCGTATTTCTGGAGGAGATTAATTATGCAGCAATCTCGCTTTTTGTTTGTTTTTAGTGCTATAGTGTTTGTTTTGATGATTTTGTGGATGTCCGTATTTATCGTCTATCCTCGTCAACAAGTAGCAATTAAGCGTTTTGGACAAATTGTTCAGGTAGAATCTAATCCTGGAATCTATTTCAAGGCGCCCTTTATCGATAAGATGATCATTGTTGATAATCGGTTATTGCGTTACGATGTTCCTACACAATCTGTACAGGTTCGTGGTGGTGCGTATTATGAGGTGGATGCGTTCTTTATTTACCGTATTACAGATCCTAAGTTGTTTTTACAGCGCATTGCTTCTGGGCGTCCACAAATTGCGGCACGTGAAAACCTTGCACCACGGTTTATTGACGCTTTGCGTGCTGTTTATGGTAAGCGAGAATTTAAAGCAGCCTTATCGGATGAACGAGGCGCGATGATGGCTGAAGTACAGAAGCAATTTTCTGTAGATGCAGGCTCGTTGGGTATTACCATTGTTGATGTGCGTATTCGTAAAACCGATTTGACTGATGCTGTTTCAGAAGATGTCTATCGGCAAATGGCAGCTGAACGTGAAGCTGCTGCGGAAAATATCCGGGCTCGTGGTCAGCAGGAGCGAGATCGTATTGTGGCAGAAGCTAATCGTGAATATGAAGAAATTGTAGCAGCTGCAAAGCGTGATGCTGAAATTACCCGTGGTGAAGGTCAAGCTGAAAGTATTCGTCTTCTATTGAATGCGAGGGAGGCTAATCCGTCTTTTTACGATTTTTGGTTGGCGATGGAACAATACAAGAATTTAGAGAAAACACCGATGGTGATTTCTCCAAATGAGGATTTCTTTTTCTATTTTCGTAATCCGCCGCAGGCAAATAAAGCATTCTTACCGACAATGAATACTGGCCTCAGTAAAACTGATCCAAAATCGGGAGAGAATAGATAAAATAATGGATTGCAGATACGAGATTTTGCATGAAAAGAATGATCTGTGACCATTTTCTTTTATGGTAAAAGTGGTAGAGAGTATCGAGCCGTGCTGGTTTTACGTAGATAAATTTAGTGGGGCTCTTTGCATCTTTGATTAAAGGCATGTCATGGATAGAAGTATCGTGAGTAAAAATACGTTTTTAAAGTTTTTTATCACAAGAGTTGTTTTTTGTGTGACTTTGTTTCTATCAGGATCAGTGAGTTTGTCTTGGGGAGCCGAGACAAGCAAGGCATTGCTTTCTATTCCTGATTTAGCTTCTGAGCTTTTGGAAACAGTTGTGAATATTTCCACGGCGCAGACTGTTGAAGGAACAGAACAGGATGCAAACACCTCGGTACCCGTTATCCCAAAAGATTCATTGCTGGAGGAATATTTCAGTGATTTTTTTACACCCAAGGATGGTCAAAAAGATAGTCAATTTCAAAAGGTGCGTTCTTTAGGGTCTGGTTTTGTGATTGATGCGCAAAAAGGGATTATTGTTACAAATTATCATGTTATTGTAGATGCTGATGATATTGAAGTTAATTTTACGGATGGGACAAAACTAAAGGCAAAGCTTCTTGGAAAGGATAGCAAAACTGATTTGGCGTTGCTTCAAGTCGATGCAGGAAGTAAAAAATTAAAAGCTGTGCGTTTTGGTGACTCAGAAAAAGCACGTATTGGTGACTGGGTTATGGCTATTGGTAATCCTTATGGTTTTGGTGGAAGTGTGACGGTTGGTATTATTTCTGCACGTAACCGTGATCTTAATGCTGGTCCCTATGATAATTTTATTCAAACAGATGCAGCAATTAATCGGGGAAATTCTGGTGGGCCGTTATTTGATAGAAATGGTGAAGTCATTGGCATTAATACAGCAATTGTTTCACCTTCGGGAGGATCTATCGGTATTGGATTTGCTATTCCATCGGATATGGCTCTTTCTGTTATTAATCAATTGCGTGATTTTGGAGAAATAAGGCGTGGTTGGTTGGCTATTCGTATTCAGCCGGTAACAGAGGATATTGCAAAAAGTTTAAAATTGGACAATGCTGTGGGAGCATTGGTGGCTGGTAAAATAGAACAGACGGAAGAAAATAATGTAGATAATAGCCAGTTACAAACTGGAGATGTTATTCTTTCCTTTGGTAATTCCAAAATTAAGCATGCACGTGATTTGCCGCGTTTAGTTGCAGAAAGTTCAGAAGGAAAAGTGGTGGACGTTACTATTTTACGCAATGGGCAAGAAGCAACAGTAAAAGTTAAGCTTGGACGTTTGATTGAAACAGATCCAAATGAAGATACAGAAGAAGTTGATGATAAAAAAAATCAAGATCTGTCGAAAAACGTGACAATGCAATTTATGGGAATGACGTTATCTGAACTGACAGAGGATTTGCGTCATCGTTATTCAATTTCAGATAAACTTCGAGGACTAGTGGTGACATCTGTTGCACAAAATAGTGCCGCGGATAAAAAGCGTATTCGCGTTGGTGAAGTGATTGTTGATATCAATCAGAGTTCTATCACAACAATTGATGAGGCTAAAAAACGTATTCATAAATTACGTGAAGCTGGACGCAAAAATGCTCTATTTATTGTAGCGCGTCCAGATGGAGAGTTACGGTTCGTAACGCTCCTAATGGATTGATCCTTAAAAAATTATTTTTTGTTTTTTATCAGCCTTAGTGTGTGGGATATTTTGCAAGTCAGCCATGTGATGTCCAATATTTCTCAAGCTCATTTCACGATAGAGAGTATGGGGTGTGCAATATAAAATCCATTGGAAATTATTATATCTTTATGCTGAATATCAAAGTATAAATTGGTGTCATCATAGTATTTTTCAGTTCTCAATATTGTAACAGCCTAGACTTTGAAATGCTGCATAAGAGATATTGGTACACCTTTCTTAAGTCCATTTTTATCTCTGCTTGTGATGCGCAAGTAAATGGTATTGATATGATACTTTATGAGGCTCTTATTATAAACCGGCGTAGCATGCTATTTTTATAGGAAAAAATAAAGCTATTTGATTGTATAGATTAAACTTAGTATTATTTTCATAAATGATGACAAAGAGTATATTTTTAATGGCCTTAACGGACAGAATTATTATAGCTGTGGTTTGTTATTGAATTATGATAGCAAAAAATGCTTGGAAATTCCTTTGGTGTTGTTATTAAGTCCATTTTTTCTTTTTTATAAGTTTCATAAGGGGCTTTGTCTTAAGGGGAATTTGTGTTCGTATTTTTGTTTGAAGTATTTACTCTATGATAATGGAGAGAAAATACAGGAAGGCTTTGGGGGTGTCTGCATGTTGCAATAAGTTATTGATTGGGAGAAATTGCTATTCATGACACAGAGAACAGTTACATTAATAGCAGGGCCAACGGCAAGTGGGAAGTCAGAACTTGCCTTGCAAATGGCTCAAGAAAAAAATGCTCTCATTATTAATACTGATTCAATGCAGGTTTATGATGTTTTAAATATTTTAACGGCACGGCCGAGGGAGGCTGACACCGCGATTGTTCCCCATTATCTTTATGGTCATGTGAGTCCTACTTTGAACTATTCAGTAGGGCAATGGTTGTGTGATGTCGAGAAGCTATTGGCTACTTTTTCTTTAAGATCAGTTATTTTTGTTGGTGGAACAGGACTTTATTTTCGTGCTCTTTTAGAGGGGATTTCGGAAGTCCCTCATGTTCCAGATGTTGTGCGGCAGAAGTGGCGTTTGCTGCTTGATAAAGAGGGACCTGAAAGTCTTTATCGCCAGTTGTTGCAGATTGATGCTGTTGTTGCTGAAAAAATTTCTTCGCACGATAGACAGCGTATTGTACGTGCTTTGGAAGTTTATGATGCAACCGGTAAGTCGCTCAGTTGGTGGCAGAAACAAAAAACAACACCTCTCATTGCGCCAAATTTGACCGAAAAAATTCTTCTCATGCCACCACGTCCTCTGCTTTATGAACGTATTCATAAACGCTTGGATTCTATGATTGAAAGAGGAGCTTTAGAAGAAGTGGTGGCTATGAAAAAACTTAAACTTTCCCCTTCATTACCAGCAATGAAGGCTATTGGTATACCTGAGTTTATGGCTTATTTGGATGGATATAGAAGCTTTGAGAGTGCTCTTGAAGCGGTGAAAATACAAACGAGGAGATATGCAAAAAGACAAATGACATGGTTTCGTAATCAATTTGATGAAGAATGGATGCTTACTTTTTGATAAAAGAGTTAGAGCTTTGCAAAGAAACTTATCGAAAGATAAAAGATAATTCGTGAAAAAGAAATTTTTTAGAAAATATAATTTTTTATTGACGAATGGTATCAATGGAATTAGAAATCTCTCTACAAGGAATTTTTTATATATTTTATACGTTGGAATAATGGGGGTAATCATACAGTATGTGTTGTGTAATGGGCTCCTTTGGGGGCTTTTTTTATGGGCTCCGTTAGGGGCTTTTTTATTGTCCTATAAAGTAGGTGAGTGGGAAAAATGAGAAATGATCCAAGAAAGCAAGAGAGTGCAGATGGAAAAATAATGTCGGGCGCTGAAATAGTGGTTCAAGCTCTTATAGATCAAGGCGTTGAACATATTTTTGGTTATCCTGGTGGGGCTGTTTTGCCTATTTTTGATGTTCTTTATCACCAAGATACACTCCAGCATATTTTGGTGCGCCATGAACAAGCCGCAGGGCATGCAGCTGAAGGCTATGCACGCAGCACAGGGAAGGTAGGGGTTATGCTTGTAACTTCTGGTCCAGGGGCAACGAATGCTGTTACACCTTTGCAAGATGCTCTTATGGATTCGATACCTCTTATTTGTTTTTCTGGGCAGGTGTCAACAACGGTGATTGGAACAAATGCTTTTCAAGAGGCTGATACAGTTGGAATTACAAAGCCTTGTACGAAGCGTAATTGGCTGGTTAAAAATGTCAATGATCTTGCGGCTATTATTCATGAAGCTTTTTTTCTTGCTCAATCAGGTCGTCCTGGGCCGGTTTTGATTGATATTCCTAAGGATGTTCAATTTGCTTCAGGATTTTATAGAGCACCTCAAGTTCAGGAGTCTTTACATTCTTTTCCATCGTTGAAAGGGAATACTAAGGCTATTGAATCTGCCGTTTCTCTTTTAGTTGAGGCAAAACGCCCTATTATTTATTCTGGTGGTGGTGTTATTTCATCGGGGATGAAAGCTATACAGCTTTTACGTAATTTGGTTCAATTGGGGGATTTTCCGATTACTTCAACATTAATGGGACTTGGTGCTTATCCTGCTTCCGGTAAAAATTGGCTTGGAATGCTTGGAATGCATGGAACCTATGAGGCTAATATGGCCATGCATGATTGTGATGTCATGTTAGCTGTTGGAGCACGATTTGATGATCGTATCACCGGGCGCCTTGATGCATTTGCACCTCATGCGCGTATTATTCATATTGATATTGACCCTTCTTCTATCAATAAAATTGTAAAAGCAGAAGTTCCAATTATTGGTGATGTGGCTTGTGTTTTAGGAGATATGACGCAACTCTTAAAGATACAGCAACCAGCGTTTAACAGTGAAGTCCGTGAGGCGTGGTGGACGCAAATTAACCGTTGGAAGGCTCGTAATTCATTAGCATATGCGGAGAAAAAAGATGTCATTATGCCGCAATATGCTCTTGAACGGCTGTATGCTTTTACCAAAGATGCGAATGCTTATATTACAACGGATGTCGGGCAGCATCAGATGTGGGCAGCGCAGTATTATCATTTTGATGAACCAAAACATTGGATGACTTCTGGTGGTCTTGGAACGATGGGGTATGGTTTACCTGCTGCTATAGGTGTTCAAATAGCGCATCCTGATGCGCTTGTTGTGTGTATTTCTGGTGATGCCTCCATTCAGATGAATATTCAAGAGCTTGCAACAGCTATTCAGCATGACACACCGGTGAAAATTTTCATTTTAAATAATCAGTATATGGGAATGGTCCGCCAGTGGCAGCAATTGCTGCATGGTAATCGTCTTTCTCATTCTTATACGGAATCTATGCCTGACTTTGTGAAATTGGCACAAGCTTATGGAGCCGTGGGAATTCATTGTTCAAAACCCGATGAACTTGATGATAAAATTCAGCAGATGATTGACTGTGATAAGCCTGTTCTTTTTGATTGTCGTGTTTATCATTTAGAAAACTGTTTTCCTATGATCCCATCGGGATGTGCTCATAATGAGATGTTATTACCCGATGAGGCAAGCGAAGAAGCTATTGCAAATGCTATTTCTTCCGAGGGAAAGATTCTTGTATAAAATGAATATGTTAACAAAATGGTGAAGGATGGTGATGATGAAGTCTTTGGAGTCTTCATCTCTGTCTCTTCTTTGTGGAGAGTTTCTATTATCCTTAGAGCTCATTTTATGATTTTCATTCTTTGTTTAAAGACATGGGGTGTATTATTATTTGTTCATCTAAAAAATGTTATAAGTCGTGTGCACAATTATGTTTGAATTTATTTGTACGCGATGTTTGTTTTTTTAATTCATATGTTCACATTAATAGCTATTTCGTTGCATTTTTTAGATAATACATTGAATTATCTGTTATAAATTAATTATGTTGTCTCATATATGAATGATTTCATCGTGCAAGAAAAAAAGCCACACTGCTTGAAGGGTGCAACCATGCAAGCCATTATGCCTATGAAAACAATAGAAAAGTTTGTTACTATGTTTTGGTTTTGCATTATGAAATTACTCCAAATAGCTCTTTCAGGGGCTTGATAGGAAAATCCCCCTAGCGGTTTGAAAGGAAGGGAAAAAATAACAAAAATCAAATGCAGCCATAGAAAACCAATAGGTCACCATAGCTTATAATCAGGTATGATTATGCGGGAGAAACCTATACATATGAGATGTATCGTCAATATATAAACCAGAATAATACTCAACATCATATCATTATCAGGATATTAACATTGAAAATTAAATATTCTTTCTTTTATTTGTTCTATATATCTATGATTCCATAAATCTGCAGACACAAACACTCTTTGAATCCATCGCATTGGATTTTCATAACTATCAAATGATCCAAAAAATTTATCTCTAGAGTGTAGGGCCATTCTATTATCAATGTATAATAATCTTCCTGGTTGTACATCAATTCCAAAAGATATAGCCTTAATAGCTTCATAAAAATGATCTAAAGCTTCCTTGGCTTTTTTTGACTGTGGCTCTAACATGCCTGGATAAAAAACAGCGCTGATATCTGGGAATTCACCGTCCCCTTGAACGAGGGGCACTTTACTTGTAGAAGTTACCCCATTTTTTCTCCATCTATAGGGAACATTAATTATATATAAATTATCCCTGAAGCTCCTCAAATCCTCCTCACTTAAAAGTTTTAAAGCTAGACGTGCATCATCGTTAACGGACCATCAACACCATTGCGAACACCAGATAAAAGTATCCCCTTTAGGAGATAAATTTAAATCCGTTATAAATTTTAGTGCAGCATTTTCATATGAAAATCTAACTCAACTTCAGATCCTAATCCTGTATAATCTTTTTTATTATCCTCTAAAAGAACTAGGTTATTTACTATATGTTCGCCTTCAAACTTAATTGAATAAGGCTCTCCGATCAATAAAGAAAACATCATAATTAAATTTTCGCTAATATAGCCACTTTTACAAGACGCATCTAAATTGTAAGGATTAGGTGACATATTAATTTGTCTATCAACAGGAAGGTTTTCAAAGATTAAATATGGTCTAGGGGTAATAGACACCTTTTGGTTCATAAGAATTGTCAATATTCTATGTGGTAGCAGCGAAAATGCTATTTTTTTAACTCAACCGAATATTCAATACCACCGTATGGATCATAAATAACATGGTCTAAAGCCTCTCAAAGTTTGTCTCTTTCGACATTGCTCAACTAAAAAGTATTTTCCATTTATCATTATAATTTCCCCCAATTATATTTCCCTACTTTTTTATTAAAAAAGTGAAAAAACAATAATTAAAATCAGCCATGTTAGTAAATAAGTGTCTGTAAAATCTTGGATTAATCCAAATAATGGTGGAGTAGTAATAATTGCGATTTGATTTACAGATATTGCTAAACCCAGAGAAAACACAACGCTTTCTTTCGGCTTAAGAGTCTACAATATAAGCAACCCAAGGGCCATACCATTCCATTCCTCCAAAAACTAACCAAGCAGATAAAATAGTTAAATAAATTATGGATCCACTCATGCCCAAAATTAATATTAAAAATCCAAAAACGACTGCAATCATACAAAACAAGACAGGAAAAAACCGTCCTTTTCTACAATGATCACGCTACGCTGCTAAAATAATTCTTCCTAAGGCACCAGAAGCCTGTGAAACAAAAAATAAATAAGTACTTTTATCTAAAGACAGGTGATAGATTCTATAAAAATAGATCGTTATAAAAATGGTTAAAACATATTGAACGATCACAAGTGAAACGCTTGGAAAAATAATATTCTTCATATGAGGCGCAGCCAACATTGCAAGACGAGATCTTACATTTGCATAGAACGAAATTCTTGCCTTGCTTTTTGGAACGATAGCGATAACTTTTGCTGGTGAGTGATAAAAAATAATAAATATACATCCCCCTAAAAAAGAAACTATGGCACCGACCAAAACGCACCTTGTATGCCATAGACAAGCACACTAGCAGGAAGAACTATTCCAGCTAATGCCCCCACAACCTAATGTTAACCCCGCCTGCCTTATTCCCATTGCAAATCCGCGCTGCGATTGTGGAAACCATGAAGAAACAGATTTAGCGCCACCGGGTTGAGCAGAACTATAAAATTCCCCTATAATTAGCAAACAAACCAAAAGGGAAATATAGTTATCTGCGATTGCTCCCAACAAAAGAACGACAGAAACGCCGACCGCGCCAACTCCAACAATATAGCACTCGTTAAACTTGTCTAGTAATTCGTCAGCTACAAGTAAGCCAATAATAGGTAGGAACTGCGCTGCTGAAGACAGCAAACCTATCTGAGAGTTACTAAGCGAGAAATCTTTCTTAAAAAATTTAGCTAAAGGACCAATCCCTTGAACAAAGAAGCAAGCTGATGCTTGAGCGATAGTGGCAACAAGCAATACAATCCATCTATAATAATTTTTTCTATAAAATTATGATTGCTCACTCAGCCCCCTCCAATTAAAGTGTATTCCAATGAGGTAGCCTTTTTTAATGATTGCAATAATAAATTGTGTATTTTATGCTGATTACATAAAAATCTGTCCATACTATTGGTATTAATATGAAAACTAAGGAATATGCTTAATTTAAGGAAATAAGCTATTATGTGTCGTGCAAATTTGATACGCTAGCGATATAAGATAAATTTTACAAACATTGGCTCAGCCGGCATTAAGCGCTCTTCATAAAAGATGCTATATTTTGGCAAGCTTTTTCAATATAATTCTCAAAGCTTTCTTCAGTCACATAGCCCAGATGTGGCGTGCAAAGAACTCTATCTGATTGCAATAATTTGCTCTCATATACTGGCTCGCTGTCATAAACATCCAGTGCAAAGTAAATTGAATTTTCCAAACTTAGTATTTTTTCTATCGCCCCTTTTTCAACCAAAGCTGAACGCGCTGTGTTGACAAAAATAGCATGAGGTTTCATGCTCAATAGATCATCTAATTTTATGATTTCTCTGGTTTTATCGCTTAAACGTAAATGGACGGATATAACGTCAGGACGTGTAAAAAATTCATCTTTTGAATGCGTAAAATGATAACCTAAATTTTTTGCTTCTTGCGTTGAACGCTCGCTCCCATAAACCAAAATGGACATGCCAAAAGCTTGAGCATATTGAGCAACCATTTTACCAATACGGCCAAACCCGAATATTCCAAGAGTAGCCCCTTTCATTTGGTTGCCAAATGTTGTTTGCCATCGTCCTTTTTTCATATCAGATACAGATTTACAGAGTTTTCTACGCGCAGACATAATTAAGAGCCACGCAAATTCAGCAGCAGAAGTTGGATCTCCACCACCGTCTAATATTTCAATTCCTAAGTCTCTACAAGCTTCTATATCAATATGTGAACCTATAGGGCCTGTTTGGCAGATTAATTTTAAATTTGGCAGTTTCAGGAGAAGATTTCTATCAACTATAGTCCGCTCTCTGATTAAGATAAGAATATCTATCTCTTTGAGCTTATCTTCTAAATCACATTCTTTAGCTAAATTATTTATAACCAGCACTTCATGCGATTTCATTAATTTTGTAATAGACTGTAATGTTAGGGTGGCTTTTTGATAGTCATCTGGAATTAATATTTTCAATTTAAACCTTTCGTTTCATTCATCAATATTTGAGCTCATTATTTCATTTCTAAAACAACCAAAAAGCAATCTCATCGCTGATATTTTGACATAACACCAAGCCTATTAACAAATTATACCCCTTGATTTATTGTTATTTCTAGCAATAAGAATAGCATTAATCAGTTAGTTTTTATAAACTTTAAAACATTGCGACAAAAAGAAAAAGTTTAACTCAATAGATGGAGAATTGCGCTTTTCTCATATTCTAGAGGATGAACCTGAAGCGCTACGCTGGACTGAAGCCATGTCCCAGTTTTCTATAATAGACTACCAAGAAGGCCATACTTACGAACCATATTTTATTGTTGAAACAGAAAAAGCTACATATTTGTGCGAGATAAAGCGTGCTTCATATAAGTGTGATGTCTCTCTTTATTCGTTGAGATATCACTTATTTGTAGCATGAAGAGTAAATTTATTAAAATCATGATGAGAGGGAGATAGGAACTTTATAGGTGTATCATCATAGGATTAAGTCGTTTTGTTGAGAGCTATTTTTATTTCTGCTAAAAGGTTTTTGATATATTTAATTATTATTTCGTAATAGTGGATGTACTTTATTTTATGTGCAAGAAAGCTGATTGATTGTGTAAAATAGCGTTCAAAAATTACATTATTTTTATCCTGTTAAGGACATTTTTTCTAGTGAGGGTTTTGCAATTGCAATGCTCTTTTTCTCATTCTAAATTTTGGTTAGAAAAAGCGTATATAGGTGTTATTTTAAATTTAAGATATGCATCTTCCATTGTTGGTGTTACTGTTGTAAAAAATGATATTTTATTTGATACGCATAAGGTGTTACCAAGAAGATCGATGTATAGATAAAATTTAGATTGTTTACAATATCTTGAAAAAACAATGGGTAAATAATTGATAATTGTGCTACGAAAGTTGTTAGATGGGCGTGTGTCAGCAATTCTTAATAAAAAGGTTTTTCTTGATAGTCGGTTTTTTTCAAAATACTGCTCTTTTTATGCAAATCTTATGTTGGTAAGCTATGCAGTTTTCGCCGGAACAGGATAATGCATTGAAGGCTGTTGCCGCGTGGTTGAAGGAAGGGCGTTTTCCTCTTTTTCGCCTTTTTGGCTATGCGGGGACGGGTAAGACGACGCTTGCACGCTATTTTGCAGAGACAGTTGATGGTTCTGTTCAATTTGCTGCTTTTACAGGGAAGGCGGCGCAGGTTTTGCGTTCTAAAGGTGCAAGCAATGCTTGTACGATTCATTCGCTGATTTATTGTCCGCGTGGAGAAGAGGAAGTTTCCGATGAAATAACAGGAAAAAAGTCTATTGCTCCAACATTTATGTTAAATCGAAGAAGTGCTGCTGCACAAGCTAAACTCATTATTGTTGATGAGTGCTCGATGGTAGATGAAAAATTGGCCCGTGATTTAATGAGTTTTCGAACGCCAATTCTTGTTCTTGGTGATCCAGGTCAATTGCCTCCTATATCAGGTGGAGGCTTTTTTTCTAATGGAGAACCAGATTTTCTTCTTTCAGAAATTCATCGGCAAGCGCGAGATAATCCGATTATACGTCTTGCTATGGATGTACGTGAAGGACGCGATATTGCTTATGGTGACTATGGAGAAGCGCGCGTTGTGACACGTAAAGAGGTCAATCAACAATTGGTTTTGGATGCTGATCAGGTCTTGGTAGGGGTTAATCGTACACGCCACCTTTATAATCAGCGTTTGCGTGTGTTAAAGGGATTTACAGCAGATTATCCACAAGCGGGAGATAAGCTGGTGTGTTTGCGAAATGATCCGATTAAAGGTTTGTTGAATGGCTCTTTATGGAAGGTGATGACTTCACAGAAGGAGACCGTTAAACCAAGTATTAATCTTCTTGTGAAACCAGAAGAAAGTGAGCGTGGGGTAGCAAAGATTAAACTTTTAAAAGCAGCGTTTGAAAACCCTGATCAAGAAATTTCATGGCAATTAAAAAAGCGATATGATGATTTTGATTATGGGTATGCATTAACGGTTCATAAGGCGCAAGGTTCTCAATGGAATAATGTCGTTTTGTTTGATGAAAGTTTTGCATTTCGTGATATGTATGCGCGCTGGCTTTATACGGGAATTACCCGCGCAGCAGAACGTTTAACGATTGTTCGATAGAAAAAAGATGTGTATATCATCTAAGTTTCAGATGGAAAATGCCTTTTTTCTATCTTGTTACACACTATAAAAAAATGGAAATGGGCATGGCGGTAAAACTTTCGGTTAATCTTAATGCTGTTGCTGTTTTGCGTAATCGACGTAATCTTCCGTGGCCAAGTATAACGAATATTGGGCATATAGCGCTTGCTGCTGGAGCAGCAGGTTTGACGGTTCATCCGCGCCCTGATGAAAGGCATATTCGTTTTGCGGATTTACCAGATATATACTGTTTAATAAAGAACACTTTTCCTACTGCTGAGTTTAATATTGAAGGTTATCCCAGTGATCAATTTTTGGATATCGCTAAAAACTATGCGGATCAGATTACCCTTGTTCCTGATGATCCAGATCAGTCAACGTCTGATCATGGTTGGAATTTTGCTCATGATGCAGAATTTTTAGCACCTATTATTCAGAATTTAAAAAACAGAAAGATTCGTGTATCCCTTTTTGCTAATCCTACTGTCGATGGTCTTGATATTGCTAAAGCAATGGGCGCTGATCGTGTGGAATTTTACACGGGACCTTACGGTGGTGCATTTCAGGATAAAACAAAACAAGATCAAGAGCTCAATAAACTTGTTTTAGCAGCAAGAAGAGCAAAAGAATTGCAGTTAGGTATAAACGCAGGGCATGATCTGACACTTATGAATCTTCCTGCTCTTGTCAAAAATATTCCTTGGCTTGATGAAGTTTCTATTGGCCATGGGCTCATTGCTGATGCATTAGAGTATGGAATACATGAGACTGTTCAGCGTTTTATCCGGTTATTATCGTAATCTTTTTCTCTCTATAAAAATTGGAAAAGAAATTTTTATAGAGGTTTGCCAATTTATCTTAAAAAACAATTTTATATATGTTTGAGATAAATAGCACTATTATCGTGCATTATAAATATTCTATTGTTCCTCTATTTATTGGTTGCTTTCTATCTTTTGTTTTTGAGTGCATGCGATGTTTTTTATTTGTACTATCCATTATGAGGAAGTTTTAAAATCTTCTTATTATAATTTCTTTGAATGGAGAAGAAGTAGGGTTTTGAAAGTATTTCCCTTATAAAGGAGTGCGTAGGATTTTAATGGATTAATACACAAATTTTCTTGATATTGGAGCTCATTTTTGGGTTATCTGTAAATAGTATAACGTAAAATCTCCTTATGAATAAGCTTAATGCAATAGGAGCTGTTAAATAGAATGATGATATCGACTTGTAGCTTTATGAAGTAAAGAGAGTGATGTGCAATAAATCTTACACTATTATAGGGAATTTTTGAAAAGGGCTTGAGCATATTAAAATTTTTTTATAAGGCGCCATAAATGGATAACATAATAGCCGTATGGGGGCTTCTTCGTGTGAGAGGCGTGGGTATTAAAAGAACGTAAAAAGTAAAAACATCCTCTCTATTATTCTAAAGATATTGTTGTATATGCTTTTGAAGGTTGTATTAAAACAATACTTGTTATTTTGTAATTTTTCTTGCTATCCGTATTGATTTGGTTCATGTTAAAAATTGTGTGTTGTATCTTAATTTTTAGAATATAGCGTTTTGTTGCACGATAAAAGAGTAGAATATTAGCTAAATTTTCTTTAGAAATCTTATTTTGTGTAATTATTGTTTTTGTAGAATAGCAGTTGAAGTTTATTTGGGGATCCGTATATGTTTTAGGAATGTTTGGGGACTACAGTTTTTTCTATGCAATATGTAAACTTTAAAATTATTCAATTGCTGTGTTCTTATAAGCGGTGTTTTTTGTCTTTATAAGTGTGTGATGCACTGTAGATAATGTTTCTTATTGAATAAAAGTAATCTGAAATCCAGTTTAAATAGAGAAAGAAGGAATTTTTTATGCGTGTTTATTATGATCGTGATGCGGATGTTAATCTCATTAAAGGGAAAAAAGTAGCCATTGTTGGTTATGGTTCTCAAGGGCGTGCGCACGCTTTAAACTTGAAAGATTCTGGTGTTAAAAATGTGCAAATAGCTTTGCGTTCAGGGTCGGAAACAGTAAAAAAAGCCATGGCTGATGGTTTTGAAGTGGTGAGTGTTGCTGAAGCAGCAAAATGGGCAGATCTCATCATGATGGCAACACCAGATGAATTGCAAGCTGATATTTATAAGGAACATATTCATGATCATTTACACGATGGGGCAGCGATTGCTTTTGCGCATGGTTTGAGCATTCATTTTGGCTTGATTGAACCTAAAAAAAACGTTGATATTGTGATGATTGCTCCTAAAGGTCCAGGGCATACAGTTCGTCATGAATACCAACGGGGTTGTGGTGTTCCTTGCTTAATAGCGGTGGCGCAAGATGCTTCAGGGCATGCTCATAATTTAGCATTATCTTATGCATGTGGTCTTGGTGGTGGACGTGCTGGGGTGATTGAAACAACTTTTAAAGAAGAGTGCGAAACTGATCTTTTTGGTGAACAAGCGGTTCTCTGTGGAGGTCTTGTTGAATTGATTCGAGCTGGTTATGAAACATTAACACAAGCAGGTTATGCACCAGAAATGGCTTATTTTGAGTGTTTACATGAGGTTAAACTGATTGTTGATCTCATGTATGAAGGGGGCATTGCAAATATGAATTATTCGATTTCTAATACAGCTGAATGGGGTGAATATATGTCTGGTCCACGTGTGATTACGGATGAAACCAGAGCAGAAATGAAACGTATATTGAAAGATATTCAAACGGGTAAATTTACATCGAATTGGATTCAAGAATATAAAGCTGGTGCTGCTCATTTTAAAAGTATGCGGCGTTTAAATGATAATCATCCTATTGAAGAAGTTGGTAAAAAACTTCGTTCTATGATGCCTTGGATAAAATCGAATGCTTTGGTTGATAAAGAGCGTAATTGAAGCTTCTTCAGAGATATTTTGTCAATAGCTTTTATAATTTTATAGATAAATATCAAAAAAGGGTAACTTTAGTTACCCTTTTTTATATGTTTTTGAAACATAAGCTTTATTTTTTAATTTTTTGCATAATTCTTTTTCCCAAAAAGAAAGTATACAATTCCTAAAAATATGAACCACGCTGGAGTGTATTTTAAAGCTATGGCAGTGTCAGCTTCTAATGACAATAAATAGATAATGAATGCAAAGAAAACAAGAAGCGCCCAACACATAACAACACCTCCTGGCATTTTATAAGGAGAGACAGTATGCTGGAGAGGACGATTGCGGCGATAGACGATATAGCTGATCAAAATGATAGACCATACAAATATAAACAAAGTTGCGGCAATTGTCGTAACAATTGTAAAAGCAGCTATGAGTGTTTGAGATAACGATACAACGGCATAACCAAATAAGATGCATATACATGAAAAGAATAATGCGTTGGCTGGAACGTGGTTACGAGAAAGTTTTCCTAAAAATTTAGGAGCACCTTTTTGTGTTGCTAGCCCATATATCATACGGCTGGTAGAAAAAATTCCACTATTTGCTGAAGATGCGGCAGCTGTGAGGACAACAAAGTTCATCAAACCTGCAGCAGTTGGGATACCAATAAGTGCATACATTGTTACAAATGGGCTTTTTTCTGGACTGATTTGATCCCACGGCGTCACAGACATAATCACAAGAAGAGAGAATATATAAAAGAATACAATGCGGATTGGTATTGAATTAACAGCCTGTGGTAAAGCTTTTTGAGGCTCTTTTACTTCAGCAGCAGCTGTTCCAGCGAGTTCAATGCCAACAAAAGCAAAAATAACAATTTGAAATCCAGCAAAAAAGCCTGTAATTCCTCGCGGAAAAATATTCCCACCGTTCCATATATGGCTAAGAGAAGCAACTGTACCGTTTGGAGAGACAAAACCGGTAAAGATCATATAAAATCCTACAACGATTAGGACTAGAATTGCTACGATTTTGATAAAACCAAACCAAAACTCAAGTTCGCCAAATAGTTTTACGGCGACGAGGTTAAGAATTAAAAAGGACATAAGACCAATTATAACAGGAATCCACGGATTGAGTTCAGGCCACCAAAAATGTGTATAAGTGACAATAGCAATAATTTCAGCAGTTCCAGTGACAATCCAACACAACCAATATGTCCAGCCGATAAAGAATCCGGCACATGGCCCTAGAAGATCGGTTGAGAAGTCAATAAAAGATCGGTATTGTGTATTAGAAAGCAATAACTCTCCCATAGCACGCATGACAAAGTATAGAGCACAACCAATAATTGCATAAACGAGTAGAATTGAGGGGCCTGCTACACTGATTGTTTTTCCTGATCCCATGAAGAGACCTGTTCCAATCGCTCCACCAAGGGCTATAAGTTGTATGTGTCGGTTATGTAGTCCACGTTGCAATTTCTTCTTAGGTTTTTTTTCTAAATTTTGTTTGTTCATTTTTGGGGAGTTCTCCTTAGTTATTTTTAAATAAAAATTACCCTAAAAAAGGTAATTCCTTCTATCGGAACACGCTATGGTTAAGGAGTAAAGGAATTTTTTTCTATGACTATATGTGAATAAAGCAAAAACATTATTAATTAATGGAATAATTATTTTATATATAAGAAAAAAAAGATAAATTGTATTATATTTTTTTGATTTTTTATGTTTTATACATAAGTAATATATATAATATATAATATAATTTATATTATATATTATTATTATATGTATATAAATAATAATTTATATTTATGTATATTTGTTTATAGTAATTTTTATATAAATATCTTTATATTTAAAATTATTTATTTATAGATATTGTTATCTATATAAAAATATAAATAAAATTGTAAATTTATTAAATATAAAACTTTGTATATAAATAAAATAAGTTTAAATGGTTAAACTATTATTTAAAACATTAAAAAATATATTTAAAATTTACACTTAAGTATTAATATTTAAAATTTATTACAAATAGAAAAATATTTTCATAGAATCTTTTTTTATTGCAGATAGCTATTAAGATATATTCTGTTTAGAGCTATATTTTTAATTTTGATAAAAAATTGAATATAAATTTTTTGGGGGGGAAAGTTTTAGATAAATCTCATGTTTTATTAGTAAACAATGTCAGTGAAGTTTATAGAGAATTTTTTACAGAATAGCTCGTTTCTTATCCTATTGTGCAGTAAAATACTGTTGTGTAGAGTAGTGATATAAAGCATATAACATTTTACGCATTAAGTATTTTTAGAATGGGTGGTGAGTGTTCAGGGCAGGGCTAGCCCATAGAGCCTTATGTAGGTGAACCATATAAATGATCAGCAGCATTCCCCCTTAATAAGCCGGATTGTTTACAAACCGGTGCCGGTAGGAATCGTCGTTTTTTGATGTTTGGAGAGGAGGTTAAGTAGAAAAAGGGTAACTAAAATTACCCTTTTTTGAGATGTTTTTATGTATAGACTTTATTTGTTACCTTGAGTTATTTTTTTCTTTACAAACATAAAATACATTATACCTAAGAAAACAAACCAGAATATACTATATTTTAAGGCTAGTAGAGTATCAGCTTCTAATGTCAACAAATAGAGCATGAAAACAAAGAAAACTAAAATTATCCCACACATGATAACACCTCCTGGCATTTTATAAATGGATTCAGCGTGTAGATGAGGGCGATTGCGACGATACACAATATAGCTAATCAAAATTACAGACCATACGAATAAAAATGCAATAGCTGAAATGCTTGTCACAATTGTAAAAGCACTTATGAGGCTTGGAGAGAGTGAGGCAATTGTATACCCTATTAAAATACATAAACAGGAAAAGAATAGAGCATTGGCTGGAACATGGTATCTGGAAAGTTTACCTAAAATTGGAGGGGCACCTTTTTGTGTTGCAAGTCCATATATCATACGGCTGGTAGAAAAAATACCACTATTTGCTGAAGAGGCAGCTGAGGTAATAACGACAAAGTTTACCAAGCCGGCAGCTATCGGAATGCCTGCAAGCCAAAACATCGAGACAAAGGGGCTTTTATCTGGAACAATTTGATCCCAAGGTGTGACAGACATAATTACAGCGAGAGAAAAAATGTAAAAGAGTACAATACGGATCGGTATTGCATTAATTGCTTTGGGGAGAACTTTTTTAGGTTCTTTTACTTCAGCAGCGGTTGTTCCAGCAATTTCTATACCAACAAAAGAAAAAATGGCAATTTGAAATCCAGCAAAAAAACCTGTCATTCCTCGCGGAAAGATATTGCCATCGTTCCATACGTGATTGAGAGAAGCAACCGTACCATTGGGAGAGGTAAAGCCCGTAACGATCATATAAAATCCCACAACAATTAATGCTAAAATTGCGACGACTTTGATAAGACCAAACCAGAATTCAAGTTCACCGAATAGTTTCACGGCAAAGAGGTTAAAGATTAAAAAGACACTAATGCAGGTAAAAACGGTAAACCATGGATTGAGTGTTGGCCACCAAAAGTTCATATAAGTGATGATGGCAATAATGTCAGCAGCTCCAGTTACAACCCAGCTCAACCAATAGCTCCAGCCAACAAAGAAAGCGATTCCCGGTCCTAGCATATCGGTTGAAAAATCAATAAGAGATCGGTATTGTGAATTAGAAAGCAACAATTCTCCCATAGCACGCATGACAAAGTATAGAGCAAAACCGATAATAGCATAAACGAGTATGATGGAAGGACCTGCTACACTAATTGTTTTTCCTGCCCCCATGAAGAGACCTGTTCCAATAGCACCACCAATGGCTATAAGTTGTACATGTCGGTTGTGTAGTCCACGCTGTAACTTATTCTGAGAATTATCTTTTAAATTTTGTTTGTAGCTCATTTTTTGGGGGTTCCCTTTAATTATTTTGAGATTAAATTACACTAAAAAAGCATTATTTTGTATCGAAGCATGATATAAATGAGGTGTAAAGGAAAAAAACGTTTTTTATGATTTTGTGTGGATAAAGAAAAGAATATGTTTTAGGAATATGGTTTTGAAAAAAGAGAATGTTTTCCTCTTAAATAACGTAACAGATATTTGAATGGGGAGCTTTTTATTGTTATGAATAACAAATTAATTGTTCATTAAAAGACGTGGGGCTTTTAAAATTATTTCAGAAAGTTGTCAGGAGTTTTTATAATTTTTTGAAACTTATTATTTGTAATCAGTGCATTATTTATTATTATTCATAATGGTGAGAGTTTACTTTTTGCTCAAATAGCACTCGAGAGTTCTCATCTTAGTTTAAGAAACAATTTTTAATGGAAAATTAAAATGATTTTTAAATCATTTTTTTGTTTGTATGGTGCTATCATAAATCAAAAAGTTACTTTTGTTTCATAAACGAAAAGAGGAATATCATAGCTTATTTTTTTAAAGTGATGAATAAGGATTTTGTTTAGATATTGGTAACATTTTATAAAATATTGCGAGAAACTCACATTGTTTACACAAACGTCCTTGAGAGTATGATAAAGAAATGCAACGTAATTCAGTTATATGAAGAAAAAAAGAACTGGGGATTGTATAAGCTCTGTTAGAGATTGAGCTATTCATAGTGAGAGACAGAATCAGGAAAAGATTGCTCTATTAACTTTACAATTTGTTATCAAAGATAAAACTGTTCCTGTCGCAATGTTAATCGAGCCTTTTACCCGCTGCTTTTTTAAGGCGGTACTGGCAAATGATATAAAAATGGTCATTAAAGTAAACCATGCAAAGATGTTGAAAGAATGTATTGTGACAAGTTCAAAACCTTTTTTAATGCTACCTCCAGAAGCTAAGAATTTTGGAAAAGCTGCTATGTAAAATATAGATACTTTGGGGTTTAGTATTTGTGTCAAAAAACCGTCCATATAGCTGGTTAAAAGCTTTGTTTCACTCGTAGCATGCTTTTCATTCGTTGAACTTCTTTCTTTTGAATTTAAGCTGTGTATTCCAGATTTAATTGATTTAAAGCCCATGTATAATAAATAGCTGCCACCCATGAGTTTTACTAAAAAAAACAGCGTTTTGTTGTTGAGAATGAGCGCTGATACACCTAGGTGTGGAAAATGCCCCATGCACATATGTTGCTGTACACAATCCTAAAACGTTTACAAATGCGTTCTTTCTTCCCAATCTCGTTGCATTATCGATGATAAGGGCCATATTCGGCTCCGGTGAGATGACTAAAAAAAATGAAACAATGAAAAAGGTCAGTATTTGATGATTCATTTTACTTTTAGCTCTGAAATTAATTGATTTTCGAGATACAATTCTATTCTGTCAAACTGAGAAAGTTTTCCTACACCCTGTGGAGTGCCTGTGTATATGAGATCACCACGTCTTAGCTGAATGTAGTGACTTAAAAATGAGATTATCTTCTCAAAGTTAAAGATCATATTTTTCGTATTGCCAACTTGTCTTGTTTCGCCATTCAACTTCATTGCAAAGGTTATTGGGTTGTTTATTTTTTCCTTGTTTATGAAGTCAGAGACGTATGCAGCGCCTTTAAATCCTTTCGATAAAAGCCAAGGAAGCTTTTTTTCTTTCAGTTTTGTTTGCAAATCCCGCGCTGTGAGATCAAGACCTATTGCTACGGCATCATAGCATTCTTCTGCTTCTGCCTCCATGATCATGAAAGCGTCCTTTGAGATTTTGAGCACAATTTCAGTTTCAAAATGTATTTCTTTGGAAAAATTAGGGAGATAAATTTCATTGCCTAAAACGAGTGAACTTTTTGGCTTGCTAAAGATAACAGGTTCATCTTCAACAACATTACCTAGTTCATGAACATGTTCAACATAATTGTATCCAACACAGTAGATGTCATTTATCATAGGGCGCCCTCCAAATTTTTCATTTTCTCTTTGTATAGGCAAGAGAGAACTTTGCAAACAACATTTTTTCTTATATCGCGTTGTGCGGTTTCTGAAAAAGAAGCATTATGTGGGTTGATGACTAACCATGATGACAGTTCTTCGCATTATCCTCTTTTGAAGAGTGCCCAATCTTATAGTCTTTGAGATTATTTTAATTTTGATTGCCAATTTCCTGAAATTACTTTATTACTTAAAGAGTGATTTTGCTCGTCTACGCAGCGATCAGTAGGGGTTGAAAGCCCTAAAGTTCGATCATAAATGAGCCCACTCTGTGGGTGTCTCGGAATTATGGGATATTTTTCTATGTCTAGGTGCGGTGAGCACTAAAAGCAAAAAATCTGACTCGAACTCAGTACTTTCAGGCTCTCGGAATACTAATGCGAGGGTGCTCGCGCCCAGCGGGGGACTTGAAAGTGAAAAGCAAAAAGCCACATTTTAACGACATTTCTATAGGCAAAAAATCGCTTTCAAAGAAAACTGAGAGGATAGGCATCCACCTCATCTAAAATCAGATAACGAATAGGCATGGAACGCAAACCAGCTGCACTGTTTGCTCCTGTAAGCATCAATGCCCCACCATCAAACTCTTTCGAAAACATGGTATTCCCGCTGTCACGTGCTCGTGCTGGGGCTATGCGTTCACTTAAAACTGCACTTGCCATAATCATAGGATCAAGCCGCGTCTTTGAAAGCTTTTTGGCTGTCTCAACCGTTGGCATCACATAAAGGGCAGGTCCTGGACTATAATGAATAGCATAACCGCAGAAATTTAATCCTGCCTCTGACATGCCAACTTGCGCCCCTTTCATGACAATAGTTGTTTCAATCGGTTTGTGAGAGGAAAGGTTATCCATGATTTCGCGCAAATAGGGGGTCCGCTTTGTTCTCCACAATCCAGGTTCAGCACTTGCTACGGTGCTAAGGTATCTATTCTTATCCGCCCATTGCGAAACCGTATACGGTGGGTCCGGTTGTCTTGCATTATTGGCATGGGCGAAAAATTCTTCGACTGCATTGTCATCCATTATTCGTTTCTTGCAAGTTCTCTAACTCTGGAGAATGAGGATCATGAAAAGGCACTGGAATATTAACCGCCTCAAGCAAAGCGGTTCTCATAGTGTAATCAATAGCACCAATAAGGCTGGCCGCATCACATCCAACTTGTGCAGCAATGCTTGCACCAAAACGATGAGGAAAATTCAACATAGCATCACGGTGCGCTCTTCCAAACTCACGAGCTGCCTTTTTCATTTCTTCTCGATCAACAGTGGTTTCGCGCAATCGTTCAAGTGCAATCTTTTCGCTTTCAAGGGCAACTTGCATTCGCTCCAGTTTTATCTTGTATTCATTGGCTCCATCTGTAGAGGCTTGTTTGATCTTTGTCCGCGGTTGACCATCAGGCGCTAAAAATGGAGCAGGGCACTTTGTTGGATTCTCATTCCAGATAGCTGTTGCAAGGGCTTCATTGACAGAACCATCTTCAAAAAGAGCCGCATCAAATTTACCTGTCTTTATCCGAGAAACCACCGCATTATGTGAAACACCCATCTTCTTCGCAAACGCACGAACCGATAGACCCTCACGATGCTTCTTGGTCATTTTGCACCTATTGCTAAATATTTTTCAACATTCATTCTTTTTTTAGATTAGTATCATGCTATGATATATAGAAAGAGCGAATGAAGGTGATTTGGTGATTGAATCTTTTGCGGATAAGCGTTGTAAAGATCTTTTAGAAGGTAATCCGCTTAAAGGTTTTCCAACAACTCTAGTACGTATAGCCCAAAGAAAATTGTTTATGCTCGATAAAGCAGTTGACCTCAAAGATTTGCGCAGTCCTCCAGGAAATCGTTTAGAAGCATTGAAAGAAGAGCGTAAAGGTCAATATTCTATTCGTATTAATGACCAGTTTCGTATTTGTTTTGAATGGCGTTCTAATGGCGCCTATGAAGTTGAAATCGTAGATTATCATTGATCTGTAGGAGGTCGAGATGAAAAATTATATTGCTATACATCCCGGAGAAATTTTACGGGAGGAATATTTAAAAGAATATGCTCTCTCTGCTTATGCCCTTGCAAAAGCATTAAATGTTCCACGCACGAGGATAGAACGTATTATTGCGGAAAATAGTCCAGTGACTCCAGATACAGCATTAAGATTAGCCTATTTTTTTGATACTACTGCTGAATTTTGGCTTAACATGCAAGCTGCTTATGACGTTAGTATATTACAAACTGAAAAAGCAGACGAATTTGCCAAAATCAATAAATTTGAATGTAGGGTTTAATGATCTTTCCACTCTTGAGGTTTGACGGCATAACAGATAATTGACGATCCGGTATAATCGGGTGTATATTCCGGTATGCAAACGGAAACGCTTCAAGTCACACGAGAATTATTGGTTTTCAAAAAAAACTTTAAAATAAGATGTGGCTATACAAAAGAAGATTTGGAAGCTGTGGATTCTCCATCATTGACAGATGAAGAACGTGCACGTCTAAAGCCAGCTAAAGATGTTTTACCACCCTCTTTCTTTAAATATGTAACAAAAGAACGCCGTAAACGTGGGTGAAAGTCTAAAAAAGCAAGCGGTTGCTAAATCAACCACCTCTCCGCTTTAAAAAATGATGCTTTACAGTTGAAATTATACTTCAATTGTATTACATTGAAATACAATTGAGAAAGGAGAAGTCATCATGGCTGCCAGTCGTATGGTTCAAGCGCGTGTACCAGAAGAAATTCAAAATGTTGCTAGTCAAGTTATTCAAGCCTCTGGTTTATCAGTAAGTGATGTCGTGAGAGTATTGATGACACGCATTGCGCAAGATAAAGCTATTCCATCCTTTTTGTTTCAACCCAATGCGGAAACCATAGCGGCTTTTGCTGAATTGGATGAGGGCAACTTAAAAAAGTTTCATTCTGTAGATGAATTATTTGATGATCTCTATGCGGACGATTGAACGTACCACCATCTTCAAACGTGATTTCAATCGTGAAATGAAAGGACGGTATCGGCATCTTTTAGATACTGATTTGCGCCAAATCATTGCAGCATTAGCAAATGACCCGCCTTTAGAACCTCGATATCATGACCATGCATTGACTGGGAATTGGAGCAATTATCGAGATTACCATATTCGACCTGACTTAGTGTTGATTTATCGCTTGATTGGTCAAGATCGATTGATTTTAATGCGTTTGGGCTCCCATTCAAAACTTGATCTTTAAACCACCTCCCCATTTTTGAGAACGGGGAGGTATGTCATATTCCTTTAAATCTAAGCAGTTTCACGACAGATCTTGCTAAAACGCGCTTAGCTTCTTTTGTAACTTATTTGTAATGATCAAGCTCTTTTTTGATTTCATCTATTTTTAAAAGACGACCAAAGATGATACCTATGATTTTAGAATAATTTGTCAAAACATGTTGGCGAAGATAGTAAAATCATCAAAGCGTTTATCACTATCATAATTAGTAGATTGGCTTTTTAGTTTCTTTTCACATTCAATAAAATAATGGCGTGCTTGGCGTCCTTTCTCATTGCGTTCAACCATTGAGAGCTCTTTCGCCATGTCTAATATGATGTGATATTCTGTACTTGGACGACCACCTTTAGGTTTCGCTAAAATTTTAGCGAAACTTATAAAGGCCTTATTTTCTAGGAAGCTGTACTCCTCAATGCGATTTTTTATCCAATTTCTAAATTCCGATTTAACTTCCAAAAACGTATGCAATTCACGCGCATTAACAGTTTGAACGGTTTTCGGATCAATGACTTGTTCTGATATTTTTAAGAATGTTCATAATGAACTCCTATCGATTAGACGTTCCTTAATGACACTCTAAAAGAGTGCTGGGCACTAAGAAAAACGGCATCTAGTCCGTCGTTACGCCTTTCCCCGAAGGGTGTTATATAGTATAGCCACACCTGACAAAGCTATTATATGCATGTAGCATACAATGAGTTAAAGCTTTTAAATTGCGGAAGATTAGTTATTTCGGCAACTAATCCGCTAGTTGTTTTGAGGCACCTGATTCGAAAATACCTATTACTATAGAATTGTTCAGCAACAAAAATTACTTTTTGCTAAGAAAACGTTTCACATACTGTACAGTGTACATATTGAAATTGTTATCTATCAATGAGTTAAGTGTACAATGTACAGTCAAATTGAAAATTCTGTCGCTAGCGATAGTTCGCACTAGCCTGTTCCGCAACGAAGCCAACCCGCTGGGAAGTACCTTTTATATTGATTTTATTGACTTTTTTATGGAAAAACAAAGCATAAGTGATAATCTGTTTTTAAAATTGCAATCAAAGTGTGTAATGCATAAACTCATAAGGATATGTAAGATATAGATAAAGCTTGAGAACATGATCTAGCCTTTCTTATTAGCAGCGTATTCTTGACGAGAAAGTTGTCTCTGTATATTTTTGGTTAATCTTTCATTGGCATATTGTGCAATAGCACTTGTAATCTCTGGCTTTGACATCACCCTAGCAATTGAGGGTTCCTCTTGTTTTGCAATGGGGAATTGATCTCCATCCGCTCTTTGAAAAACATTACCCTTCATCTTTTTTAAATCAACACGCTTTGGAAAACTCCCATCCTTGATAAAAACATGGGCAAGATTTGTTTTTTTCCAAACAGTTGTGTAAGTCACGCCGCGTTTTGTTCTTTTGCTTTAAAAAATTTAAGAAGTATCGGTGTTCCAGAACCAATGATATCTGTCTCAAGAAACCTTGCTGTCGCCTTTTCTTTAATATAAATACCTTGCTTAACATGCTTTGATTGGGCAGATGTAACATCGGCAATTTGCTTTTCAGTAAAGCGTTCGACTGTTTTGCTGCGGTGTTTAGAGCATTACGCAAAGCCCAATTAAGGTGTGGTGCTTGAAGACTGGTGAAGGTATCCTTCACCTGTTGAAGATACCATTTTTGGTGGATGATTAACTTCAACGTCTAAGCCTTTTTGGGGGTAGGTGTTAATGACTTGGAAACTTTAGAAGCTTTTGGTTTTTCGGGTGGAATTTCTTCGGCTGCTGATTCAGTTGATGTTTGTGTGGCTTCTTGTTCTATTTGCTTAATTTGTTCAACTGTCTTTTCAGGTTTTGCTGTTGTTTTGACGTCAACAAAAGGTTTTGCAGCATTGGCGCGCTTGAGACGTGCGTAGACCTGATTAGAAACTTCAACAAATGGATTATTGGGGGTAATGGTTCAAAGCGAACAGCGCTTTTATTGTCTCCAACAACACACATTGACGTAGTGATGACAGCTTTCATTATGGCTCCTTTTGAGTCATAATTAATGACATCATTAGTCAAATATTGATTTTTATTCTGTGAAAAATTGATTAGCTGATTGTCAGCAGAAAAAAATCATGATCTTATGCTTTTTTACTTTTTACCTAAAGTTGGTGTTTTTAAACATTTAAAAGTGTAGAAAAAATTCAAGTAAGAAATGTTGATAACCTTGCTAAGACTTCATCCATAATTATATATGGAATAGTTTCCATTCTTTTTCCATTACGCGCTACTATATCTAAAGCACGCGGTTGGTCACAGCGTATCACACCTGTTGTATGCAGCCCTGTTCCCACCAATGAAACAGCAAAGCCTGCTATTCTAGCAAAATTTCCTCCACTCGTAATGGGCAAAACAATGGGTGTTTTTGTTAAACGATTAAACGCCTCCGGTGACACAATCAGTACAGGACGCGTTCCTTTTTCTCATAGACAGAGGTTGGGTCAAGCGATACAAACCAAATTTTACCTCGCTTCATTACAAGAGCTCTCTGCCAATAAGCTTAGCATCAAACCACTCTACATCTTTATCCGCAAAATCGTCCGAAGGATTACATTCGGCTAACAATTCTTCAAGAGTGTAATTTTGCGATATTTGTGGTTTTACAACCAATTGTCCATTATCAATAGCCAAACCCACTTGCATATTTTCAGTAAGATGAAGAACATCAAACAATGCAGGCGGTATAGAGAGCATAACGGATCCTCCAACTTTACGTAATTTTGTTGTGCATAAAACGCCCTCTCTAATATTATATAAAAATATAACATAAAGTCCATGATTCAATAGCTTTTAATGCTTTTGTGCAAATGTTTAAGAAGCGCATTTAGAGCAATACGCAATATACTCTGAATAAAGTCAATATTTTTTTAATTTCTGAAAAACATAAAAATATAAAAGTTATAATACCAAACAAGGCTCTTAGCTGCTTATCTGTAAACATATTTATTTCTTGCGGTTTTCGATAATTTTTTGATCTCTCTGTTGATCTTCGTCTATAAGAGGTTCGTAATTGAGAATGCTTTTCGGAATATCACCACCGTAAACCCATGCTTTTACTTGCGCTTTGGTACTAAAATCCGCATTTTTAGGTGTTTTGTAATACTGATCACCATCAAACTTTTTACACTCTTTTGTACCGTCTTCGTATTTGTAGAGGTTGTAAAAATACTCCTCTGTCCCATCCCCCATGGGACATACCCACTGCCGTTGCAACAAACCTCTTTCGCATGGGTTGTTTACGGTTTTTTAAGAATAGATGTTTTAAAATGAACATGCTTTAATCCTAATTTTACAAATTTGTCTATTTGCCTCAAATTTGACCGTACAGAGCGTTTTATAAGATAGGTTTTTTATCATAAAATCTTTAAATCACTCTGTACGGTGCCATTTTGTCGATTTAAATGCACATCCAATCACAAAACGATCAGCAATTTTCATTAGTTTGCTAATTTGCAGTGTTTTTCACTTGCTTTTCAACCAACGTGAGTGGTCTTGAATTCTCTCTCATTGCCTTTTCTTTCAGCCTTTTTTCACGGGTGTTCAAAACAGCCTAGTGTACAAGATTGGCTTTCGTCAAAAGACTATTTTTCAAATCACGACATAATCTTACTAACTCACGAGTGCTTGGAAAAAACGTATCCGATAAACCTTCTAACTCATCGCATAAAATCCGTTTAACCGTTTTTATGAGTGACCACGCAGAAACACTTTCCAAAACCATTCCATAGGTAAGCGCCATACCTTCATGATCTGTCTGTTGCGAAATTTTTAAACCACACCGAAAGCATCCGAATTGCCTTGGTTATGTCCTCTTTACTCACTTTTATTGAAAACAATTCGTGAAGTTGATCACACGCTTCTAAGGCAATCGCTTCCTGCTGTTGTGTCAATGCTTGCCACTTTTCAAAACTAAAGGAAACTCCAGAGTTATCATCTCGTGAATGTGTTTCAAAGTGACCTCGAGGCCCGATATCAAGGATACTGTCTGAGATGCGTTCATCTACACTTTTTTGCCTTTGAGAGTGATTTCCATAGTTTTTTCCGTTCTCTAAATCCTCGATAGCTTTTTGCACCCAGTTGCGCCACATTGCTTTCCAATCCGTTTTGCGTGCATCTTTGCCTGTTCTAGCTTTCCAAAAATCTCGAAATTTTGCCATTTCGGCTTTGATACGCTCTGGAGGCAATCCCTCTTCGATTGCGAAATCATAAACAGGTTCGAAATCATCAGGGGTACGACAGCCACTGTCATTTCTAACCCGTTTAGCTTTTTTCGTAATGTTCTCTTGCTCGTGAATGGAAGGTTGGTTTTCTACACCCATTTCGATTTGCTCTGATGTGGTCTCAACAGCAGCAACCTATGTTAGTTCGTCAACCTGTTCGTTTGTTTCTAAATTTTCAGAAGCAGTTTTTTTTGCTAAAATGATAGTTTTAGTTTATATATATTCTTATTCTGGTTCTTTATAGCTTGATTTTGCTTAGCGTTTGCTTCAGCAAAATCATTAAAATGTTTTTTATAGCGTTTTTTATTGTACACCTTTTTTCCAGCCTCACTATGAATTTGCGATATGGGCGCTTTTTTATCAGTAAAATCTTTTAGCTCTTCTTCAATGCGCGTATTCGACAAACCATTATCTTTCTCAAGAAATTTACCATTCTTCATGAGATATTCGACAATAGTTGCAAACTTTTTTGCGAGCAATTGCAAGCGCGGGCAAGCATTTCAAAATCTGTTTTAATTGGTGCTTTTTTGTCATATATGCGAATGAAAAGCGTTATATAAATGCCCCTTTGTTCTCATGTCATTCCATCTATCTCACTGTTCCAGTCATTCAAAAGGAATCTTATCCATGGCATTGCATTAGACATGCGCATTCCCTTCTTTAACTAAATATAAAATTGCTAAAGCATTTGCTTCGTTGTCATCTTTTGGATTGTATTCTTTTGCACACACCGTCTTAATCATCTTTTCTTGTGAGGCATTGACTTTATCTGTTGTGATCTTCATTTTTGTAAGCCATTGCTGAAAACGCAAATAGCGCCTACTATCGCCTTGAAAACGAAAAAATTCAAAATTGACAAGTGCCACTTGTTATACTGCTGTCTACACGAGAAATCGCCCAGCCTGTCTTAGATCTAGATCAAGGCAGAGAACGGTTTGTGTATTGATGATCATCTTCCCCCATGAAGGCTGTTGCGTATTTATATGTGCGCTATGACAGAGCGTGTTGTGATTGCCTGTTTTGAAAAAATGGTCGTGAGAAAGTACTTGAAACTACTTTTGGGCCAATTTTTTACTGCCATTCGAGGAAAAATAATCTTAGAAGCAGTTGATTTTCGAATTAACTCTTCTTGTTTTTGAATCACATCTTTTTGTGCACGTATTATTTCAGCTTCTTTATCTATTATTTTGTCTTTTGCATCTATCTCTTTTCTGAGCTTTTGCGTCGTTTTACAAGAGTCATGAAGAGTATAAGCCAATCCCAAATTAGCAATATTGATTGCCTCTCCATCCTATAAAGACGAGGAGGAGGTCAAAGTGCTAAAAAGGTACCTCAAAAAGCAGCAATGATTCGTATTTTAGTACCACCGCGGTGCCGTCTTATAGCGTTATAATAAAGTTACGAAAGGTGGTTTAGAAGGTGCTTTAATTTTTTTTGATTTTTAATAAATCATTGGAAAATAAGAGAGATTAAGATAATCTGGTGCGGACGGCGGGACTTGAACCCGCAAGGTCTTCGACCGGCAGATTTTAAGTCTGCTATGTTTACCGTTTTCATCACGTCCGCGATGTGAGTTCTCTCATAAGCTATATCTTTTATTGAATCAAGAATTAATGACAAAAGAAACATTTTTCATTTTTTAGTGAAATTTTGACTGACAATAGTTTCCTTTATCGATAGAAAAAGCTTTTATAATGTAAATAAAGTATGAAATGATTAGTGTTATGAGTCAATTTATTCAAGACGTCACAAAAGCTATGGTGGGATTGCATCACGTGTTTGCTGAAACACCACTTCAAAGAAATGATTTTCTTAGTCAAAAGTATGATGCAGAAATTTATTTAAAGCGTGAAGATTTAACACCGGTGCGGTCTTATAAGATTCGTGGTGCTTTCAATTTTGTTTCAGAAATGCTTAGCTGTATATCACCAGATTCTGCATTTGTTTGTGCTTCAGCGGGGAATCACGCGCAAGGGGTTTCTTTTGTTTGTCGTTATTTTAAACGTAAAGGCGTGATTTTCATGCCTATGACAACGCCACAACAAAAAATTGAAAAAACACGTATTTTTGGTAAAGAATTCATTGATATTCGTTTGGTTGGTGAAACATTTGATCAATGTTATGAAGCTGCGCAATCCTTTGTCGTAGAGAGCGGTGGTGTAATGGCTCCACCTTTCGATGATATTCGCATTATTACAGGGCAGGCAACAGTGCTTTGTGAAGCTGCTTTACAATGGAAAAAACTCAATGGAGAAAGTGAGCCAGATTTGATGATTGTGCCGGTAGGGGGGGGTGGTTTGGCAAGTGGAGTGAGCAAGTTTTTACATGAATATGGTTGGAAAACAAAGCTTCGTTTTGTTGAGCCGCAAAGAGCTGCAAGTTTGCTTGCTTGTTTGGAGAGTGGAAAACGCGTCAAGCTTGAAAGCATTGACACTTTTGTAGATGGTGCTGCTGTGGCTGAAATTGGTGCTCTAAACTATACAATTCTAAAGCAATTTCCCCCTGATTCTGTCATTACGGTTCCTGAAAACCGCGTTTGTTCTACGATGGTTGAAATGCTTAATGTTGAAGGTGTGGTTCTGGAACCGGCTGGTGCTTTATCGATTGATGCGCTTAACAGTATTCCTCCTCAAGAGTTAAAGGGGAAAAAAATTCTTCTCGTTATTTCAGGAGGTAATTTTGATTTTGAGCGTTTGCCAGAAATTAAAGAGCGTTCTTTACGTTTCCAAGGGTTGAGAAAATATTTTATTTTTAGTTTTCCGCAACATCCTGGTGCATTGCGTCATTTTCTTTCCACATTATCACCAGATGATGATATCGTACGTTTTGAATATCTTAAAAAGTCAGCGAGAAACTTTGGTTCTGTATTGGTTGCGATTGAAACAAAAAAATACGGTAATTTTTGTCTTTTAGAGGAAAAATTTCAAGCGTTAGGTTGGCGTTATCGTGATATTACTGATGATCAAACGTTATTTGATTTTGTTATTTGAGAAACTGAAATTTTACTAAAACAAGAAGTATAATGATGAAACCTATTTTTTATTCGGTGCTGAGTCTATTTTTCTTTTTGATTGTTAATCAACAGAGTTTAGCATCTCAGCCAACAATAGTACAAAAAGATGAACTTTCAAGAGTCGTTGTTGATGTCAATAATGCTATAAAAAATGGGGATTTTATGCCTATTTCTCGTTATATGCCTGAGCGGCTTTATAAAGAGATGGCACATCGATTGAATACAACAGAGAGTGCTTTACGTAGTGATTTTCTTCAACAGTTGCATAAGAAATTTGAGGGGTTGCCTTCTGGTGCTTATTGTTTAGATAAAGAAAATATAGAGTATTTACAAACTGATAACGGTACTTTGTATGCTTTAATTCCAACAGTTCTTGAGATGAAAGATCGCATCATTCAATATAAAACTTTGGCGATTTTTGATAAAAACCAATGGTATTTAATTTATGGCGGTCAAAAAACTTTACAAAATCCAGTTTTTCTCGAGATTTATCCTGATTTTATCAAGGTACATTTACCGATGGACACAATCATCAAAAAGTAAACGATCTAAATATTGTTTTTATTCATGATAAATGTATTTCGTAAAGTTCTTGCTTTTTTATCATAATCCAAAGATAATAGAGATGAAGGCATTTAGGCTGGTTTGTTGGCTTTTTGTAAAGTGAGGTTTATACGCCTTTATCTTGATTTCAAGGTGTTCATGAGTTGCGCAAGCCGCTTTTTAGGCGTTGCTTCATTTAAAATGTCAGGGATTTCTCTTGCGCGGATTCTTGAGTGGAGAGTTCAGATGGTTACTTCTTTTGAGTTCTTCAGCTAAGGAAAGATTTTATTTTGCCTATAAAAGAAGAAAATGTTTTTACAAAGTTAGGTTTGCCTACTCTTTTGATTAAAAATTTACTCATTGCTGGGATGAGTAAACCTAAACCTATACAAGAACAAGCTATTCCAGTGATGTTGAAAGGACACGATATTTTAGGTGTTGCTCAGACAGGTTCTGGAAAAACCTTGGCATTTAGTTTGCCTATTTTAAGTCAGATTTTGGCTTTAGGTGATAAACGCTGCCCTAAAACTGCACGCGCTTTGATTTTAGCTCCAACGCGTGAACTTGCTGTGCAGATTGATGAAACGATTCGCACTACGGCGAAAGGAGCACATCTTTCAACATGTCTTATTTTTGGGGGCGTATCACGTTTAAAACAAATTAAACGTATGGAAGCAGGTGTGGATGTTTTGATAGCGACTCCAGGGCGTTTAAGAGATCTTGTTCGTGAAAAGTGTGTTGATCTTTCCCAATCTCGTTTTTTGATTTTGGATGAAGCAGATCGTATGTTGGATATGGGTTTTATTCATGATGTTAAGCAAATTGCAAAGCTTTTGCATCAAGAGCGTCAGACAGCACTCTTTTCTGCAACAATGCCGAGGGAAATTGCTGTGCTTGCAAAATGTTTGCTCAATGATCCGGTTAAAATTGAAGTTGTTCCTCAAGGTACTACGGCTGTAGAGATTTGCCAAAAATTATATTGTGTTCCTACGAATGAAAAAAAGAATGTTTTAAGTAAACTTTTGACAAATCCAGCTTTTGATTCGGTTATTGTTTTTACTCGAACTAAACATGGGGCAGATGCTGTCACACGTAGTTTAGAAAAGGTAGGATATTTAGTCGCAACAATTCATGGAAATAAATCACAAGGTGCTCGCCAGTCTGCTTTAAAAGCTTTTCGTGAAAGATCTGTGCAGATCCTAGTGGCAACAGATATTGCTGCACGCGGTATTGATATACCAGGGATAAGCCACGTTATTAATTACGACTTACCAGATGAAGCTGAAAGTTATGTGCATCGTATTGGTCGTACAGGACGCAATGGTGCATCAGGTGAAGCACTTACGCTTTTTGATGAGAAGACAGAAAGGTCCCGCTTGCGTGCTATAGAGCGCTTGATTCGTATGAAATTGGTGGCTGAGTCTGTTCCAGAACAATTTGCAGCGTTTCCAGAAAAGCCAATTGTGCGAGAAAGTAGAGAAAAAGCAAATGATAAGGAACGCCGTTTTAAAAAATCTAAACGTCAAAAACAGTTTGTAAGTCGAAAAGATGATGCTGCACAGTTGCAACGAAAGAATTCTTCACCTCAAAATGAGAGGCATAAAAAAGCAAAAGCAGTAGTAAAGCGTGCAAAGCCTCTTCGTTTTCGAAAATCAGTTAAGAGGGCTGCTTAGATAAAGTCTTGAAAAAAGATCATGTACTGGAGATTTTTTACTTTTGTTGATTTATTCTCAATTGAAAAGAGCTATAAAATACTCTTGTCAAAGTAAGAAGATCCTTTAGAGGTTTTCATTTTTTAGAAATGAAAACTTCTAACTTTTTGGATTTATTAAAAATCTTTATTGTAGAGGCAATTATTTATTTGCTTTATTCCTATTTTTTTTAAATGGGAATAAAAGTAGATTTTATTTATATAAAACTATTTTTATAAAGGATGTGTTTTATCTTTAATGATAACTTTTAATTTTAAAATTGATGTCTAATAATAACTCATTGTTTTATATATTGAATAATTCATTATATCGTATTTTTTTCATTTTGAAGTTATTTATGCGGATCAATCAAAAGTATTCGCTTGCACGTGATGTGTGAAGTTGTCATATAGATAATCATTTGAAAAATAAATAAAATAATTTTTATAAACTCTTTCCAAGGCAATGGGGGATTGCTGAGATTGAGAGTTGGAAAATAGTACGATGGTATGGCTTTTATTATAAATAAAGATGGGGCTGATCAATCGATTTCATTTTATACCATTTACGGGTGTCATTGTGAAAGAGTCTTGGCGGATTTAAGAGATATCTCTTTAAAAAAGCATGTGACTGCATAATACAATAGCGAGAATGTCATGATTTCTGAAGGCTTTCCCAGGATTCTTAACAATTTAGCTCGTTATCTTGGTTTTTACTGTAAAACTATTATTTGGGGGATATAAAGCCTATAAGATTTTATGTATTAAATGTTTTATGACAGTGTGGTGAACAAGGCAAGGTTGTTTGTAAAGCGTTGAAGTGGTTAGCAGGAGAAATAACCTGTTAGATAAGACGTCGGAGTGTTTACAGACTTGTTTTATGTTTTTTTGCTTTTAGGATGGGGAGGAGGTTATGTGGGGTGTATGGAGATAATATATGACCTTGATTGTTGTTTCTTTCATTTTTCAAAATGATTGCTTCATGAGCAGGTTTTTAAGTTTAATTCCTTTATTGAGTACAAATCATTCTTTCTTTGGGAAAAAATATATGAGACCGATTCATTGCTGATGGAGCTTAATAATTCATCTCTGATGAAAGAAATCGTAATTTATAATGTGCAAATAATTGCAGTGTCCTCTTATAAAGGCGCGGTAGTTTGAAAAAAGTATTTAAAATGAATCAATTGCTTTTTGCGTTCATTGCAAAAATACATCCGGTAGGATATTGCGTTTCTACTTTATTGCAAAAATCCTATTCCATTACTTTTATTAACGAATCCCTCATGTCTAAAAACTTTAGAAAAAACAATAAACTACGTGGAATAAAAGAAAAGTGGCTCCCCGGGCCGGATTCGAACCAGCGACCAACCGGTTAACAGCCGGTTGCTCTACCGCTGAGCTACCGGGGAATGGTGCCCAATCATCTCGTTGAAAAGGCTATAGCAAAGCAATACTGATTTGCAAAGGATAAAATTACTTTTTTTAAAAAAATATGATAAATTGTGTAATAAGAGGAAAAAAGGCGAGAGAAGATTTCTACACCTTGACGGATGCGTTGCCTTCCCTTATTGAAACCTTTATGTTTGTTGACGAGGCCTCGTGGCGGAATGGTTACGCAGAGGACTGCAAATCCTTGTATCCCGGTTCGATTCCGGGCGAGGCCTCCAGCCGATTTTAAACGAAACGGCTTTTAAGGGAGATGAGGTATAGGAAAATAGATTATTTCCCTCTATTCTTGTGAAGACACTTTTGTATGAGAGATTATACAGTTAAAATCTAATTGTTGACTGTAGTATCCTTTTTTGTAACGCCCATAGTTTAAGAGATCTTTATCCCTTATTGTCGCTGTTTTGTTTGTTTTTTGTAGGTTAGGAGAAAATATTCGTTATGGTTGCAGATTTTGCTGAGCTTCGTCGCAAAATGGTTGACAATCAAATTCGTACAGTTGATGTAACGGATTTATCAATTCTTGAAGCCTTTTTAACGGTATCTCGTGAAGATTTTGTATCGGAAGATATGAAAGTGTTAAGTTATCTTGATACTGATATTGTTCTATGTCCAGAGCAAGATGGGGTTCCTGCACGCTATTTGATGAAACCTGCGTCTCTAGCGAAATTACTACAGCTTGCCGCTGTAAAATCATCAGATGTTGTTTTAGATATTGGTGCAAATAGTGGTTATTGTGCAGCGTTGCTTGCAAAACTTGCAGGGTCTGTGATTGCGCTGGAAAGTGATAAATCTCTCTTTGAACGTGCTCTTGAAGCTTTAGAACGGAATCAATGTGATAATGTGGTTGTCGTTCATGGTCCATTAGAGAAAGGATATGCCGTTGAGGGACCTTATGACGTGATTTTCATTGAGGGATCTGTTGATTTTATTCCTCAAGGTATCTTTGATCAAATGAAAGACTGTGGACGTCTTGTTGTGGTTGAAGGGCATGGAAATGCTGCTGTTGCACAAATCTATATAAAAGAAGATGGGATCATCTCGGCTCGTCGTGCTTTTAACCTCGCTGTAAAGCCTCTTCCTTGTTTTTTCAAAACACCTGGTTTTGTGTTTTAGTGCTTGTTTGTTTTGTGAATAAAAGATAATTTTGTAATTTATTTGGGGTTTGTTATTGTGTGTATTATGTTTAGAGTAAACAAGAAGTTTCAGGCGTGTTTATTGCTGGTGTTGAGTGTTTTTCTATCAGAGGCTGTTTGTGCTGAAACATTGATGGATGCCTTTTCTAAGGCTTATAAATATAATGCTAAGTTGAATAGTGAACGTGCAGCTGTGCGTATATCCAGTGATGATGTTGTCATTGCGCGATCGGGGCTATTGCCACAGGTTGAGGGGGTTGGGAACTATGGGCGCAATAAGTCTTTTACAGGTCCTTATGTCACTTCTGGATCTATAGGAGTGAGATTAAATCAAAGATTATTTGATGGTTTTATCACGCAAAATATCTTTTCTTCAGCTCAAGTTAAGTTGCAGGCCCAGCGTGAATATCTTCGTAATGTTGAACAAAATACGTTTCTGGAGGCGGTGACCGCTTATGCTAATGTCTATCACGCACGTCGTGTTGCCGATCTTCGGAGAGAAAATTTGGCAGCTCTTGAGGAACAAGTTCGTTCAAATAAAGCAAAATTTGATGTGGGTGAAGGAGGGCATGTTGATCTTGCTCAAGCTCAAGCTGCACGTTCCGTGGCGGTTTCAGAGCTGAGTCTTGCTCGTTCTGATGTAAAAGCAGCAGAGGCAGTGTATCGACAAGTTATTGGTTCTGATCCTGAAAAGTTAAAACGCCCACCTGTAGCCAAAGATTTTCCCGTCAACCTTGATATGGCTTACCAAATGAGCGTTGTGATGCATCCAGCAATCCTTTATGCTAAATATTTAGTTGATGCGAGTGTTTATAATGTAAAGGCGAAAGAAGGGGCATTGCTCCCTAAAGTTGATTTTTCTGCAACAGCATCTTATAATCGAATCTACAGCGGGGTTGGAGAAGATGGCGTTTCTAAATCGATAGGGTTGTCAGTAAGTGTCCCAATCTTTGAAGGAGGGCGTACGTCTGCGCAAATTCGCCAATCAAGGGAACAGCTTGGACAGGCGCAGCTTCAACTCGATTTGGCGCATAGTAATACGCGACAAGCACTTACTTCTGCTTGGTTTCAGTTGGAGGGCGCACGCTCATCTGTTGTTGCTTACCGTGAAAGTGTTCGTGCTGCTGAAATTGCTCTGAAAGGTCGTGTTCAAGAAAATCGCGTAGGGCAAGCAACGACGCTGGATGTTTTAAATTCTCGTACTCTATTGATTAATGCTCAGATTGCGCTTGCAATGGCAGAGCGTAATGCTGTTGTGGCGAGCTATAGTGTTCAATCTTCTATTGGTAAATTGACTGCAAGTTATTTAGGTTTAAAAACAATTAAATATATCCGATAATACATAAAAGTATCTCTTTGAATCTTATTAAATTATTTTAGTTTTTAAAAGATTAGTAAATCAACAGTTGAATATGTTGAAAGATATTGCGGCGAGATATTATTTTTACTAAGTGTAGAAAACTGTGTGTAGCGCCCTCTTTATGACAAGCATATTTGAAAATATCGTAGGAGGCATGTTGATCTTATAATTCTTTTGCATACACTGAAAATATGATTCTATTTGTTGTTGCGTCTTTGAGAGGTTGTAAAGTATGGTACAGAGTTCAAGCGTGTTACGTGAGCCAAGTATGGATGAAATTTTAACATCTATTCGTGAAATAATCGAAGAAAATGCGGTTCAATCTGATCACTTTTTAAATGAAGATGTTGCAGTGAATGCTTCAGAAGTTGCATCCGAGGGTATTTATGATACAACCTTATCGGTTGATGATGCTATGAAAGCTTTAGCTGATCGTATTGGTCTTTCTTCTGAAAATCAAGGGGGGAAGATAACGCAAGAAAAAGAGGATATAGAGGCAGAAAATAATACAGTTGGTATGGATATGCAAAAGATGAAGCTTTCTTCTGAAGAACGGAATTCTGTTTATAAAGCAAAAGAATATGAAGATGAGATAAGGAAATCACAGTCAGACGCAGGAAGGGATGGTCATGTGGAATTGTCTGCATATTGTATTTCTTCTGCAGAAAAGATTGCAAAGGATGTGTTGCGTCCGGCTATAGCAGAATGGTTACAGTCTAAATTGCCTATTTTGCTGGAAGATATTTTGCGTGAAGAGATTGTGAAGGCGATTAAAAAATCGTCTTAATTATTTTTATGTTTTTCATTTTATGGGGATTTTGTTTGCGATTTTGCGAGCTCTCTAGTGAATGGCTGAGATTCACGAGATTCTGATCAGGTTTTGATCATATATTGTGTTTTTCAGCGGCGTTATGGATGGATAGAATGTTAGAAAAAAACTATGATGCTTCCTCTATAGAGCAACGGGTTGCAAAGAGATGGGAGACTCGTGGGGCTTTTAAAGCGGGAGCTGGTTCTAAAAGCGATGCAGAACCTTTTTGCGTTATGCTTCCACCTCCTAATGTTACAGGCTCACTTCATATGGGGCATGCGCTCAATACGACAATTCAAGATATAATAGTTAGATTTCAGCGGATGCGTGGCAGAAATGTGTTGTGGCAGCCTGGTATGGATCATGCTGGAATTGCTACGCAAATGGTAGTGGAGCGTCAACTTGCAGAACGCCAAGAGCCAACGCGTCAAGAAATGGGGAGAGAAAAGTTTATTGAGCGTATTTGGGAATGGCGTTATGAAACTGGAGGCGTTATTGCAAACCAGTTGCGTCGCCTTGGGGTTTCATGTGATTGGTCGCGTGAGCGGTTTACAATGGATGAGGGGTTGTCGCAGGCGGTTCGTGAAGTCTTTGTCACGCTTTATAAGCAAGGGTTGATATATAGGGATAAGCGCCTCGTCAATTGGGATCCTAAATTGTTGACAGCTATTTCAGATCTTGAAGTTGAGCAAAAAGAAGTTCAAGGACATTTGTGGCACTTTAGATATCCACTTGAAGGTAAAATTTTTGATCCAAATGATGCGACAACTTATATAACAGTGGCGACAACACGACCAGAAACAATGCTTGGTGATACAGGAATTGCTGTTAATCCTGAAGATGAGCGTTATAAAAATCTTATCGGTAAAAATGCTCTTTTGCCGCTTGTTGGTCGTAGGTTATTAATTGTTGGTGATAGCCATGCTGATCCTGAGGCTGGAAGTGGTGCTGTAAAAATCACACCGGCTCATGACTTTAATGACTTTGAAGTAGGACAGCGTAATCATTTACGCTTGATCAATATTTTTACCCAGCAAGCCGAGATTTTTCTTCGTGAAAATGAAGCATTTTTCGATGGTTTGATTTTATCAGATGAATTAAAAATGTTAGTAGAAAATCTCGATAAATCTGATCGTTTTGTTGCTCGCCAGAAGATTGTTTCTTTGATGGAAGAACAGGGATATTTAGCTTCTGTTGATGATCATACCCATATGGTTCCTCATGGAGATCGCAGTGGTGTCCCTATTGAGCCTTTTTTGACAGATCAATGGTATGTTCATGCTGCTGAATTAGCAAAGCCAGCGATAGAGGCTGTTCAACAAGGCAAAACGCAGTTCGTTCCCGATAACTGGAAAAAGACGTACTTCAATTGGATGGAAAATATTCAACCTTGGTGCATTTCTCGCCAATTATGGTGGGGACATCAGATTCCTGCTTGGTATGGTCCTGATGGAACGGTTTTTGTTGAAAAAAGTGAAAAAGAGGCTTTAGATTCAGCTTTTGCTCATTATGGTGAGGTTGTTGACTTAATCCGTGATCCGGATGTTTTAGATACGTGGTTTTCATCAGCTCTTTGGCCTTTTTCAACATTAGGATGGCCAAATAAAACGACTGAATTATCTACTTTTTACCCAACATCTTTATCTGTGACAGGATTTGATATTATTTTTTTCTGGGTTGCTCGTATGATGATGATGGGACTTCACTTTATAGGTGACGTTCCTTTCCCAACGGTTTATGTGCATGCTCTTGTGCGGGATCAAAAGGGCGCAAAGATGTCAAAATCAAAGGGAAATATTATTGATCCCTTAGAGCTTATTGATCAATATAGTGCTGATGCACTTCGATTTACTTTAGCTATTATGGCAGCACAAGGTCGTGATGTAAAACTTGATGTTTCCCGTATTGCTGGTTATCGTAATTTTGCTACGAAATTGTGGAATGCTACCCGATTTGCACAGATGAATGGTGTGAAGCATGATCCAGCTTTTAAACCAGAACAAGCAAAACTGGCGCTTAATCGTTGGATTTTAACAGAGTTATCTAAAACAATTTCAGCAGTTACGACTGGTATTGAACACTATAAATTTAATGAGTCAGCTGCCACTCTTTACCGTTTCATTTGGAATACATTATGTGATTGGTATTTGGAGCTTCTCAAACCTATTTTTCAGGGGGAAAATGAAGATGCTAAAAATGAGGCTCAAGCTTGTACTGCTTGGGTTTTAGATGAAGTTTATAAACTTCTTCATCCTTTTATGCCTTATATGACGGAAGAGTTGTGGTATCTTACAGAAACGCAAGCCATCAAGCGTGAGGATATGCTCGCATTGACAAAATGGCCAGAGGAAACATTGATAGATGAAGAAGCTGCTGATGATATTAATTGGCTTATTGATGTCGTCACAGGGATTCGGTCTGTACGTTTTGAAATGAATATTCCAGTGGCGACACAAGCACCTCTTGTTGTTGTCGAAGGAGGGGAAGTAACGCGAGAGCGTGTGAAGCGTTATGATGCACTTCTTAAAAAATTAGCGCGTATTGAAGTTATTGATTTCTCTGATAAAGTTCCGGAAATATCAGCACAAATGATTTTGGGAGAGGCTGTTTTTTGTTTACCATTAGGACAGTTGATTGATTTGGAGGCTGAACGTGTTCGTTTGAGGAAGGATGTCAGTAAAATTGAACAAGATATTGAAAAAATATCGCTTAAGTTAAACAATCCCAAATTTATAGCAAATGCAAAAGCAGAAATTGTTGAGCGTGAGCGGAACAGGGTTGTAGAACTGCGTGCAGCGCAGAAAAAAATATTTGTTGCTTTAGAGCGGTTAGATTGATTTCAACTTTTTATTTTTTTGATAGATAATTGCATACCAGTAGGGCTAGTATAGATCTTCTTTAAAAGGAAACTTTTTCTTTTGTTAGTTTTTCATGAACGATCATAAAATCTCTACTGAAATCCATTGTTTTATGTTTATCATTAAAGAGACATCTTTTAAGGCATCCAAGCCTATTCCACGACGTAGATCATGAATGGTATAACGGTAAATCTATTGAGCTTCCCTTCTTTATGCTTGTGAAGTAACAAGCGCTGGGGGCACCATTCTGTCCAATATCCGGACAACCCTTAGCTCAAACCGTTCGTAAGAGGCATTTTTAGTTCTTTCTTACACAGAGTTTTTATCCACATAGCTCTCTCTACTTGTAATGTGCAAGCGGATGGTTTTGATTGATTTAACATGGAACAAGTTTGGAATGAGAGAATCTTACGATATTCGAGGTCCTCATTCAACATGCAAAATGGTAAAGTATCATTAAAATCAATATCTTGTTTTATTTCTGTAAAATATCATCATTTAGAGTAGCAATATAAGGCATGTAAAATTACATATGTGGTATTTTTTGTATGTAGTGGTGAGTATTCTGAGGTAAAACTTGTGTGTAAAGTATGAAGTAACCCCATGTGAAATGATGTTAGGTGCAATCCGTTAAACAAAAAGCTGTATTGTTTATAGATTGACGGAGGCAAAAAACTTCATCTTTAAGGTGGTAAGGCAGTCGTGAAGTTATAAGTTAACTATCATCATTATATTTATCCATCTTTCGTATTGTTTTTTATACTCAAACGTTTACCATTCATCATGTATTCTCTTCGTTCTCAAGTTGCTGTTTAATGCACGTTATTCTATTGAACGATTTTTGCTCATACGTATAAAATTTTAAGATCGATAAATCCTATTGGATGGTTTTTATCTATTTGTTTTTTCTTTTAAAATTTTTACTTTAAAATTGCGTATGCTTCTTACTAAGAAAAAGAGTTTAAATATCTACAAAGAAATTTGTAACAGATATAATCATTAAAATTGAGGTAGGGGGAATGGTTAATAGGTTTCAGATATGGAAAAAAGTCACGATTGTTGTGATTTTAGAGGGATTCTTTTCGACTGTTTATGTAATAGATGTCAATAGCTTGCAAGAAGCGAATGATGGTTCGTTTTATTTTTTAAAACGTGGCATGTCTGTTTATAAAAATGGGCATATAACTCAGGCTATTGCAGCATTACGTTGTGCTGCTAAGAGAGGCTATATTGGTGCGAATTGGAAACTTGGCTCTATCTATGCAAACGGTGATGGTGTCCCTAAAAATGATTATAAGGCATATAATTTTTTTGCATATATTGTTGAAAAAGGTGCTGATCTTGGTTCAGAGGATGAAAGTTATGTTTCTGATGCATTGATTAAACTTGCCGGATATATAAAAAAAGGTATTCCTCAATCACCTGTGAAACCTGATCCTTCTTATGCTTCTCATCTTTATATGCAGGCTGCGGTAAACTATGGAAATCCTAAAGCTCAGTATCATTTAGGAAAAATATTTTTAAAGGGAGAGGGAAGGGAGAAAAATCTTATACAAGCAGCACGATGGTTTCAACTTTCAGCAAAAAAAGAAAATCCTTCTGCCCAAGCAATGCTTGGAAATATACTGCTTAAAGAAGGAAAAATTGTCCGTGGGGCAGCAATGTTAACTGCTGCCTATAAAAAGCTAACGTAAAAGACGAAAATTGGATTCACCCTTTGCAAGAAGAGGCTTTTGCTCTTTGTAATGAATCTGAGAGACGTACAGCAATTTCACTGGTTGTTGAGATTTTAAAGAATAACAGTTTTTAAACATCTGATTGTAATATTTTTACATTCTCTCATCTTATATTAAACTCTGTTTTCTTGTATACAAGTTCATAGTAAAGATAGCTTTTTTTGATAATCTAACGGCTAATGACTTAGGATTTTAGACAAAAATTCTTGCGTTCTCGGTTTTCTTGCTTGCGGATCAGAAAAGAACTCTTTAGATGAGCAGTCTTCAAGAATTGTTCCTTGATCTATGAAAATAACACGCTCCGATACTTTTTGTGCAAATCCCATTTCATGGGTTACACAAATCATCGTCATACCTTCTTCTGCTAAGCTAATCATGACATCGAGTACTTCACCTACCATTTCAGGATCTAGAGCAGATGTTGGTTCATCAAAAAGCATGACAAGTGGATCCATAGTTAAGGCACGTGCAATAGCAACACGTTGTTGTTGCCCTCCAGAAAGTTGACCAGGATATTTATCTTTGTGTTCAATGAGTCCAACGCGTTCAAGATATAACAATCCACGTTCAAGTGCTTCTTTTTTGCTTCGTTTTAGGACTTTGATTTGTGCAATTGTCAAATTTTCTGTGACAGATAAATGGGGGAAAAGCTCGAAGTGTTGAAACACCATTCCTACCTGACTTCGCAATTTAGGCAGATTCGTTTTTTTTGAATGAACTGGTATTCCATTAATCCAAATTTCACCTTTTTGAAAAGGGACGAGAGCGTTAATAGTTTTAATGAGTGTTGACTTTCCTGAGCCTGATGGACCACAAACGACAACGACTTCTCCTTTATTAATGTTGGTTGTACAGTTTTTAAGGACTTTAATTTCGCCATACCAATTAGAAACATTTTTTATTTCGATCATATGAGTAGACATTTTTTTTCCTGTTAGCGAATAATGGATACTTTTTTTTGTAAATACAAAACTATTTGTGACAGTGTAAAACAGATAACAAAATAGAAAATAGCTGCTAAGATATAAGCTTCTTGCTTTACACCAAAATTATTAGCAGCAATATCAAAACCATTCAAAAGGCTATGACCACTGATGGCATAAACAAGGGTTGTATCCTGAAAAAGGATAATAACTTGTGTTAAAAAGACTGGAAGCATATCTCTAAAGGCTTGAGGAAGAATGACAATGTACATACTTTGCCAATATGTCATTCCAAGAGCTTGTCCTGCATATTTTTGTCCTTGCGGAACTGAATTGATTCCAGCACGCATAATCTCAGCAAAATAAGCCGTTTCAAATGCGGTAAAGGTAATGAGTGCTGATTTATTTGCACCAATGGATATACCAGTTAAAAAAGGCAGAAGCACGAAAAACCATAAGATAACCATCACAAGTGGTATTGAACGCATAGCTGTTATGTAACTGATTGCAAACCAAGAAAGAAGTTTTATGGAAGAAAGGCGCATCATTGCTAAAAGTGTGCCGAAAACAAACCCCAATACCGTTGCAAAAAGAGTTAGAAAAACGCTAAAGAGTAAACCTGATAAAATGTAAGAACGAAATACATCAAAGGTAAAAAAGGAAAAATCAAAGTCGGAAAAATTGAAAGGAAAATAAAGTCCAAACTGAGAGCTTATGAAATTCACCATATTCAATTTCCCTTTGTTTGAAAATTAGGAATTTTGAGTATTTGTTCAATGACTGTCATCACAATGAATACGAATAAGGCTATTAGAATATAAAGGATCGTAACAAGCAAATAATTTTCGTAAACATGGCTTACTTCTTCAATTGTTTGGTATTGAAATTGCATGAGCTCATTTATTGAAACGGCGAATGCTATAGATGAATTTTTCACAATCCCCATTGCTTCTGAAGTAAGAGGTGGCATAATTGCACGTATAGCACGTGGTAGTATAATATAGCGATAACTTTGATAAGTTGTAAATCCCATTGCCATAGCAGCATAGCGTTGTCCAGAAGGAATCGCTTCAATGCCTGAACGAACCTGTTCAGCAATGCGTGCAGATGTAAAGAATCCCAATGCGCATGTTATTAAGAGAATGGGGGAAAATTTCATCGCTGGTGGATAAATCTTCGGAACAACAAAATACCACAAAAACACTTGTACAAGGAGGGGAATATTACGCATAATCTCTACCCAAATAGTACCGATAGTGCGAAATATATAATTGATTATGGATGTTTTGGGTAAAGTGCGCATTGTTCCTATAATAACACCACACAATACAGCTAATATAAGTGAAGTGATAGACAATATAATTGTATTTTTTAAGCCATCGAGAAGTGTATCTAAATAGGTATGACTTACGCCGGGAGTTCCCAAGCATCCTGTTACCAATGTTTGAGTAAGGTCATCTCTACAAAGGAAAGAAAAGTCCATTAATTGATATTCCCTCAAATTAGTCATTCACAAATAGGACAATAAACCACGCGCATCTACATAGTCCAGATTTATTAAAAAGTGAATTAAAATATAAACCACACTCAATTTCAAAAGAGTGTGGTTCTTCTTTATTAAACTCTATAAATCTTTTTCTGCGTAGCTTTCTCGAGGCTTATTATTTGGGTGATCCCAAGCATATCTTGTTTGTTTTGATAAGGGAAGGTTCATAACAGTGTTAGCAGGTGGGATCGGTTTCATAAACCACTTATTATAAAGCTTTTCCAGTGATTCATCTTTAATCTGACGTACGATACTATCGTTGATTGTTTGTTCAAATTTTTTGTCATTTAATCTGAGCATACAGGCAATAGGTTCGACTGAAAGTACAGTATCAAGAATGACATAATCAGATGGATTCTTTGATTTAGCAATATGTCCAGCAAGAATTGAAGCGTCCATGACAAAAGCATCTGCCTTACCAGATTCTAATAATAAAAAACTATCTCCGTGATCTTTCCCCTTTAAAACTTTAAACTGAATGTTTTTTGCACGTTTATTTTTACGAATAAGTTGAACAGATGTTGTACCGGTGGTCGTTGCAACTGTTTTTCCATTTAAATCCTCAAGAGATTTAATGTTAGAGTTTTTCTTTACAGCAATCCGAACCTCTTCAATGTATGTCGTATAAGCAAATGCTGCTTCTTTACTGCGGGCAATATCATGTGTTGTTGAGCCGCACTCAAAATCATAGGTTTTATTTTTTAAGAGAGGAATTCTATTTTGAGAAGTGATGGGAAGATAATGAACTTTAATTGGTTTACCAATTTTTTTTGAGATATCATCAATGATCCGTTCTGCCATTTCTGTATGAAAACCTACATATTTATTATTACCAAGGGCGTAGGCTAAACCAGATGATTCACGGACACCTAAAGTAATTTCCCCTGTTCGTTTTATTTTTTCAAGAGTATCATGTTCAGCATGCGCGAAACTTGAGAATCCAATGGCCGTTGCTGCAATAAGCATTAATAATGATTTCTTCATTTATGTCCTCCATTCATTTATTTTTATTTTATTTGCTTAAGATATACTGTTTATATGCTGTAGCATAGTTATTATTTTTGAGTGGAATTTTTTTGTTGTCTCATGAAATGAGGATTTTACTTTCTTAATTGATATTAAGGTGAATCCAAACAGGAACGTGGTCGGATGGTTTTTGATATCCCCTTACTTCTGTTTGGCTATGAGCGCAAATTAATTGATCAACAGCTTCTGGTGATAATAATAAATGATCAATGCGAATCCCATTATTCTTAGGCCAAGCACCTGCCTGAAAATCCCAAAAACTGAAGGAGGGAGTATCGGTGACATTCCGGATAGCATCATAAAAACCTAAATGAAGAATACGTTGGAATGCTTTTCTTGTTTCTCCAAGAAATAAGGCATCTTGATACCATTCTTGAGGTTTTTTTGCATCTAATGGAGTGGGGATGACATTATAATCACCTGCTAGAATAAGAGGTTCTTCATACGCAAGCAATGATTTTGCATGTGTATATAATCTTTCCATCCATTCTATCTTATAGGAATATTTTTCACTCTCAATAGGATTCCCATTTGGCAAATAGAGAGATGCAACACGAACAACACCTTTGTTTGTTGAATAAACAGCTTCAATGTAACGTGTTTGTTTATCATTATCATTGCCTGGTAATCGACGGATCACTTCATCTGGTGTTTTTTTAGAGAGAATCGCAACGCCATTAAAACTTTTTTGTCCGTGTGTTTCTATATGGTAACCTAAATTTTCAATTGTATCGCGTGGAAAATTTTCATCAATACTTTTAATTTCCTGTAAACAGACTATGTCCGGTTGGCTTTGCTGCAGCCATTGACATAATGTTTCATGTCGCGCTTTTATTCCAGCAATATTCCACGTTGCTATTTTCATGGTGCTCATCATTAGATATCAAATATGCAATTCAATTTACTGCTATGTTTTACTACAGTCACTTCGCTGTTTTTTTGTTTATAGGGGATATTACTATGGTAAATTAATTTATCAAGAGTAGCGGTAAAAGCAAATTTAAAGCTTTAAAATTTAATTTATTTTCATTTTTAAAAACTTTCTGCTGTTTAGTTCTTGACGAATGTACGTGTTCTCGCTATTAGAAATGAAAATAACCGATGTGGATGTAATTAGGTGTTTTGGATATGAGCCGGAAAATTATTCACAGGTGTTAAGAAGATTAAAAGCAAATGCTAGTGCAAAAGGCTATTGCCTTCTCTGCTTGTGGTCGGGTAAACTGTTTTGTACAGGTGTGCCCGATTTTGTGTGTAGACTTAGATATCTGCTCCGATTTTGTTGGGGTGGATAGAAATGAAAATAGAAAAGCCCGATTGGGTGAGACGAATGTAGATCGAAAAGAGGAAGGTTGCATGCCTACCGTAAACCAGTTGATTCGCAAGCCGCGTGTGGCGCCAGTTAAACGTAATAAGGTTCCTGCTCTGCAGTCGAATCCGCAGAAGCGTGGTGTTTGTACGCGTGTTTATACAACAACACCGAAGAAACCTAATTCTGCTCTTCGTAAAGTTGCTAAAATTCGCTTGACGAATGGATTTGAGGTGATTGGTTATATTCCTGGAGAGGGACATAATCTTCAAGAGCACTCTGTTGTAATGATTCGTGGTGGTCGTGTGAAAGATTTGCCAGGAGTTCGTTATCACATTATTCGTGGTTTGCTTGATACGCAGGGTGTCAAGAATCGTAAACAGCGTCGTTCAAAGTATGGCGCAAAGCGTCCAAAATAATATTGAGAGACAAAGCCAATGTCCCGTCGTCATAGAGCAGAAAAGCGTGAGATTAATCCAGATCCAAAATTTGGTGATTTGGTTATTATGAAATTTATGAATGCCATTATGTTTGATGGTAAAAAATCAGTTGCAGAGCGTATTGTTTATGGTGCGCTCGATTCTGTAGAAAAAAGAGTAAAAACAGATCCTGTGGCTCTATTTCATCGAGCTTTAGAGAATGTTGCTCCTCACATTGAGGTTCGTTCACGCCGTGTTGGTGGCGCTACTTATCAAGTTCCGATTGATGTTCGTCCTGATCGTCGTCAGGCTCTTGCTATTCGTTGGTTGATTGCGGCGGCACGTGGTCGAAATGAAACGACGATGATTGAGCGTTTATCTGGTGAATTGATGGATGCGGCTAATAATCGTGGTTCTGCCGTGAAAAAGCGTGAAGATGTTCATCGTATGGCTGAAGCTAATCGTGCTTTTTCTCACTATCGCTGGTAGAAGTTTTAAACTAAGGCAAATATAATGGCTCGCGAATATAAAATTGAAGATTATCGTAATTTTGGTATTATGGCGCATATTGATGCCGGTAAGACTACGATGACTGAACGTATTCTGTTCTATACCGGTAAGAATCATAAAATTGGCGAGACCCATGATGGTGCTTCTACAATGGATTGGATGGAGCAGGAGCAGGAGCGCGGTATTACGATTACATCTGCTGCGACAACGACGTTTTGGGAAGGGCAGGACGGTCGGAAGCGTCGCTTTAATATTATTGATACGCCAGGGCACGTTGATTTTACGATTGAAGTTGAGCGCTCTTTGCGTGTTCTTGATGGTGCAATAGCCTTGTTGGATGCAAATGCTGGTGTGGAGCCTCAGACGGAAACTGTTTGGCGGCAAGCTGAGAAGTATCGCGTGCCTCGTATGGTTTTTGTTAATAAAATGGACAAAATAGGAGCTGACTTCTATCGTAGTGTGGAGATGGTTGGTTCTCGGTTAGGTGCTAAAGCGCTTGTTTTGCAGTTGCCGATTGGTGCTGAAAATGACTTTGAAGGTGTTGTTGATCTTGTAGAAATGAAGGCTTTAAAGTGGGATGGTTCTATTGGTGCCTCGGCGGTAATAAGTGAAATTCCCTCTGATTTAAAGGAAAAAGCTGAAGAATATCGCGAGAAATTGATTGAGATGGCTGTGGAGGTTGATGAAGCTGCGACAGAGGCTTATTTGGAGGGTGTTATGCCAACCAACGAGCAGCTTGTTTCTCTCATTCGTAGGGGGACAGTAGAAGTTCAGTTTCATCCGGTTCTTTGTGGTACGGCTTTTAAAAACAAGGGGGTGCAGCCACTTTTGGATGCTGTTGTTTCCTATCTTCCTTCTCCAGTTGATATTCCGGCGATTAAGGGTATTGATGTAAAGACTGAGGCTGAGACGACACGCGAATCTTCTGATGATGCTCCGCTATCTATGCTTGCTTTTAAAATTATGAATGATCCTTTTGTTGGTTCATTGACGTTTTGTCGTATTTACTCAGGTAAAGTTCAGAAAGGTATTTCTCTTGAGAATACTGTGAAAAAGAAAAAAGAGCGTTTGGGGCGTATGCTTCAAATGCATTCAAATTCTCGTGAGGATATTGAAGAAGCATTTGCTGGTGATATTGTTGCTCTTGCAGGACTTAAGGAGACGACAACAGGGGATACTCTTTGTGATCCCTTGAAGCCTGTTATTTTGGAGAGGATGGAATTTCCAGAGCCTGTTATTGAGATTGCAATTGAACCGAAGACAAAAGCAGATCAAGAAAAAATGGGTATTGCTCTTAACCGTCTAGCAGCCGAAGATCCTTCATTTCGTGTTAAATCGGATGAGGAATCTGGTCAGACTATTATAGCTGGAATGGGTGAGCTTCATCTTGATATTATTGTTGATCGTATGCGGCGTGAGTTTAAGGTTGAAGCAAATGTTGGGCAGCCTCAAGTTGCTTATCGTGAGTCAATTACTAAAATGGCGGAAATTGATTATACGCATAAGAAACAATCGGGTGGTGCAGGTCAATTTGCTCGTGTGAAAATTGTTTTTGAGCCTCATGATGGTGATGACTTTATTTTTGAGTCAAAGATTGTTGGTGGTGCTGTTCCTAAAGAATATATTCCCGGTGTCCAAAAAGGGATTGAGAGTGTTATGGGGTCAGGTCCTCTTGCGGGCTTTCCTATGCTTGGTGTAAAAGCGACTCTCATTGATGGTGGCTATCACGATGTTGATTCTTCGGTTTTGGCTTTTGAGATTGCTGCTCGTGCGGCTTTTCGTGATGGGGCAAAGAAGGCTGGTGCACAGCTTCTTGAACCGATCATGAAGGTGGAAGTTGTTACTCCAGATGATTATGTTGGTGATGTTATTGGTGATCTCAATTCTCGTCGGGGGCAGATTTCAGGAACTGAAGCGCGCGGCATTGCAACGGTTGTGAATGCAATGGTTCCTTTGGCAAATATGTTTGGTTATGTGAATACTCTTCGCTCTATGAGTCAGGGGCGTGCGCAGTATACAATGCAGTTTGATCATTACGAGCCTGTGCCTTCAGCTGTTGCTTTGGAGATTCAAAAGAAATACGCGTAATTTCAGGTTGGTAATTAATTTTTAACTTAGTCCTTGGCTTGGACGGAAAATGGAGAGCTCAAATGGCGAAGAGCAAGTTTGAACGAACAAAACCGCATGTTAATATTGGTACGATTGGTCACGTTGATCATGGGAAGACCTC
>NZ_JBHIPG010000035.1:0-4682 GCF_042195905.1 Bartonella sp. AP331QHHD
ATCACTATCTGCATATTCAGCATGTGCCATGTCGCGAAACCATTCTGCTGCTCCTGTAAGCAATTCACTTGGCAATGCCTTCCCTATTTGACGAGGAATGAATTGCACTTCTCGCTTATTGTTGCGTTCTGAACCCACAACAGCATTCACAAGCGGAGCAATACGATTAAAAGTCATAACGGGGCGGCGTTGCTTTTTTAACGCCGATAAATCTTCTTCATTCCATTGATCACCATTGTAAAAACCAAAATCCTCCCGCGCATGTTCACGCCATTTGTTCACATGCTCCACATCTTCTTTGTACCAGCTCACAAGCTTACGAAACAAACCTTCATGAGAGAGATCAGATACATTGCTGTCTTTTTCTAAACGTTCATCATCATGCATCATTCTGCCATCCATGAGGTACTCTCATATTCCATTCTGCCGCTATAAGCTGGTCGCTTTTGTATTTCTTTTGGTGGTTTGTATGAAATACACATCAGTCCAAAGGCATCTGCCCCATGACTGGACCAATCATGCTCTGCTCCCAAGCCAATATTACGCTTCTCATCCCATTTCTCGTGATACCAGTTCAGTGCCTTACGTCCTGCTACTGTCGTCTTCTCATTAAACCAAACAGAAGGCAAAACACGGCGGACTGTTTCTATACGTATCTTAACAGCCCCTGCTCCCTGATTAGGGATAACTTTTGTTTGAAAGCCTGCCTGTTTAAGAGCGCTCTCAAAACTCACATTGTGCACACGGTCTCTGGTCGCACCGTCATGGGGGAGAACCATCAATGCCTTCTCATAACCATTTTGACGCAACCAACCGATATGTTCGGATAAAGGCTGTCCCTGTGCTTCGTAATAATCAAGCACTCTGATCTCTCTACCAACAAATTGTGCTATCCATATCGCCGTGGCATCTGCCTTGGCGCCTGTCCCCCCAATATCCCAAAAGGCGCGTATCTGCATTAAAGGATCACGAGCAACACGCCCTATCCGCCCCTCTTGCTCGGCTGCCAACATTTCCTTTTGATAATAAGCGCCTTGAACCGCTGTAAGATAAGCCCCTTCCCAGATATGCTTATAGGTCTCGGGACGGTTTCTCAGATCATCAAGCCGCGCTTCATTCAAGATCTTAGGAAACTTCGGATTATCTGACCAATTGATCTCTACACGCTTAATGGCTTCATTGTCTGAAAAGCGAAACCGCTTCTCAACGGGGGCATTCTCTCGCAACGGGTTCCATGTCACCCATAACTCTGCTCGCCACCCCTCGCCTTCTTCACGCAACGTTGGAATAAGCGTCTGCCAAGCCGTCTCTGTTACCGGCTCTGCTTCATCAACCCAACAAAGCAAAATGCGCCNCTCTGCTCGCCACCCCTCGCCTTCTTCACGCAACGTTGGAATAAGCGTCTGCCAAGCCGTCTCTGTTACCGGCTCTGCTTCATCAACCCAACAAAGCAAAATGCGCCCCATCGATTTACTGCTCGCAATATTACGGTCCAGACCAGAAAACTGAAAGGCTACGCGACCATCTATCGACTTAATCGACGATTCCCCAACCTTGTAATAGTCCTTTAAAAAGTCATGCGCTTCAATGGCGCGCTTAATCTCCTCCAATGAACTTTCTGCCAAAGAATTCTGAAACTGACGTGCACAAAGTATAGTGCCCGATATCCCTTGCATACCAAATTGATAGCCTTTTAAAGCAGCCATCAAGGCAAATGATCTTGTCTTTCCAGACCCTCGTCCACCCCAAGCCGCCCGTACCAAAGCGTCCCCTGCAAAAATAGGAATGAGTTTTGGTACAATCTTAATCTGTCTTGTCGTCATTCATTGTTAAAGGAGCAATTTCTACACGCCCTATGATCTTAATCGCGCCCCCATCTTCCCCCGTCACTTGCAAAGGCAAGATCTTCCCAAGCAACGCTAAATAAGCCGCAGGGCATCTTATTGCCTGCTTTTCGAGGTAAGAGATTAGCCCCTCTTTCCCATACTTATTGCCTGCCAATTCAGCAGCTTTAAGAATAGCCTCTTTCAAAAGGCGTGTATTCTTATTCGGTACACCTTTGACACGCCCCATTCCTGCCTTAGGGGGTTTATATTTTTTCTTTGTTTGAGAAATCTGTTCTGTATTTTGTGATGTCATAAAATACACCCTCCAGATAATAAAAAACCCCGCATTTGCGGGGATTTTGAACTGTACCACACCCTCATTTAGATACAGTACGACCAGTGCCGTATTTGTCATTAAATACGATTTGCTACACTTTGTCAACATAAAAATAACACATATTGATAATTTCAAAGGGAATCTGTATGAAGCGAAGATGTAACAATGAAAAACAATGGATAAACTATGTCTAAACGCTTCATTTTAATAGGTGTAGTCATTATCGGAATATTAGCTTTTAGCTTTTATATCTTAAACAACCAAGGGACAACACCATGTGATAAGCTAGTAAATAAATTAGGAAATGTTTATAGGAACATATTTCAAAAAAGCGATATTCCTTTATATATGAAGTCGGAAAATGGAGAATGTTATCGCTTTGATGTTGTTGATAAAAAAATAAGCCATTTTAATAAAAAGATAAAGGAATGGTTCGTAATAGGCTTTATAATAATCACCATCATGTCTCTTCCGATTAACATACTCTGGCGATTTAGATTAAAGATTCCGGCGTTTTTATTTACAATAATGACCGCCTTAGCTGTTATTGCAATACCATATATATATGGGTGGTAGTATCTCTTTCAAATCTACTTTTTTGAAAAATGCTTCTGAAGCGCATTAAGAGCAACGCGTAATGAATTCACAAGGTGGGGTAGCATTTGATCTTCTATAACGAGGTACTGTAGCGCAGCATGAAGATTATACTGTCTATAAAGGCATTGTGCTTCTTTTAGTGCCTCTTTCACGGCTTGATAGTGATTTGTTGCTTTTTGAACCCATTGTTCAAAGCTATCTGGATCTGAATTTGTAGACACATCATCATAAATCGCATTAGGCAAGCCTTTTGCGCAAAGGTAATTATTTCTTATCTGTAGGTACTGTTGCGCGGCATCATATTGCTCTTGTGTAATCACGCCTTGCAAACAAAGCCGCCCGATATAGGTACCAGAAAGTGGATTTTTTGCCTCCTGTAGCGTTAAACCGAAGCGCTTTGCACGCATTTCTATTGCCAATTTATCAACGGCTTCACGCGGTGCTTTTGCACGTGATATACGTCCGTTTGGTTCTCTTACCTGCCCTGCTATTTTAGGGCGTCCCCTTTTTTTATTTTTTTTCACTTATGTCCTCAGATGTCTGTTTAATATCTTGCCAAATTCTCTCTGATCTTGACCATGAAATTCGATTTAAAAAGAACAATAAAACCACTAAAATGCATATTACAGCAGCAACACCTAACTTAAGTTTTAAGTGACTTTGATCCCAAGAAAGTTTTAAGAGCAGAATGAAAAGTGTACTCAATAAAGCACCCATCACTATACTGTAATAACTCATTGATGTAGATGACATACAATCTCTTAACAGCTCTATATCATTCTCTGTAAGCATATAAACGGGTTCAGATTCTTCTGTACTAACCCTAGACTTCTTTTTACTATCCATTAAAGCACCTTCTGTTTAAAAAGGAACGCTATCATTCATAACGGTATGAGATGTATCAAGAGGTCTGTAAATGCTTCTGTCATAAGCAGATGACTGATCTTGATTATCATCATTTTTGCCATCTAAAAGCTTTAACTCGCCTTTGTACTGAGGCAATATGACTTCTGTTACATAGCGATCAATACCGTTTTTATCTTGCCATTTACGCGTTTGAAGCTGTCCCTCGATATAAACTTTGCTGCCTTTATTCAGATACTGGAGTGCTATTTTTGCAAGATGTGGATTAAACACCACAACGGAATGCCATTCGGTTTTGTCTATTCTCTTATTGGTTGCCTTGTCTGTATAGCTCTCAGACGTTGCCATTCGAAAATTGACCACCTCGATACCAGATGACATTGTTTTGCTTTCTGGATTGGCACCTAAATGACCAATTAAAATCACTTTATTAAGCATTTGCTTTCTGTCCTTTAATGGAAAATAGTACTTAGAACAAAACAAACTCACAACTGATGATAGTATAACACATTATGGTGTATTTTTACAAACAGAATTTATCATAACCCACTGAATCTACAGTGTGAATCCCATTTTTATTTTACTTAACAGCTTGCTTTTTGATACGTTTTGTGCAATAAAGAGATGTTCTTTTATATTTCGATTGGTTATTTTAATCGTTTATTTAGATCGCTAGCTGTTTTGATAATAAAAGCCGTATCAATTCATTTTGATGCGGTTTTTATGTATTAAGGCTTGCATTTTTACACGTTTTGTGTAATATACTTTAACATTTAAAATGTATAAGTTTCCAGTTGCAAACAAAAGCCGTGTCTTAAAAGGACGCGGCTTTTTTGCTATAAAGCAGCCCCCCGCCCCGTTATTTTATTTACGCTGCTTTATTTTCAACAATCTTTACAACGGTATCGTTTTCATAAATTTCACAATCTTCAGGAATTCCATATGCATAGTAAATGTTTTGCTCAACATATGAATAATCATTTCTTTTTAATCTTGCATTGCCATGTACCAAACCTCTAATGGTGTGATAACCAGTCACTTTAGCATTGCCATAAACA
>NZ_JBHIPG010000036.1:0-2261 GCF_042195905.1 Bartonella sp. AP331QHHD
GTCTTGATACAAATATCAAGAATGTGAATGCACGGATTAAAGAGGTTTCTGAAGGAGTAGCACAGGATTCTTTGTTATGGAATGATGAAGTCAATGCCTTTGTAGCGCGTCATGAGAAGAAGCAAGAAGAAAAAGGCAAAGCTGTAAGAACACAAGAAAACAGTAGAATTACGTTCCTTGCAAATGGTGAGATTACCCAAAACTCAACAGATGCAGTAAATGGTGGTCAGCTCTATACAATGGGTAACACGCTTGCAACCTATTTTGGTGGAGGTGCTGGATATGATGAAGTGGGCATATGGAGAGAACCGGATTTCAAGATCAAGCAGTTTAGTGAGGATGGTACTTCTTTTGACAAGAATTATCAGAATGTAGCAGATGCACTTGCAGGTGTTGGAAGTTCTATCACGAATGTTCAGAATAAATTGACTGAACAGGTTAATAATGTGATTACCAAAGTGGAAAGCGAGAGCTTTGTTCAGCAAGATAAGACAACGAGTCGTCTCACTATTGGTGCAAAAGTAGGTGGCACAGAAATCAATATTGCAAATGAAAGCGGTACGGATCGGATAATTTCTGGTGTTGGGGAAGCAAAGAACAATAATGACGCTGTTAACAAAGGTCAATTAGATAAAGGTTTGAAGGATCTTTCTACCAGCCTTCAGTCAGATGACTCGGCTGTTGTTCATTACGATAAAAAAGAGGGTGAGAATGGCGACATTGATTACACGAGTGTGACTTTAGGCAAAGGTAAGGATAAGGCAGCTGTTGGTCTTCATAATGTTGCCGATGGTCAGATTGCCAAGGGTTCACATGATGCAATCACGGGTGGTCAGATTAATAAAATCGGTGAGGATGTAGCTAAGTTTTTAGGTGGAGAAGCATCCTTTAAAGATGGAGCTCTTACACAGCCAACGTATAAATTATCTTACATTGCTAAAGATGGAGTTGTAACAGAGAGTGCCTTTCAAGGTGTTGGAACCGCTTTTGCAGGTCTTGATACAAATATCAAGAATGTGAATGCAAGGATTAAAGAGGTTTCTGAAGGAGTAGCACAGGATTCTTTGTTATGGAGCAAGGAAGCCGATGCCTTTGTAGCGCGTCATGAGAAGAGCAAAGAAGAAAAAGGCAAAGCTGTCAGGACACAAGAAAACAGTAGAATTACGTTTCTAGCAAATGGTGAGATTAGCGCTACATCAACGGATGCTGTAACGGGTAGTCAGCTTTATTCGCTGAACGAACAACTTGCAACCTATTTTGGTGGAGGTGCTGGATATGATAAAGAGGGCAAATGGAAAGCACCGGATTTCAAGATCAAGCAGTTTGGTGAGGATGGTACTTCTTTTGACAAGAACTATACGAATGTAGCTGATGCACTTACAGGTGTTGGAAGTTCTATCACGAATGTTCAGAATAAATTGACTGAACAGGTTAATAATGTGATTACCAAAGTGGAAAGCGAGAGCTTTGTTCAGCAAGACAAAACAACGCATCGTCTCACTATTGGTGCAAAAGTAGGTGGCGCAGAAATCAATATTGCAAATGAAAGCGGTGCGGATCGGATAATTTCTGGTGTTGGGGAAGCAAAGAACAATAATGACGCTGTTAACAAAAGCCAGCTTGATAGCAATATCAAGAATGTCAATAATAATGTAACAAATAAGTTTAACGAACTTACTAAAAACATAACGAATATTACTCAGCAAGTTAAAGGTGATGCTTTGTTATGGAATGATGAAGCCAATGCCTTTGTAGCACGTCATGAGAAGAAGCAAGAAGAAAAAGGCAAAGCTGTCAGGACACAAGAAAACAGTAGAATTACGTTCCTTGCCAATGGTGAGATTAGCGCTAATTCAACGGATGCTATCACGGGTGGTCAGCTTTATTCGCTGAACGAACAACTTGCAACCTATTTTGGTGGAGGTGCTGGCTATGATGAGCAAGGACAATGGACTGCTCCAAGTTTTAAGGTTAAGACAGTTAAGGATGATGGTAAATCTGAAGAGATAGACTATGGCAATGTGGCGGATGCTTTGGCTGGAGTTGGTAATTCTTTCACAAATATTAGAAATGAGATTAGCAAAGAAATTAATAATGAGATTACCAATGTGAAAGGTGATAGCCTTGTTAAGAAAGATCAAGCAACCAATCTTATCACTATTGGTAAAGAAGTAGAAGGCAGTGAAATCAACATAGCCAACAAGACTGGTTCGGATCGGACACTTTCAGGTGTTGGTGAAGCAACAAAGGATAATGAAGCT
>NZ_JBHIPG010000037.1:0-1649 GCF_042195905.1 Bartonella sp. AP331QHHD
GGATGCTTTGGACAAGTGTAATCAAGAATTTGACCAAATAGCAGGAAGTCCACAGGTAGAGACTCCCTTTTGGTTTACAGAGTCACATTATACAAAAAAACGCAATAAAGTCAATATGTTGTTTGCAATTATTTTATATGAATCCACTCAAGAATCCATCTTTTTATACGTGATTCATTTGATCATTTTTTATATAAGATTGCCATGTATGAATAGACCATAAAAAGCAAATCATGACGTGAATATTATAACGCATGTGTGTATTCAAATAAAATGAAAAGCCGATATCATTCATAACAGTTTATAAATTTTATGATATGTTTTTATCACTCAAAATCGCATTGTTTAAAATTTAGTTGTTTGGAATTATCGATAACATACGTTTAAAGATCACATCTTGTTTTAATGATTGGATTGTTAATCGCATGATAAAAACATAAAATTACAGTTTTCAAAATTGAGAAGCGTAAAATCTAAAAATGCTATAGCAATATCTTATTACCTNTAAAATTACAGTTTTCAAAATTGAGAAGCGTAAAATCTAAAAATGCTATAGCAATATCTTATTACCTATAGAGGGTAATCGTTTGAAACTGTTATAAGATAAATTGTACCAAAAGATACGCATTTATAGAAAATAGAGATCATATAATTTTTCCCAAAATTGGGAAAAACCTCTAAAATGGCATTAAAGAAATTAACTGTTTGAACCTGTCATAAGCTTATAGGTTTAATTTAAAAAATTGCATAAAAGGATTAAGGATAAAATCGCTTTTAAAACGCTTACTAAAAGTTAAAAAAACGATAAAGAGGTATTTTATATCTTATGAAATGAAAAGCCTTTTAATGAATAGATTGCAGACTAGTTTTTAAGAACGGAATTATTCGCTTCCACAAAAAAATGGAGGCGGGTAATACCATAGCAGTAAAATACTATTTTACCTTAGATATGGTACTAAAAAACGTTTTAAAAGTTACCATTTAAAAGTACAGAGCACAAATATAGAGCGATTAATTTGCAAAGAAGTTCTGTTTAAAAGAAACTTATGAAAGCCTTTCTAAATGAACGTTTAAACATTTGAAACAGATGTTTATAACAGTTTTTAAAGCCTTGCGTTTGATAAAAGCGGTTATTTATTTGTCTTATGAGAGATTGTTTTGAAAACCAATACTCGTAAATGTAAAAAACGAGTTTTGTTAAAGCTAACAAGCGTTTTGATTTTATAGAATGCGTTATGTGAATTCACTCAGCTCGATTTTGAGCTTAGTATATTGAAACGTTTTAAAAGAAGCATCATGATCATGGGCTTTGTTTTCAATGAATCTCTTTAAAAGATAAAGACGTTATGATTAATACGTTTGAGAGAAACAAAAAGCATTTATAGGCTCTCCCATTCAAAAGAGTGATTAAAGATCATACGCATCATTTACATTCCTTTTGATAAGTTTTCATATCTCAATAGAGCGCTTGCAATATAATACGTTTTGTATATATGCATTCATTACTCCATTGTGGATGATTATTTTTCTATCATTATAATCGTTATTTGAAAGCCGCGTCATATCACTTGACACGGCTTTTTTTATGTTACTCTCTCTTTTATGATATGTTTATAGCAATGCATTTTATATGCGTTTATACACCATAA